>NZ_JBNPNH010000002.1:0-455405 GCF_050314555.1 Candidatus Spyradosoma sp. SGI.093 | reverse complement strand
TCCCGCGGGAACGTCCGCAAAAAAGCTCGCGCGCGGCGGGCGGGCTCCGTATGATGGGCGGAACATTTTTTCGATTTTCCACCCCTCGCAACGACAGAATTTTTTTATGAAGAAAAACGATCTGAACATCCTTTTTGCGACGGCGCTGTTGCCGTTCGTCGCCTTCGCGTCGGCGGCGGCTCAGGAAGCCGCGGACGTTCCCGCCGAACAGCCTCCCGCCGAGGCCGCCGCTCCCGCGGAGAACGTTCCCGCGCCCGCGCCGGAAAACGCCGCTCCCGCGGAAGAAATCTCTCCCGAAAAGGCGGAGGCCGAAAAGCGCAGGCTCGAGGCGGAGGCCGTCGCGCTGCTGCGCCTGGAAAAGTCCCGCATCGACGCGGAAGTCGCGCTCGCGCAGGTGCGTCTGCGCCGCGACATGGCGCCCGGCAACGAAGCGCGCCTGCGCCGCGAAGCCGCCGCCGAGCTGCGCCGCGCCAAGCTCGCCGCCGAGTTCGCCGAAATCGACGAGGCCAAGCGCACGCTCGACGCCGTCGCCGCGCGCGACGCCGCCCGCGACAATCTCGCCATGCTCGCCCGCAATTCGCAGGTGAAGGAGCAGGAGCTCGACGCGCGCATCGACCGCCTTTCCCGCGAAATCGAGCTCGGCAGGCTGAACCTGGAGGTGACGCGTTCCGGGCTTGAGGAAAAGGCGCGGGGCGTTCCCGCGCTCGAGCCCGTCCGCTTGAAGGATCCCTTCGTGGACGGCACGCTCTACGTTTCCGACCGGCGCATCGACTTCAACGGCCCCGTCACGGGCGATTCCGCGCGCTACATCGTCGAGCGCATCTATTTCTACAACAACCGCGACTCGGAATATCCGATCTTCCTCGTCATCGGCGATTCCCCGGGCGGTTCCGCGTTCGCGGGCTATCAGATCCTGAAGGCGATGGAAAGCAGCAAGGCGCCGGTGTACGTCGTCGTCAAAGGCATGGCGGCGAGCATGGCGGCGATCATCACGACGCTCGCGGAGCGCTCGTTCTGCTACGAAAATTCGATCATTCTGCACCACCAGGCCTCGGCGAGCGTCGTGGGCAACATGACGTCGATGGGCGAGCAGCTCAAGCAGACGCGGGACTGGGTCTCGCGCCTCTTCGAGCCCGTCTGCAAAAAAATCGGCAAGACGCAGGAGGAATTCGTCGCCGACATGTACAAGCATTTTTCCACGGGCGACTGGGCCGCGTGGGGCAGGGACGCGGCGGAAATGCGCTGGGTGGACCACGTCGCGGAGCGCATCGTCGATTCCGCCGTTCCCGCCGTCGCGGACGCGGGCGCGGAGACCGGTTCCGCGGGAACGCGCTTCGAGCTGCCGCGTCTCGAGCCCGGCGACGCCTGGCTGATCTACGATCCGCAGAACCGCTACGGTCTCGCCCGCTGAACCCCGAACAGAGAAAGCCGAAAAAGCCATGATTTTCTTCAAGAATCCCTTCCGTAAAACAGCGTTCTTCGCCGCCGCCGCGCTGACGGCGGGAACGTCCGCCTTCGCCGAGGAAGCCGCTCCCGCGGAAACGCCCGCCGTCCCCGCGGAACAGACCGCCGCGGCGCCCGCTCCCGCGCCCGAAAACGCGAACGAGGCGGCGATGAAGGCGCTCCGCGAGAGCGTCGAAAAACTCGCCGCCGAACGCGCGAAGCTCGAGGCGGAACTGAACCTCGCCGACGCGAAGCTGGAGCAGGAGCTGCTCCCGCAGAAGCTCGAAAAGGCGCGTCTCGACGCGGAACGCGCGCAGCGCGCGGCGGCGTTCGCCGAAAAGCTCGCCGCGATCGAGGAGGAACGCGCGAAGCTCGAACGCGAACTCGCGCTCGCGACCGCGCGCGCCGAGGCGAAACTGCGCGCGAAACAGCGCCGCCTCGCCGAGCTTGAGACGGACTCGCGCGAACTGCAGGCGCGCGTCGCGTCGCTCAACAACGAGCTCGCTGCTCCCGCCGCGATTTATTCCAAGAAGCTCGAGACCGAAAAGGTCGCTCCCGCGGCGCCGAAATACCTGAAGGAACCGCTCGTGGACGGCACGCTCTACATTTCCGACCGCCGCGTCGATTTCAACGGTCCCGTCACGCCGGAATCCGCCGCGCGCGTCTGCCGGCAGATCGCGTTCCTCAACACGCGCGACACGGAATATCCGATCTTCCTCGTCATCGACAATTCGCCGGGCGGCTCCGTCATGGCGGGCTATCAGATCCAGAAGGCGATGCAGAGCAGCCGTGCGCCGGTGTACGTCGTCGTCAAGGGCATGGCGGCGAGCATGGCGGCCGTCATCGCGACGACGGCGGAGCGCTCCTACTGCTTCGAGAACACGAAGATTCTGCACCACCAGATTTCCTCCGTGTTCGCCCGCGCCAATCTGACTTCGCTGCGCGAGTCCATGCGCACGACGGAGGAGGTCTATCGTATGTTCATCGGTCCGGTCGCGAAAAAGCTCGGGATTTCCGTCGAGGAAATGACGAAGCAGATGTACGAGCACAATTCGGACGGCGACTGGGAAGTCTTCGGAACCGAGGCGGTCGAGCGCCGCTGGATCGATTTTCTCGTGACGCGCGTGGAGGAGACCGCCGTCGTCGCGCTGGATTCGCCTAAGAAGGGCGCTCCCGCCGGAATGCGCGCCGAAGCCGGCGCCGCGGGAACGGCGCTCGAATCGCTCCCGCCGCTCGAAAATCCCTTCGACCGTTGGTGGATTTCCGGCGTCGAGTGAGCGCCGCGTTTCCGTGTCCCGCCTGAAATCGCCGCCGAACTTCATCGCGCCCGAAGCCATGCGCGACGGGCTCGACGAGTTCGTCGCGTTCCTCGATCTCGAACGCGGGCTCGCGCGCAATTCTCTGCTCGCGTACCGCAAGGATCTGCTGCAGTTCTGCGATTTTCTGCGCCGCGAAGGGCTCGCGGGAACGTGGGACGGCGTCCGCGGCGAGCACGTTTCCGCCTGGCTGAAGGCGCTGGACGAAGCCGGCGTCTCCGCCAAGAGCGCGGCGCGCAAGCTTACGGCGTTGCGCGTGTTTTCGCGGCGGCTCGTCGCGACGGGAGCGCGCGCGGACGATTTCTGCGAAGTCGTCGCGCGTCCGAAGCTCGCGCGCCGGCTGCCGGAAACGCTTTCGGTTGCGGAGGTTTCCGCGATTCTGGACATGCCCGCGGAAGATTCGCCGCAGGGGCTGCGCAACCGCGCCATGCTCGAGCTCGCCTACGGCAGCGGGCTGCGCGCGTCCGAGCTGTGCGCGCTCGACCTGCAGTCGCTGAATCTCGAGGACGGGCTCGTGCGCGTGCGCGGCAAGGGATCGAAGGACCGCGTCGTTCCCGTCGGCGCTTCCGCCGTGCGCGCGCTGCGGGAATATCTTTCGGACGCCGGGCGACCGCGTCTCGCCAAGCCGAAGACGGGCAGCGCGCTCTTCATCAGCCAATGGGGCAGGGCGATTTCCCGCAAGACGCTCTGGGCTTTTCTGCAGCGCGAAGTCGAGCGCGCCGGCATCCGCAGAAAAATCCACCCGCACCAGCTGCGCCACGCCTTCGCGACGCACCTGCTCGCGAACGGCGCCGACTTGCGCGCGATTCAGGAAATGCTCGGCCACGCGGACGTGAGCACGACGCAGATCTACACCGCCGTCGAGCGGACGCAGCTGCGCGACGAGCACCGCCGCACGCATCCCCGCCGCCGCCTCGACGCCTGAAATCCGCGCCGAGGCTTAGCGCTCTTCGTCCGGCTTTATTCCGCAGTTTCGGGAAGGATTTCCCAAGCGCCGTAACGTCGCCCGCCGCGCCGAACGATGAGCCTCTCGTCTTTGAGCTTTCTCAGATTCTTTTCCTCCCATGTCTCTTTCCTTACTCTTCTTTTCCTTACTTCCGCTTCTTTCCTTACTCCATTCCTCACTTCGTTTCGCACGCACATCCTCTCCGGTATCTTCGAGAAGGAGCATTTCCGTTTCGTCGTCTTCCGGCGGAAGTTGGCACGCCCTTCATCAGCCGATGGGGCAGGGCGATTTCCCGCAAGGGGCGGCATTTCTCCTTCGGGAATCGATTTGAAATTCCGCCGGGCGCGGGAACGACATGCGGCGGAATACGCCGCTTTGCGCGAGCCGGCGGAGAAGCACGTCGATGTGAGGTAGTCGCCGTGGACGTTGTTCAGGGACAAAAGCGTATTGCTTTATTTATGCCCCTCGAAGGAGATTACAGTGACGTAGCGCTGGTGGCGGCTTGTGGGTTTGTCGGGAACTGTGCGCCGGAGTCGGCCGCTTTCGAGAAGCGGGCGGAGAACTCTCCGTAATGCCATCGTGTTGTAGCGAAGCCCTATGTGCTTAAAGATTTCTCGGGCGCTTTTGGCGGTCGTACAATACTGCAAAATAATTCTCTGTTCTTCGTCTATGTCTCTGTCTATGTCTCTGTCTATGTCTCTGTCTATGTCTCTGTCTATGTTCCGGGTCTCGTTCTTGCTCTCGCCTTGTTTGTCCGTTTGTGCGTTTTCTTCTTCCGGCGGAAGCGGAATTCTCGCGCGGAAGAGTTCCTCTTCGAAAAATTCGATTCCGCCTCGCTTGGCGTATTCGAAAATGTATTTCGAGATTTTCCTCATGCCGGTGCCCAGTTCTTCCGCCAGCCCGATCTGCGTGAAAATATTGGCGATCGACGGATTTTTCCGGAAGGGCTCGTAGTTGTCGAGCGTCAGGCTTCCCCAAAGACGCGGCTTGTTGGCGTTGCGCGTTTCGGCGAACTCGCGTTCGATCGTGAACGTGGCGTGATGCGCGTTCGCGTATTCCCGGTGAATCAGAAAGTTGACGAGCAGCTCGCGGAAAATCGTGTCGCGGAGCGAGCGACGTTCCGCCCCTTCGAGATAAAACGGATCCGGAAGATGCTTCGCGACGAACGCCATCAGCCGATCGAAGGTGTCGATCAGATTGGTCTGAATCGTCACGCGGTCGTCGTAGCGTTCGAGATCTTTGCGGCGCAGAATCGCGTCGATCTTGAAATAGGGCACGACGTTCAGAATCGTGAGGTCCTTCCCGAAAAGCATGACGGCGGCGAGCGTGTAGCCTTCCGTCCCCTCCGAAAAATCCTTCCGCCAAAGTCCCGCCGCGCGGAAAAATTCCGCGTCGGAAAGTTCGCGCCACGGATGATCCGGGCGCAGGTTGACCATGCGTTGCCGCACCCGGGCGATCAGTTTCGAGTCAAAATCGTCTTCCGTAAGGTAAGGATAAATCTTGTTTTCGGAGAACGCGTCGCTTTTGCGCATGTAGAGCTGGCGAATCTGCTCCGTCGAGCGTAGCTGAAAATCGCCGTCGCGGGAACGGTCGAAGAATTTTTCGTTGCATTTGTGGACTTGCGAGGACGAGGGCACCTCGATCGCGACGACGAATTCGTCCACGAACGGCACGACGTCCGCGTCCAGAATGAACGGCGGCGAAAGCTTCTGCGCGTTGTTCGAGAGCGCCACGACTTCGTCGGCGAGCCGGCGCGCCTCCGTGCGGGAGAGCCCCGAGAACGCGCCGCCGTCTTTGACGCCGAGCAGCACGACGCCTCCGTTTTTGTTGAGAAACGCCGAAATCGTTTCGAAGAGGTTTTTCGGCACGCCGCCGACGGCGGATTTGAATTCGACGCGTTCGTTTTCTCCGTGCGCGATGAGTTCGCGGATGCGCTCGGCGGAAATCATCGTGCGCCTCCTTTTCGGAAAAAACAGACTGCGGGAAAACGGCTCATGCGCAACATTCTTTCAGAAGCGCGGCGTTCCCGCAAGGATTAGCGCGGGGCTCGGCGGCTTTTGGCGATTAACTGTCGACGGTTAGCACGTAGTCGTCGGCGGGGAGGCGGGTGTCTCCGAATTTATTGTTCGTAAACTATAAAAATCCCAAATGAATTCATTTTGTAGCTTACGAACGAAGCTTTCGCATCGTGGGGCGCGGCGACTGGCGGCAGTTGGCTTTTGGCGATTGGCGATTGGCGCTTGGCGCTTGGCGGGAACGCCTTTCGCCTTCGGGGAGCAATCCGCAATTCCGCCGGGCGCCTTCCCGCGGCGGGCTCATAACGCCTCTTTTTTCAGAAAATCGCGGATGTGCAGGTGGAGGATCCCGTCTTCGTTCCCGCCGGGGTTGAGCGGATTCATCGAAACCACGTATTTCGGAAAGTTGTCGTCGATTTTTTTCAGATTGCCGAATTCTCGGTCGCGCGTCTTCTCGTCGGCGATCAGATACGCGACTTGAACATAAACCGTTTTTCCCTGCTTTTGCGCGACGAAATCGACTTCCGCGTTCCCGATTTCGCCGACGCTCACCGTGTAGCCGAGTTTCCGCAGATGAAGAAAAACCGCGTTTTCGGCGATTTTAGCGACGTCGCGCGCGAGATTCGTTCCGACGAGCGCGTTGCGCAGACCGATGTCCTCGAAGTAATACTTTTCCCGAGTCTCGAAAAGCTCTTTCCCGCGAATGTCGAAGCGCGGCGCCCGTTCGACTATGAACGCCGAACACATCGCATGTAAGTAGTTTATGATTACGGAAGGCGCGACTTTTTCCGACTTCGACTTCAGAAATCTGCTGATGCTCGACGCCGAAAAAACGCTTCCGACGTTGTCCGCGAGAAACACGGAAAGCCGCTCCAGAAAAGCCGGGTTGCGCAGTCCCATGCGCCCCAGGACGTCCTTCAGCAAAATGGTCGAGTAGATATTTTTCAGATATTCGTCGGCGAGCGAGGTTTCCAGCCCCAGGTGCGCCAGGTGCGGCAACCCGCCGAACGTGAAGTACCGCGTCAGCGCGGCGTCCGAATCTTCGAGCGCGTGAAATTTCAGAAACTCAAGGTAGTCCAGCGAACGAATTTCAAATTCGATGTAGCGGCCGGAAAGACCCGTGGCGAGCTCTCCGGAGAGCATCTTCGCATTGCTCCCCGTGCAGAAGACGTCGCATTGTTCCTTCGCGTGAAGACTTCGCAGCGCCGTCTCGAAGCCGGTGATTTCCTGCACCTCGTCGATGAAAAGGTAGTTCCGCTTTTTCGCGCGGAGGCGGGGTTCGACGTAGCCGAGTAGTGTCGCCGCGTCGCGGATTTCGGCAAAGGCGAAATCTTCCTTGTCGACGTAAATGCAGTTCGCGCCGTTCCCGCTTCGCGCAAGCTTGTCGGCGATCTGCCGCATGATGCAGCTTTTGCCCACTCGCCGCTGCCCGACAAGAACCTTGATCAGGCCGGAATCGACGTAAGGTTCGATTTTCTCCGTATAAAACTCTCGCTCGATGATTTTCATGGCGAAAATTTATTGCTGTTTTTGTAGTTCGTAAACTATAAAAATTCAAAATGAATGAATTTTGTAGCTTACGAACAAAATTTTTGCGTTGTGGGGCGCGGCGCGGAGGGGGCTTTTGGCATTTGGCGGGGGCGCATCGCGCTTCACGCCGAGCTTTTCCCGTTTTATTCCACAGTTTATTCCACAGTTTTTGAAGGGGCGTTCCCGCAAGAATCAGTGCGGGGCGGGGAGACCGGCAGGGTGTTCAGGCGGGGAAGACGAAGTCCGTGCGGATGTGTGCGGCGGCGGCGCGGAATCTGACCGAGAGCACCTGCGCCGGAAGCCGCTCGCCGTAGTGCGGCGAAACGAAGCCTCTGCCGCTTTTTTCGTCGCCTTTGTGGACGGAGAATCCGAGGAACTCCGCGCCGTCGGCACGGATGCGCAGGCGTCCGGCGGTTTTTTCGCCGTTCAGGAGGAAAAATTCCAGCCCGTCGCAGACTTCGCTTCTTTCAACACGGAACTTCGGAAAAACCCAATGCGTTTCATAGACGTGTTCCGCCGACGAACTCAGCTCGTCGCGGATCGAGACGGACGCTTCTTCGACTTCGACATCCCGGCGATGTCTCACGGGAACGCGCAGTCGCCGATACCCGTCGTGTTCGCCCGAGAATCCGCGCGCGTCCGCGCGCAGAAGCGTTCCGCGGATCGGCGCCTTCAGAAAACGGCTCAGGCGTTCCATCTGCGGTTCGTCGTCCGCCGAAACGACGTTGTGCTCGGCGATGAACGGAGTCTTCGAATTGTAGCTGAACGAGCCGGTGTCTCCGACGACGCATTCGCCGTCGCGCCAGATGTCCACGTGCAGCAGATCGTCGTCGCCCGGCCGATGCGCGAAGCAGCCGCAACGGAAAAACACGGCGTTTCCTCCGCGGCGCAGAACGTGCGTTCCCGCGACGGTCGCGGAAAAGCGGTCGCGCGCGGCGGCGCGTTTTTCGCCGACGGCGTCGAGCGCGGCTTTCCCGAAAAACCAAAGCGCTTCTTCGTCCCACGGTCCGGGCGGGAAAAAACGCTCGCGGGAAAATCCGACGCCGACGCACTGCAGGTGCGGACGAAAATCGCGATACCCGCATTCCGAAAGCCGGAAGACGTGCGCGCCGTCGTTCGCGCCCCAGCACGGCGTGTCGCCGTCGTTCCCGAAAACGAAATCCCGCGCGTAGGCGGCGGCGAGCAGGAGACGTTCCCGCAGAATTTCGGGGAGCTCGACGCCGTTGACTTCCGCGATCCGGAGCGCGAACGTCAGATCCTGCATCATCACGCGGTGATAATTCAGGGAATGCTGGGAAAAACCTCCGTCGGGATAAACGAGCTCTCGGATCTGCCGTTCCAGATTCCTCACGCCGCAGGAAAGCCGTTCCTCGCTTCCGCGAAATTCCGGAAACAGCGTTCCCGCGCAGATCAGCCCGACGCATTCGCTCACGCCGTGATTGTTCTTTTGGCTCAGCGCGTAATCGACGTTCGCCCGCACGCGCCGCGCGCTTTCGAAAACGGCGCGCGCGAACAGGGCGAGCCGCTCCGGCGTCGTCTCCGGCGATTCGAGAAAGGCGTAAAACGCGAAGCTCCACGCCATGAGGCGCAGAGAAATCTCCTGCCCGCATTTCCAGTTCACGCCCGTTTCCGGAGGATTTTCCCGGCACCAGTCTTCGAAAAGCGTCCAGAAGATCCGGGCGCAGCCGTCGTCTCTCGTCCGGGCATAGACGCGAATCAGCGGGAAGACGAAGCCGAAACGCGACGGTTCCCAGATGAATTTGATGTCGCCGAATCCGAAATCGCTCAGACCGCTCCAGTGCGTTCCCGCAGGCGTGCTTTCCCCGGAAACCGCGTTTTCGCGCCAGCGCGGCGGAAAGCCGCAGGTCGCGTATCCGTTTTCAAAATACAGAACGCGTCCGACCTTCAGGTTCTCGATTTCCTCGGTCGCGGCGGAGGCTCCCCATCTCTCGAGCAGCGGACGCCAGTCGCGGAAATCCGCGGCTCGAAAAAGAAATGAGCGCGCGTTTTTCCGTTTCCATTCCGCATAGTCCTTCTCGAGCGTTCCCGAAAACGTCTCCGGATCGAAGATTTCCTTCTCCGTCAGGTCGCTCCACGTGCGCATCGGGAGCTTTTTCTCGAAAAATCCGCAGCGCGTCTTCAGCGCGTAGCGGAGGCGGAACAGCGCCCAGCGCACGCCCAAGACGCGGATCATCCGAAATGCGCGACGCATGCGAATCCCCTTTTCTCGGACGCGGTTCAGCCTCGCGCCAGATCCAGGCAGACGCGGCAGACTTCCCAAAGCTCCTCTTCCGGAATCGGGCTCGGAGCACCGCCGCGGACCGCTTCGATCATCGCCCGCATCGCGGCGGCGTGCCCCTTGTCCTGCGTCGGCGTCTTGAACTTCGAAAATCCTTTCCAGCCGAAACCGCGCGTCACGCGGAAATTGTCCAGCTGGATGATTTTTTCGCCGCAGAAGATCTCAAGGCGTTCTTTCGGGAACGATTTTTCCCCGTTCGCGAAATAATGAATCGTGCCGATGCTTCCGTCCGCGAATTTCAGCGAAATCGAAAACACGTCCTTCAGCGCGCCGGCGCTGCCGCCGAGATAATCGACGCGGCTTTCCGCGATCGGCGTTCCCGCGAGGAAGCGCAGCAGGTCGACGAAATGACAGGCTTCGCCCAAAAGGCGCCCGCCGCCGACCGCCGTGTCCTGCGTCCAGTGATTAGCCGGAATCGCGCCCGCGTTCACCGTCATCACGAACGCTTTCGTTTCGGGAACGGAGTCCAGGCGCTTTTTGATTTCCCGAACGTGCGGCGAAAAGCGGCGATTGAAGCCGACCATCAGGCGGGAGCCGTCTCCGCGGGCGCGGTTGCGCTCCATCGCCGCGCGGACGGCGTTCAGCTCTTCGGGCGTCAGGCACAGCGGTTTTTCGACGTAGACGTTTTTTCCGGCGTCCAGCGCGCGAATCGCCTGCGCGGCATGCGCGTTGTGGCGCGTGGTGATGAAGACGGTGTCGATTTCGGCGTCGTTCCAAAGCGCGCTTCCGTCCGTCGTCGAAATTTCCACGCCGTATTTCTTCGCCAGATGCGTTCCCGTCACTCCGCTCGCGGAGACGATGGCCTTCAGGCGGGCGTCCGTTTTTTTGAGCGCGGGCAGCAGCGTCGCGCCCGTGAAGTTGCCGGCGCCGAGGACGCCGACGACGCCTCGCTCGGTCTTCGCGCTCCCCGCCGCTTCAGGCGCGGAGAGACGCACGGTCCGCGTCGCATCGGCGGTTTCGGGATAATGCATCACGATGCCGAGCGCGCCGGGAGCCCCGAGGTTCGCGTAGGCGCTCAGCGCTTCGTCGAACGGATACCGATGCGAAATCAGCGGCGCCGCGTTCATCTTCCCGCTTTTCATCAGCCCGAGAATCGCCTCGAAGTTTCTGCCTTCCGTCCAGCGGACGAGCCCGAACGGGTAGTCGTTCCCGCGCTCCTCATAGTCCGCGTCGTAGCGCCCCGGACCGTAACTGCACGAGACCTGAAAGGAAATCTCCTTTTCGTAAAAATCGCTGCGCATCAGATTCAGCCCGACGACGCCCACGAGCACGACCCGCCCGCGCTGGCGGCACATCTGCGCCGCCTGGTGCATCGGCTCGTCGCTTCGCGTCGAGGCCGTGATCAACACGGCGTCCGCGCCCCGGTTGCGCGTTTCCGCGTTGACGAATGCCACGGGATCTTCGCCCTTGCTCAGATCGACCGCCTTCGCGCCGAAAGAGCGCGCCAGTCCGCATTTGCGCGAATCGAAATCGACGCCGATCACGTCGCAGCCCGCAGCCAGCAGCGCCTGCACCGCCAAAAGCCCGATCAGCCCCAGCCCGGTCACCACGACCGTTTCCCCCAGCGTCGGACGAATCAGCCGGATGCCCTGAAGCCCGATCGAGCCTACGACCGTGAACGCCGCCTCTTCCGCGGGAACGCCTTCAGGAACTTTCGCGCAGAGATTTTTCGGAACGCAGACGATCTCCGCGTGCGGACCGTTCGAGACGACGCGGTCGCCCACGGCGAAGCCGCTCACGCCCGCGCCGACGGCGAGAACACGCCCCACGTTGCAGTAGCCGAGCGGCAGCGGCTGGTCCAGCTTGTTGCGCACGGCGGCGATCGTCGGAAACAGCCCGTCGGTCCTGATCTTCTGCAGCACCTGTCTGACCTTGTCCGGCTGTTTGCGCGCTTTCTGAATGAAGTTCGCGCGTCCGAAATCGACGAGCATCTTTTCCGTTCCGAGAGAAACGAGCGAGGCTTCCGTTCGGATCAAAAGGCTTCCCGCGCGCACGCCCGGCGCCGGCACTTCCGCGAGCAGCGTTTCTCCGCTGCCCAAATTCTGCAAAATTTGTTTCATGGTTTTCTAATACGGATTTTCAGATTGATGAAATTTCAGTTGTTCGCGTCAGGCGCGTTCCCCCAAGAGGATTTCCCGCATGTAGGAGACGAGCAGCTCGTATTTCCGCCGCGGAGAGGGCAGGGCGGCGAGCACGCGTTCGCCCTCGGCGAGCAGGCGTTCCCGCAGCGCGGAATCTTCGACGACGCGGACGATTTTTCCCGCGGCGTCTTCCGCCGAGAGCGGCGAATAATACGCCGCGGCGTTCCCGCAGATGTCGTGCGCGAAGTTCAAATCCGTCGTCACGACGGGGCGCCGCATCGCCATCGCCTCCGGATACGTCGCGGAAAACGTTTCGAGCAGCGTCGGCATGAACACGACGTGGCTTTCCGAATACAGCTTCGGACAATCCGCGAGCGCGACTTTCCCGACCGTGCGCACGCCGTCCGCCGCGCCGAGCGCTTCGGCGCGCGCGCGGATGCTTCGCCACGCCTCGCCGTCTTCGGGCGCCGTCAGCGTGAAGACGTAGCTCCGCGAAGCGTCGCGCCTTTTCAGCGCGGCGAGCACGTCGGGCACGATGTCGAAATTTTTGTGGACGTAGGGATTGCCCATGACGAGCACGCGGATTTCCCTCGCGCCGAAATCCGCTTCGCGCTTTTCCGCCGTCAGAAAAACTCCGGCGCAGGTGTTGCGGATCGTGCGGACGTGCGCGTCGTCCGTTCCCGCGCCGCGCTTCAGCCCTTCGCGGGCGATGTCCGATTCGATCCAAAAATACCGCGCCCGACGCAGACAGAAAAAATCCCAGACGCGCCGGATCTTGCGCTTCAGCGTCTGAAGACGTCCGATTTTTTCATAGACCAGGCGGTTCGGGTGGGTTGACCAGCCGACCGCACACCCTGCAAGGTGTGCGGTCGGCCGCCTCGTTCCTTGACCGGCAAACCGCATCAGAAACGGTCCGAACACCGTGAAGATAATGTCCGCCTTAAAGCTTTCCGCGAGCCCGCGAAGCCGTTTCCGCGCGGCTCTTCCCGCGAGAAGGTGGTTCGGGTTCCGCTCGAAAATCTCCAGCGGCGGCATCTCCTCTGCGCGGAGGAGCTTCCGCAGCGTTCCCGCGACCTGTGCCGAAACGCAAAAAAGCCATTCGATGTCCGCTTCTTTCCGGCGGACGGCTTCGACGATGAACGAGGCCGCGACCTGTATGCCGCCGCCCACCACCAGATTAGTCGCATTGAGCAGGATTTTCATTTCGCGTCGGTTAAAATTTCTTCGCGGAGGAATTTCGCCGCCGCCGTCGCCGAAACGCGCGTTTCGGCGAGAGCGCGGATTCGTTCTCTTTTTTCCGGGGAGACCGGGCCGAGGCGGATTTGCCGTTCCAACGCCTTGCGCAGCTCGGTCGCGTTTTCGCTCGGGAAGGCGGATCCGAGCTCGCCGTCGAGAACGCATGCCGCTCCCGCGGCATCGGAGCAGACGACGGGAGTTCCGCATAACAGCGCTTCGTTGACGACCGCCCCCCAGCCGTCCCAACGCGACGGCAGAACGAAGACGTCCGCTCGGCGAATGAAGTCGAAGACGCGTTCGTTGCTTTGCGCCCCGACGAAATTCACCTTGGCTGACAGATTGAGCGTTCCCGCCTTTTTTTTCAGCGCATCGCTCATTTCCCCGTTCCCGACGATGTCGCATATCCAATCGCCCGGAATTCCGCTCAGCGCTTCCAAAAGCAAGTCCGGCCCCTTTCTCGGACAAAGTTGTCCGACGAAACAGATTTTTATCAAATCGGATTTGTCCTGCTGCTTTTTCGTTTGTGCGGGAGGCGCATCGACGACGTACCAGAAGCGTTTCAGCAGTTCCTTCGAGTAGCCGACGCGCGTATAGGCTGAAACGCCTTTGTCGCCCATCGCCAAAATGAAGGAGAGTTTGTTTCGGTATTTCAGCGCTTCCGCACGATAAAGCAAGGTTCGCAGAAAACCTTTCCAACCGCGGGCGTCCCAGGTTTCGGCGATCCACCCGACGCGAAGACCGCGCGCGATGCAGAAATCCGTCACCTTGCCCCCGTCGCGGCACCCGCGCACGCCCGAAACGAAATTCACGGCGTCGGCGGGCTGCGTTTCCAAAATCCGCCTTTTCTCCTCCCAGGACAGCCCGACGCGCAGTTCGATTTCGCCCAAATCCGGACGCGTCCAGCCCATCTTGGCGCGTTCGGGAAGCATCTCCGTGTCCGCTATAAGCATCACTTTATATCCCATCGTCGCCAGTTCCCGCTGATACGGCACTTGATGAATGGCGGGCATGTTCTGCCAAAAACAGAGCGCCCGTGACATTACGCAGCCCTCCTATACGCGGAGATGGGATTATCGCGAGGATGGATTTTTTCTTCGAATTCCTTGCGCAGATAGATTCCAAAGAGCATAAAGGCTATCCCGGAGACACTTCCGGGACCATATGGTTGGCAGATTTCTCCAAGACTGCCGAAAAGAGGGACAATCATAATATATACTCCGATGTCGTCAAATTTTCCTAGGGACCTATCCGCCAGCTTTTTCATGCAAGTTTTGCAAAGATAAAAGTAGAAAATCATGTATCCGAACCCTCCTATCAGGCCTCTTCCTGCGAGAATCCGGACTGGGTAGCAATGAATCGGCATCGTCCCGTTAAAGTCCCCACATCCCCAAAAAGGGTGTGCTAGAAATCCCTCGAGGCCCATAAGAATCAACTCTAGGCGACCAGAAGAGATACTGTTTAAGTCGTCTTCATTTTTGTTTTTCAGAAAAGATTCTTTCAAAAGTTCTGGAGTTCCAAAAAAATGAAAGAAGAGCCATGAGAAGATTGCCAAAATCAAAAGAACAAGGAGCCCAATATACCATCGTCCTTTTCCGAATTTTTTATAAAGAGCGAGAACGGAAAAAGATATTAATGCAAGAAATGCAGTTCGTCCTCTGCCGTAAAGAATACATATGCAGACGAGAGTAAATGCTCCTATTCCCAACCATTTGATAATTTTCCCGGAATAACCGTAAAGATAGTTCCAAAAGAGCAGGGCTCCGGCAATTGCCCATATGACACAAATCGAATTTTTTGCGGAGAGCGCATATTCTCCAGAGACCTCTGTCAGTCCTCCGCCTTGATATTTCATTAAGAAAAATCCTCCCAGTGATACCGCTAATCCATAGAAAACAATTGCTTTGCAAAAAATCTTCTGGGGGACGGAAAAGGTAAATCCTGCGGTGAGAAATGCAAAGGCCAAGGAGAATTGATAAAGATCTCCAATAAGCAAAGTATCGGAATCTAGTCCGTTTTTCATCATTCTCAAGACGAGCATCCCAGCGGAAAAAATAATAGCAAAAAACCATAATTTTCCGGGTGGCATTTTTAATACTTGGATCGCACGTGGAAATCGCGTTATGAGTGGCGCCAACATAATTATTCCGCCTGCAGTGTTGAGAATGGGATAGATTTGTGTGCGCAGAAAAAAATAGGCAGAAAAGGCTAATATACTTCCAAAGAAGAGCAAGAAAACGCTTTTCCGGTCTGTAGACTCTTGAAATGGATGTTGAGGGATGCGACTCATCTTTTAATTTCCCCTTTCCAGCAGGAAATACCAGCCTTCTTTTTTTATACGGGAATGGTTTTTGAAGTATTCGAAATGCAGTTTTAGGAAAGATTTCCAGTTGCGATCTTTTACGGAGAGCAGAAAGTTATAAGTTTCTGCAATGACCATACGGAGAGTGAACCAGGCGTATTCTATGAAATTGCGATAAATCTTTTCTCCGATGTACACGCGGTTCATAAAAAGCGCATATTGTTGCCAGAGCGGGCTGATACGCCATTCTCGTGTTGCTTTATGCCATACGCCGATTTCCGGCGAAAAAATGCAGCGCTTTCTCTGCCGTTTGGCAACGCGGTAAAGCCTATGTGTAAAATCGAAATCTTCCGCATAAGCATATTTCTTAAGATTTTCGTCGAACAGCAATTCTTGCGACATCACGAAAGAACGATCGATTGCAAAAAAGAATCCCATCGCCCATTCCGTATCTCGAATGCCGTTCATATCCTCCGGAAATTTCCCGAATACTGCATGTGACGCGTGCCCTCGCATCACGGAAAGCCCTCCTCGCCCGACAAGCCAACGTAAAAAGCGGACGAATAGGTTTTGCGGACGAGATGAAATAATACTTGAAACGGCTTCAGTGTATGTATCGCCTTTCCCTTCGTAGTTCAGTCCTCCTATCAGTACGAGATCTCTTTCTGCAATTATGCGGTCCTTGAGTTTCAATATGATTCCTTCCGGCCAAATGACGTCGTCATCGCAAAAAATCACCCAATCAGAAGCAGCTTTTTTTAGACCGATATTTCTTGCTGCAGTCAAACTTGGTTGTTCAGAATGAATCAAAGTCAATTCGCAGGGTTGGAATATTTTTTTCGATTCTTCGACGAAGGCTCTGATTTCCTCTGCGATTTTTGAATCGCTCTGGTCTACCAAGATTATTTCTTTGATTTCCTCTCTCGAGAGAAGAATGCTCAAAAGAGTCTCCTTGAGACATTTCGTTCTTTTGTAGGTCGGAATGACGACTGAAAATGTGGTGCTCAGATTCATTTTTTTTAGAAGTCTGTCCAGGAGAATTTTAGTGCGGGCCAAGATGTAGGTAGTGAGTGGCGAGATTGAAAAAAGTTTGAAAATATGGTTAGAGCGAGCGTCTGCAGCATGTTGCTTCGCGAATTCCAAAATCTCCCGCTGAAACAAAGCAGTAGAGCGCATTGCTTCGCATAACGGAAGGCGCACCATACCATAAGAGTGTGGTAAACAATGTGAGAAACAGGTTTCTTGAATTCGTCGTTTTTGTTTTCTGAATTCTCTATCTGCTTCCTCATCATTCTAAAATTGAAAAGGGTGAGACTTCCGCGACGATTTTTTCGCGGCTGGTGCCGACGAGCTTCACCGTTCCCGCCGCGAGCGCTTCGGGGCGTTCCGTCGTGTCGCGCATCACCAGCACCGGTTTGCCCAGCCCGGGTGCTTCCTCCTGGATGCCGCCGCTGTCCGTCAGCACGATCGAAGAAAGCTCCATCAGCCGAACGAACGGCAGGTATTCCTGCGGCTCGGCGAAGAACATGTTCGCGGGAACGTCCGCGCCGAAGACCTCGCGGATCGGCTTGCGCACGTTCGGGTTCAGGTGCATCGGATAGACGAAATCGACGCCCGGATATTTCAGATTCAGGTCTCGGATGCCCGTGCACATGCGGATGAAGCCTTCGCCGAAGTTTTCCCGGCGGTGTCCCGTGATGAGCACCATGCGGCGCGTTCCCGCGCCGAGAGAATTCGTCCGCGAGCACGGACGTCACGCGCTGCACGCCGCCGCGCTCGGGGTTGATTTCTGCGCCGTATAGGAAAAGGAGGTTCATTTTAATCCTTTCTCCTTTTTTTTTCTGTTTCGGCGGTGCGCGGAAGCGTTTACCCATGCGCGGTAAGTAATCCACACCGGCGCGAGCATGCCGTAGCGCAGACGGAACAAAAGATTCGTCACGAAATCAAAAACGTGGAAACGTTTCGTGAGAAAAAGCCGTTTCCGAAAATTGATGTCTGCCGCTGAAAATTCGTTCCCGCGAAGTTCGGAGCGTGCGCGGCGCAGTTTTTCGAGGCGTTCGGCGCGCGGCGGGAACGGCGGGCGATAAAGGCAGGAAATCGCTCGGAAGAAGCCCCATTGGAACATACCTCGTTCGCGGTCGTTAAAGTCGAAGATTCCCAGATTTTCGAACGCTTCGCGTTCCCGCAGGAAAAGTTTGAACGCGTTTTCGAATGGTTCGTAGCGTTTCGAGAGCGAGCCGGCGCGGAACCAGTAGCAATAGTCGGTGCAGGCGGCGCGGAACGCGATTGCGGAAGCGAAGCGCAGGTAATCCGCCATGAAGAGCATGTCTTCCGACATGGAAATTTCCGGATCGAAGTGAAGGCGTTCCCGCGCGACGACGCGGGCGTCGTAGAGCTTTGAAACCGGATAGCCGTAGAGGTAAAGCTGTTTCTCGCGGAACGCTTCGCGGACGGGACGCGTTCCCGCCGAGAATTGAAGCCGGCGTGTTTCGCGTCCTTTTTCGTCGAGATTGGTGAGGCCGGAGAAGACAAGCGTTCCCGCGGCGGGTCCTTCGCTCCAAAGGTGTTCAAGGTATTTTTCGCCCACGGTGTCGTCGGAATCGACGAATGCGATCCATTCGCCGCGGGCGTGGTCGAGCCCGAGATTGCGGGCGGAGGAAACGCCGCCGTTTTCTTTGTGGAAGACGCGGATGCGGGGGTCGCGCGCGGCGTAGGTGTCGCAGATCGCGCCGCAGTTGTCCGGGGAACCGTCGTCGACGAGGATGAGTTCGAAGTCCGTGAACGTCTGCGCGAGCACGCTCTCGATGCACTCGGGGAGGTATTTTTCCACCTTGTAAACGGGAACGATGACCGAAATCTTCGGGGCGGGTCCACTAATTTCACGAATTTCACCAATTGTTTTTTGGGAGCATCCACTAATTTCACGAATTTCACTAATTGAAGAATTCGTGGAATTCGTGCAATTCGTGGATTGTTTTTGCGTGCTCGTTCCGTGCTCGGCGCTTGGCGCATGGCTTTGGACCTCCGGCGGGAACGGCATCTGCGGCTGAAATTCGGGATTCATCGGGGCGGGTCCGCTAATTTCACGAATTTCACCAATTGAAGAATTCGTGGAATTTGTGCAATTCGTGGACTGTTTTTGCGTGCTCATCGGACGATGCGTTTGAACTCCAGGCTCGGCGCGCCGAAGTTGATGAGGATCCCGAGGCGGAAGCCCGTCGCCTTCAGGTAATTGAGCACCTGCGATTCTTCCGCGCCGGAAAGCTTTTGCAGAGCCTTGATTTCGACGATGATCTTCCCGAAGCAGACGAAGTCCGCGAAATACGTCTTGTTCAGCTTCTCGCCCCAGAGCTCGATGCGAAGCTCCTTCTGAGCTTCGAAAGGAACGCCGAACTTGCGGAACGCGAGCGCCAGCCCTTCCTGATAGACGGCTTCCAGAAAACCGTTTCCGAGCGCGGCGTGAAGCTTCATCGCCGCCCCGACGACGGCGTGGGCTTCGTCCTTGAAAAGCAGTTCTCTGTTTTCGGAGGTCATTCGTGAAATTCGTGAATTTGCGGATGGATTCAGAAGGTTTCGAGGATTCTTCGGCAGGCGTTGCCGTCGCCGTAGGGATTCTGCGCTTCGGACATCGACGCGTAGTGCGCCGCGTCGTCCAACAGGCGTGAGACTTCCGCGACGATTTTTTCGCGGCTGGTGCCGACGAGCTTCACCGTTCCCGCCGCGAGCGCTTCGGGGCGTTCCGTCGTGTCGCGCATCACCAGCACCGGTTTGCCCAGCCCGGGCGCTTCCTCCTGAATGCCGCCGCTGTCTGTCAGCACGATCGAAGAAAGCTCCATCAGTCGAACGAACGGCAGGTATTCCTGCGGCTCGGCGAAGAACATGTTCGCGGGAACGCCCGCGCCGAAGACTTCGCGGATCGGCCTGCGCACGTTCGGGTTCAGGTGCATCGGATAGACGAAATCGACGCCTGGATATTTCAGATTCAGGTCTCGGATGCCCGTGCACATGCGGATGAAGCCTTCGCCGAAGTTTTCCCGGCGGTGTCCCGTGATGAGCACCATGCGGCGCGTTCCCGTGCTCCACGCGTCAAGCCGTTCCCGCGGAATGCCGGCCGAGCATAGCGTCGCGGCGACGCGTTCCCGCAGCGCGGCGTCCTCGCCGAGCTTGGCGACGACGGAGCGGAGCGCGTCGATCACGGTGTTGCCCGTCACGAAAATGCGCTCGGCGGGAACGTTTTCCTTGAGCAGATTTTCGCGGGAAAGGGGCGTCGGCGCGAAATGTCGCGTCGCGATGCGCCCCGTGATCTGGCGGTTCATCTCCTCGGGCCAGGGGCTGTAGACGTCGTGCGTGCGCAGACCCGCCTCGACGTGCGCCACGGGAACGCGCGCGTAAAACGCGGCGAGCGCGGCGGCGGCGGAAGTCGTGGTGTCTCCGTGGACGAAGACGAAGTCGGGCTTCGCTTCGGCGAGCACGTCGCGCATGCCCGTGAGCACGCGCGCGGTGACGTCGTAGAGATCCTGCCCGGCCTTCATGATGTTGAGGTCGTAGTCGGGGACGATCTCGAAGAGATGCAGCACCTGGTCGAGCATCTCGCGGTGCTGCCCCGTCACGCAGACGAGCGTTTCGAATTTCTCGGGAACGGCGCGGAACGCCTTCACCAGCGGCGCCATTTTGATGGCCTCCGGGCGCGTCCCGAACACGAGCATGATACGCTGTTTCGCGGGCATGAGCTTCACTTTTTATAGACGCCGCAGAAGTCGAGGATGACCTTTTCGTCGGTCCACGGAAGTTCCTTGAACGGCGTGTGCGCGACGAGCATCGCCACGATGTCCGCCTTGGCGTAGGCTTCGCGGTAGTCCGTGAGCTTGTAGATTTTGTGTTCGGGGACGTTCGGCTCGACGATGAGGAAATCCGCGTTCCCGGCGGACTGCAGCACCTTGGAGACGATGTATTTCGCGGGCGCTTCGCGGAGGTCGTCGATGTTCGGTTTGAAGGCGAGTCCCATCAGCGCGACAACGGGTTTGCGTTTGTGTTCGAGCTCGAATCGGAGAATCGCGTTGCAGATGCGTTCCGCGCACCAGAAGGCCTTGTAGTTGTTGATCTCGCGGGCTTTGCCGATGAGCTGCGATTCCACGGGAAAATCCGCCGTGAGGAAATAGGGATCAACGGCGATGCAGTGCCCGCCGACGCCGCAGCCGGGCTGGAGAATCTTCACGCGCGGATGCTTGTTCGCGAGTTCGATCAGTTCCCAGACGTTGATGCCCGCCTTGTCGCAGATGAAGGAAAGCTCGTTCGCGAAGGCGATCTGCACGTCGCGGGAGGAGTTTTCCGTGAGCTTGCAGAGCTCCGCCGTCTTCGCGTTCGTCGGGTGGAGCCTGCCTTTGACGAAGTGCGCGTAAAATTCCTGCGCTTTGCGCGTGGCGGCTTCGTCCATGCCGCCGATGACGCGGTCGTTGTTCTCCAGCTCGTAAATGACGTTCCCGGGAAGGATGCGTTCCGGGCAGTAGGCGACGTGGAGGGCGCCCTTGAGCTCCGGTCGATGCGCGTAGATCAGCTCCGCCATCTTTTCGGTGGTGCCGACGGGCGAGGTCGATTCGATGATGAAGAGGTCGCCCGCCTTGAGAATCGGGATTACGGAGCGCGTCGCGGCCTCCACGTAGGAGATGTCCGGCTCGTGGTTGCCTTTGAACGGGGTCGGAACGACGACGAGATAGACGTCGCTGACCTCGGGCGTGAGCGTCGCGCGCAGCTTGCCCGCGCGGACGACTTCGGCGCAGAGCTCCTGCAGCCCGGGTTCGACGATGTGGATTTCGCCGCGGTTGGTTTTTTCGACGATGGTCGGGTTGATGTCCGTTCCGACGACGTCGAGCCCGCTCTTGGCGGCGATGATCGCCGTCGGCAGTCCGATGTAGCCTAAGCCGATGAATGTAGTTTTCATGGGAAAATCATTTTTTCGCGGGAGCGTTTTCGAGAAACCGTCGCCGCGTCTCCTCGAGGAATTCGACGAAGCGCGCCGCCAGTTTTTCTCTGCCGAATTCCTTTTCGGCGAGCGCGCGGGCGTTTTCTCCGTATCGTCTGCGCGCGGCGGAATCGTCCGCCAGGGCTTCGAGCGCGTCCGCGAAGGCGACGGGATCGTCCGGCGGGACGACCTTGCCGCATTCGGAGGCGGCGATGTTGTCCGCGAGCCAGCCGGGATAATTGTTCAGCACGGGAATGCCCGCCGCGATGTAGTCGAAGAATTTGTTGGGCGAGGTGCCGTAGTAGAACGCGGGGAGATTCTTCAGCACCATCAGACCGACCCCGGCGGAGGCGACGACGTCGCGCAACGCGTATTTGGAGACGGGATCGAAGAACAGGCAGTTGTCGAGCGATTCTCGGGCGGCGCGTTCCCGCAGGGCGGGCTTCATCTTCCCGTCGCCGATGAAAAGGAATTTGACGTCGGCGCGTCCGCGGCGCTTCAGCTCCGCGGCGGCGTCGAGGACGGCGGGAAGGCCGTTCGCCACGCCGTGCGCGCCGGAAAAGACGGCGGTGAAGTCTCCGGGATTCACTCCGGGGAGGGCGATTTCTCCGCGGTGTTTCGGGTGAAAAAGTTCGAGGTCGCACCCGTTGGGAATCATCTCGATCGCGCGTCCCGCCGGGCTACGGCGGGCGATGCCCTTGCAGATGCCGGGCGAGAGCCCGATGCAGGCGTCCGCGGCGAGGTAGCTCGCCCGTTCGAGAACGTGCATTCCCGCGAGGAGCAGCGGGTTTTTCAGCCCCAGGGCTTTCGGCAGTTCCGGCCAAAGATCGCGGACTTCGAAGACGAAGGGGATTTTTTTGCGGAAGAGCTTCGCGACGATGCCCGGAAGCCCCGCCGTGAGCGGTGTCGACGTCGCGAAAAGCAGGTCGTATTTTTCTCGGAAGGCGATGCGCACGCAGCCCCAGCCGAAGCGCGCGAACGTCCACGCGCGTTTGAGAAAACCGTCGTAATTGGAGTAGGGCAGGTCGAGCTGGACGACGTCGATGCCGTCTACCATGCCGCGGGAAACGCCTGCGCGCTCGGAGGCGGGCAGGTCGAGCCCGGGGCGTTTTCCGCAGACCATCGTCACGGAATGTCCGCGGCGGACGAGAGCCCGGGCGAACTCGTAGGAGCGGATGCCGCCTCCGATCGAGGGCGTCGTGAAGTGTTGATGAAAGTAGAGAACCCGCATGGTCGAAGGCTTCAGCGCGCGTGAACGAGGGGAGTTTTCGTGCGGGAAAAGCGCTTCAGCACGGCGTTCCCGAAAGAGCCCGTCCCCCCGGTGATCAATAGAGTCTTGTCCTTAAAAATCGACATGGTTTTGAAAGCCCGAAGCATACCGAATTTCCCATTCGGTGAGCAAGGTTATTATTTGCGCAAAAAATGCGCGAAGCGAGGCGCGGAAACGCGGGCGCGGGAAAGGGAGCGCCGCGCGGAGAAAGCGGGGCCGGAACCGCGAATTTCCCGCGCACGGGCGCGGATTTTCGCGCGGAAACGCAAGGGCGCGCGGAAGCGTTCCCGCGGGCAACCGGGACGGTCGCCCTCCTTTGCGCGTTCCCGCAGCGCGGGGCGGGCTGAAAGTTTTTTCAAAATTTTGTAAAAACTTGAAAAAATCGGAAGTTTTTTTCGAAAACGGAAAAAACTTTGCGTCCTTCGCGTTTGAAAATCGCGTTCGTCGTTTTCGGGAAGCGCCCGGCAAGATCGCTTTCCCGAACTTCCGTCGACTTCCGGCAAAAACCTTTGCGGCTCGGCGTCTTCGCGGGAGAAATTTGCTGTCGCGTTCGCGGGACGGGTTCTGCAGACTGAGCGCAGATGCTTTTCGAAGAACAGCCGCCGGAAGGCGAAGCGCGCTTTTCCGATTTCGACGAATACGTCCGCGTGAGCGAGCCGCGGACGCGGGAACGCGCTTCCGCGTGGAAAACGGCGATCGGGCTTCAGGCCGTGGACGGGCTTCGCGTCTCCGATTATCTTGTGGAGACGGCGCAGCGTCACATCGAGGGCGAAATCTCCATCGACGAAGCGCAGAATCTGGTTCGAAATTATTATGAAACGCGCGCGGCGCGTCTCCCGGACGAAGCGGACGCGCAGGAGGCAGACAAAGTCTCGGTCAACATCGCGAAACTGCTCGGAGAGCGCTCGTTTTCGTTCAGCGTTCCCGGCTTCCTCGCGACGCACCGACGCATTTTTGAAGGCGTGTTCGAACACGCCGGGATGATTCGCCGCTGCGACATCACGAAAAAGGAATGGGTGCTGCGCGGCGACACGGTGCTTTACGTCGCCTACGACGAGCTGGAACGGACTTTGGAATACGACATCGCGCGGGAACGCGGTTTTTCGTATTCAGGGCTGAATATGGGCGAAACGATCGCCCACATCGCGAAGTTCGTCGCGGGACTGTGGCAGATTCATCCTTTTCTTGAAGGCAACACGCGGACGACGGCGATATTTCTCATAAAATATCTGCGATCCGCCGGCTTCGAGGCGGACAATGTGCTGTTTGAGCGGCATTCGTGGTATTTTCGAAACGCTCTCGTGCGCGCCAATTATCGGAACGTAAAAAAGGGCGTCTCGCCGAATCCGGATTTTCTGATTCGGTTTTTCCGAAATCTGCTTTTGGGCGAGCAAAACGATTTGAGAAATCGGGCGATGCTCATCGACGCGCCCGCGGAATGGAGTACCCCCACAAGTACCCCCACAAGTACCCCCTCAAGCTCGGAAGCCGTATGGGCGAATCTCGGCGAAACCACGAGAAGGCTCGTCGCGGCGCTGGGCGAAAGCGCCCTTTCGGCGAAAGAGGCGATGACCGCGCTCGGACTGAAAGACCGAAAAAATTTCAGAGAATACACTTTGGGACCGGCGCTGAAATGCGGAATCGTCTGCCCGATTTATCCGGACAGGTTGAACCATCCCGGGCAAAAATATCGGTTGACGGTCAAAGGCGCGGCGCTGTTCAACGAAAACAAGCCGGCGAACGCGTAAGCGCTTTTCCGACTGCGGACAACTGGGACGGTCGCCCTCCTTTCGCGCGTTCCCGCGGCGAAGTGCAAGTTTCTGCAAATTTTTGCAGTTGGCGTTTCAGAGCGCATAAATAAAAGGATCTTTTAAGAAATCCGGAAAGGCGCGGACGCGAAAAATCGGTGCGGACTGATGATAAATCTGCACCATCACTGCAGATTTATCATCAGTCGCGGGAGCGCGCGCGGCGAAAATCCGCCCGCGGGAACGCGTTCGTTTTCCGAGGAAAATTCCCTTACGTGACGCCGAGTCTGCAGCGGCTTAGGGGGACGAGCGCGGTCGAGTCCGGAGGCGCGGCCGGCGTTCCCGCGAGATTCGGCGGAGGCGGCTCGGGCGCGAGGCGTTCCCGCGGGTCGGCGAGAGGTGCGCCCTCCGCCGGGCGCGTTCCCGCGTCTTCCGCCGGCTCGGGCGCGGCGGGCGGCGGCGTTTTCTCGGGCGCGAAAAGCACGCCGCAGACGCATTCCCCGCCCCAAAAACGCGCGGCGGCCTCGTGCGTGACGCCGCGCATGGACAGGTAGCGCGTGCGCAGCAGACGCAGCGAGCCGTGCCCCATTTCGCATTGGAGCCGCGTGAGATTGCGGAAAAATTTCAGATGGTAGCTCGCGAACGTGTGCCGCAGCACGTCCTGCCGCCAGGGGTTTTTCGACGTGAGCCAGCCGGCGTTTCGGCGGATGTGCTTCCATTTGCGGCGCCAGTTCGGCGGGCAGATCAGCCCGGTGCGCTCGGAGCCGCGGCGCAGGAGGAGGATTTTTTTCAGAATCGGCAGAAGGTTCACGTGGCGGCAGCCGCCGGTCTTGCTGTGCGTGGGCGCGATCGAGACGACGTTTTCCTCCCAATCGACGTCGCGCCAGCGCAGGCGCTCGACCTCGCGCGGACGGATTCCGGCGAAGAGCATCAGCGCGATCGCGGGAACGCAGTCGTCGAGCCCGAGCCGAGTCGCGGAGCGGAACAGCGCGGAGATTTCCGGCGGCGTCAGCGGGGCGATTTCGCGTTCGCGCACGCAGGGCACGTCGGTTTTCGCGAGCGGGTTTTCGTCCATCCAGCCGTGGCGGACGCAGTAGCCGAAAAACGCGTGCAGCACGGAATAGGCGTTGAGGCGCTGGCGCGGCGTGCGGAAGGCGCGCGGGAACACGAGCTCACCGAACTTCGGGCCGAAGGCGTGCATTTTCTTCGCGCGCAGCGAGGGATCGCGGCGGACGAGCTTGCGGAACACGCAGAGGTAGTCGTAGCGCGTGCGTTCCCGCAGGTGGGATTTCGCGAGGAGGTAGCGCTCGAAGGCGACGGCGAAGGTCGGCGTGCGCCTCCGCTGCGCGAGCGCGTCGAGCCCGGCCTCGAAAATTTTTCGCAGTCGGCTGAATTTGCGCGTGCGTCCGGTCCGGCAGAGTTCGCGCACGAACCGCGCGGCGTCGAGCACGTCGGCGTCGCCGCATTCCCGCAGCGTCTGTTCGGCGCAGAGCGCCCGCGCGAGCAGATCTTCGGAAACGCGAATTTTGAAGTCTTCGATATCCATAGATCCGCTAATTTAACGCGTTTTCGGCGGAAAGTCCCCCGAATGGGAAATTCGGTATGCTTCGCAAATCGTGAATTTGACTGCAGAGAGCGCCGGGGAAGCCTCCGAGTCGGGGGCGGCGTGTCCGCGCCCGAAACTCCTGCGCGTCACCACCGTCGCCGGTTCGCTCGACGGCATGCTCCGCGGGCAGCTGCGCTTTCTGAACGAGCGCTTCGAGGTCGTCGGCGTCGCTTCCGGCGCGGAAACGCTCGCGAAGGTCGCCGCCCGCGAAGGCATCCGCGTCGCGGACGTGCCGATGCGCCGCGAAATCGCGCCCGCGCGGGATCTGCGCTCGCTTTTCGCGCTCGTGCGGCTTTTCCGGCGGGAACGCCCCTACATCGTCCACGCGAACACGCCCAAGGCAAGCCTGCTCGCCATGTGGGCGGCGTGGATCGCGCGCGTGCCGCACCGCATTTACTATGTGACGGGGCTGCGCTTCGAGACGACGACGGGCGCGTTCCGCCTGCTTCTCAAGACGATGGAGCGCCTGACCTGTTTTTTCGCGACGAAGGTCATTCCCGAAGGCGACGGCGTGAAGGCGACGCTCCTGCGCGAACGCATCACGCGCAAGGCGACGGAAAAAATCCTCAACGGAAACATCAACGGAATCGACCTGGAATATTTTCGGCGCACGCCGGAAATCGAGGCGCGCGCGGCGGAGATTCGCCGCGAGATCGGCGCCGAGGCGGGAACGCTCGTCTTCGGCTTCGCCGGACGCATCGTGCGCGACAAGGGCGTCAACGAACTCGTGCGCGCCTTCTCCCGGCTGCGGCGCGAGCTCGGTGGGAACGCCGTGCGGCTGCTCCTCCTCGGCGATTTCGAGGACGCGCTCGACCCGATCGCCGACGACGTCCGCGCGGAAATCGCCCGCGCCGATTCGGGCATCCGCGCGCCGGGCTACCGGGACGACCTGCGCCCGTATTACGCGGCGACGGACGTGTTCGTCCTTCCGAGCTACCGGGAAGGTTTTCCCAACGTCGTGATGCAGGCGGGCGCGATGGGCGTTCCCGCGCTCGTGACTGACATCAACGGCAGCAACGAAATCATCCGCGACGGCGAAAACGGTCTCATCGTGCCTCCGCGCGACGAAGCGGCGCTCCTCGCCGCCATGCGCCGCCTCTTCGATGGGCGCGCGACTCTCGTCCCCGCGCTCGCCGCGCGTTCCCGTGGGCTGATCGCCTCGCGCTACGAACGCTCCGCCGTCTGGCGCGCCGTGCTCGCGACGTATCTCGCGCTCCCCCGAAAATGATTTTCCCGCCGCCGATGAACCCCGAATTTCAGCCGCAGATGTCGCCGATGAACACGGATGAACTGAACGCCCTTTCGCAACGCGTCATCGCGTGCGTGTTCGCCGTGCACTCCGAGCTCGGGAGCGGTTTTCTGGAAAAAGTCTACGAAAACGCGCTTTGCGTCGAGCTGGAAAAATCCGGGCTGCGCTTCGAGACGCAAAAGCCCGTGAACGTCTTTTACTCGGACCGACTCGTCGGCGAATTCGTCTGCGACGTGTTGGTGGAAGGAAAGATCATCCTCGAACTCAAATCCGTCAAGGCGCTCACGGACGCGCACGCCGCACAGTGCATCAACTACCTGAAGGCGACGCGGCTCCCGCTGTGCCTGCTCGTCAACTTCGGCGAGCCTCGCGCCCGCATCAGACGCTTCATCAACACCGCTTCCCGATGAAACCCGAATTTCAGCCGCAGATGTCGCCGATGAACACGGATGAACCCGCCGCGGAAAAACATCTGTGCCCATTTGTGTCATCTGCGGCTGAAAAAGAACCCGCCCCGAAGATTTCCGTCATCGTTCCCGTGTACAAGGTGGAAAAATACCTCCCCGAGTGCATCGAAAGCGTGCTCGCGCAGACGTTCACGGACTTCGAGCTCATCCTCGTGGACGACGGCTCTCCGGACAACTCCGGCGCGATCTGCGACGCCTACGCCGCGCGCGACCCCCGCATCCGCGTCTTTCACAAGGAAAACGGCGGCGTGACTTCGGCGCGCCGCCTTGGCGTGGAGCGTTCCCGCGCGGAGTGGATAATGTTCGTCGACTCCGACGACGTCGTTTCCACCGACGCGTTGGCGTTGCTTTTTGCACATGCGGACGCCGACACGGACATAGTTGAAGGAGAGTACGAACTTTTTTCGGGCGATGTTCCTGTCAACAGAACTGGCAAAATATATTCCGGAGTCTCGATGAGTTCGAATGTTACGGATTACGCTGCGGGTATCGGGAATGGAATATGGCTTGCCGGTCCGTTTGCGAAAATTTTTTGCAAACGCCTGCTCACGCCGTGGGTGATGAGCGTTCCCGCGAGATTCAACGTCGGTGAAGACGTCTTGATGAATCTGCGTGCCGCTGTAAGCGGATTGCGCAAAGCTGTGAAACTGCGGCAAAGCGTGTATTTTTATCGCTTTCGCGACGGATCCGCGATGAGGACGTTCTCGGCAAGCGAGGCGTATTATTACGAGCTTTATGAAGCGGAGAAGGAGACGTTGCAGAGGATTGAAGCGTCGGAAGAAGCGTTCGCGCGAATGTGTGCGTGGCGCGCTCTGCATGTCGCGAAAGTGCTTGTACTCGAGTCAGTTCCATTACGGGGGCGTGGATTTTGGCAGAAAGAGTTGAAACCCCTCAGCGGAAGCTTGCTCCCGTGCAGGTGCTCTCTACTTTTGCCGTGGGCGATTGCATTCGTGCTACGGATTCATTGCGAAAAGGTGCTTGCTTTGACTCATTCCGTTTTGACGAAACTGAAAAAAATCCATTGCTGAAAAATGCCAATAGTTCTTCTCACGTTTTTTCAAGTTTTGTTGTTCGCTCCTTTGCGGAACGATGGAATTAGCCCGGCGATGGAGAGTTTCGTTGGGATGACGTTCGTCGTCGTCAATGCTTTGATTATATTGAGTTGGACGATGACTTTCAAACTCAAGAGCGGGGTTTTCATTTTTCTGCTCATAGGCTTGTTAGCGCGCGAGTTTTTTCTTTTCGCGGATGTTTTTCAATGGTTTCAAGTGCCGCACAGCGGAAATGACACCGAAGCATTTGCGAGCATTTCTGAGGGAAATTTTCGACTCGGAAGCTATTATGATAGACTTACGGGATACACGGATTTTCTGACGAGCCTCTATTTCATCGTGGGACCGATTCGGATTATCGCACAGCAGCTCAACGTCGCATTCGGAATGGGAACTGTGCTCGTCTGCATGAAGATTTTCAAAGAATTGAATTTCTCCGAGAGGCAAGAAAAAATTGGGGTGGCGTTCCTTGCCTTGTTCCCGCACCTTCTTGCGTTTTCCGCGATTTTGCTTCGTGAATCACCTATTGAATTTTGCCTCGCATGTTCTTCTCTGTTTTTCATTCGCTGGATGAAAAGTGGTGGAATTCTTATGTTATCGCTTTCGATTCTTTTTGTTGCGGGAGCGGCATTTTTTCATGGAGGATGCGTATTTTGGCTCTGTGGATATGTTGCGGCGCTTGCGATTTGGCGTCCTCGTAGGCAGAGAAACGCGCTTTCCGTCGCGACACTTGGCGGCGTGATTTTAGCGGCGGCGATGGTTGTTGCGTTGTTCCCCTTAATGGACCAGCGCGTGGATGCGATGGCGACGGCGCTCGGTGAGGGCGAAGTCGCTGTTGACGGCGAGCATAACGCGGATGCTGCGGGATCGTCGTATTTGACATGGCTAACGATTTCCAATCCTTACCTGCTTTTGCTGTTTTCGCCGCTGAAGATGTTTTACTTTTTGTTTTCTCCGATTCCCTTAGATTGGCGCAATGGCATGGACGTTTTCACGTTTTGTTTCGATTCCACGTTTTATATTTTCGCCTTTGGGAAAGTTGTCTTTTCGTTGAAAAAAATCGTAAAGGCGGAGCAAAAAAATGTCGTCCGCTATCTGATGATTTGTATTTTGGCCATGACGTTTGTTTTCGGATATGGAACTATTGCGGCGGGAACGGCGATTCGCCATCGGTGCAAATTTTTCCCGGAACTTTTGGTCTGCATGGCGGTTTGTTGCGGGCGAGCGAAATTGCAAGAACGCGAAAACATGTTTCCACCGAGTATCAAAAAGAGAGAGATTTCGAAATGAAACCCGAATTTCAGCCACAGATGTCGCAGATGAACACGGATGAACCCGCCGCGGAAAAACATCTGCGCTCATCTGTGTCATCTGCGGCAAAAAAAGAACCCGCCCCGAAGATCTCGGTCATCGTTCCCGTTTACAAGGTGGAAAAATACCTCCCCGAGTGCATCGAAAGCGTGCTCGCGCAGACCTTCACGGACTTCGAGCTGATCCTCGTGGACGACGGCTCCCCGGACAACTCCGGCGCGATCTGCGACGCCTACGCCGAGCGCGACCCCCGCGTCCACGTGACTCACAAAACGAACGCCGGGCTTTCCTCCGCGCGCAATGCGGGAATGCTTGCCGCCCGCGGAGAACTTCTGATGTTCCTAGACGGTGACGATTTCTGGAATGAAGATCGGTTGCTTGAAAAACTCTCGGACGCTTGGCGTTCCCGCGCGGACGAGTGTGATTTTCTGATGTTCAATATTTCGGATTATTTCCCGGAAGGGCGTTTTGTGCGGTGGAAAGAGTATTCGCTTGTCGAGTGTTCTCGGAACGCGGACAAAAACGCCCGTGTGGTCTCGATGTGTCGAGGCGGGGTTTTCAGAATGTCAGCGTGCAATAAAATATTTGAGAGAAAATTTCTTCAGGAAAACTGTTTGAGCTTTGAGAACTTCCTGGTTTCTGAGGATACGCCGTGGTTTGCAAATCTGATGACGCGTGCCCGCAACTGGAGATGTATGAATATGTTCGGCTACGCCTATCGGCAGGCGCGGGAAGGATCGATAACGAACGAGATGTCTCGGTCGGCGCTCTCGCGGCGTGTCGAAGGTGTCTGCAGAGGCATCGATGAACTTGTCCGAAATGCGCAGAATCCGTGCTGGACGAAAGAGGCGAGCTCCGCGCTTTGTTCTTTTGCGGCGTTTACGCTTTCCGGGCAGATCCTTCAATGGCAATCGCTGGATACGGAGAGCCAGAAGAAAATCCGCGAACGCTCATGGTTATTGCGCTATAGGCAGAATCCAAAAGCCTGTGTGAGCGCATGGATTATTCGGCTTTTCGGCTTTTCCCTCGCAAGCTTTTTTATGAATAAAATCCGAAAGATGATAAAGTTGTACGCCAGATTCGCACGTTCGGATAAGCCTCTTTAAATATCGGGGGGGGGGCTTTCGTAACGCGTCCGCACAACCGCCGCCGCCTATCTGCGGCTCTACGCGGACGCCGCGCGTTCCCGCGGCTGAACGCGGCGCGGCGCAATTGTCCGAGGTCGGAAGTGTCAAATGTCGCCCGGAGCCGGCGCAATTCTTCGAGATTCGGAAAATCCTTTGTTTATGCGGGTCGCAGGCGTATTTTGTCAAAACGCAGGCTTGTAAAATGTCAAATGTTCGCGGGGGTTTCCGCAATTGCGCGCCGCGTTGCTCAAGAAGGGCATGATTCACGGCCCGAGCCGCGGCGTCGCCGATTTCACGGTGCCGCTTTTCGACGAATTCATGAGGCGAATGATGCCGAGTTCGGCGGAATGAGAGCGATTTATTGCAAATTATAGCGCATATTTCGACGTTTTCGTGAAAATCCTCTATACACGGCTATAAATCCTTATAGTTCGGACTCCGCTGCCCGTTCCCGCTGATTTTCGTTCCCGCGGGCGCAAAAACGGAAGTCCATCTTGAATTTTGCCCGGTTCGCCAAAATTCGGACGAAGACGGCGCGCGTTCAGGTGCGGAAAGCGGGCCGCATGCGCTCTTGTTCCGAGAGAGGGATTTTTCGGCGGGTCGCGATTGTGCGCCAATGAGAGACCTCGTCTCGGATTTCCTTAAGAATTTTTTCCGCTTTCGCAGAGTTTAGTCCGAAACATTTCGCCGTGCTCAACGCCAAGTCGAAATCCAACGCGTTGCTGCTTTCGGTGATGTTCAGCGTCAGCGCGAAACCGTCGGGATTCGGGTTCAGGTCGTAGGCCGGAGCGAGGCGCCATCCGCGGGCGGAAAGAAGGAATCCGTGGTTGCGCAGATGGTCGTCGCAGTCGGAAACGGCGATGTTGAACACGATGCGACGCCAGAGTTCTTCCAGGTCGCGGTCCGTTTCCGCGCCGCTTCGAATCAGCAGCTCGGCGAGTTCCAGATAGCTTGCGCCCTCTGCGGCGTCTGCGCTGTCCTCGTAACCCAGCAGCGTCATCGCCGACGCGAAATGAATGCGCCGTCGGCGGGTTCGATCGAAGCGTTTCGTGAGAAAGGTGGTTCCGTTTTTGCCGAATTTTTCCGCACGGAAGGGAGCCGTCCGTATGCCGCAGGCGTTTGCGAGTTCCGCGACGACGCACTCCCAGGCGCCGACGTCCGTTTCGTCGTTGCGGCTCGGAAATTTTGCGATCCAAAGTTCGCCGTCGTCGGCTTGAACGTTGGCTTTCGGGCGTGCACCGCCGAGAGAGGAGCCCGGCGCGACGAGCATTTTCAGCCAGCGCGTCGTTTTCCCGTCTCGTCCGAGTTCATCTCTTTCCAGCTGCGTGCTGGCGAAAGCGAGTTCCCGCAGAGAGGCCCAAGGCGGGATTGCGGCGTCCGAATCGTCGTCGAGAAAATTCTCGTCCGGAGATTTTTTGAAGCGCAGCGCGCCCATGCGGCTTCCGTCGAAAACGCCGAGAAGAAAGTCTGTCTCCGTCAGGCGGCGTTCCCGTCGATTTTCTTCTCTCGCGCGCAGGGATTCGCGACGGCGCAGGAGCACGCGCCCCCAGCGGTCCGGCGAGGAATCGAGGAAAATTCCGAAATTCGTCTTGTCGGCGGGAACGTATTGGCGTCCCGCATACAGCGCCAGATGCGGATCCAAAGCGCGCGCGGCCGGGGCGCGAAGCCAGTCCGATTCGTATTCGAAAGAAAAGACCTCGTTCCCGCGGGCGCGGGCGACGAAAAGCGTGCCCATGGGAATCGGCCGCTCGGACGTTTCCGCGTCAAAATAAACGAAAATGCGTTCGTCCATGATTCACTCCTGCTCCTTCACCGAAGCGCGTCCGCGTAGAGGCAGTTTGGCGTCCTGGAGTTTGCGTCCGAGCGCGTCGTCCCGCGCGACGGCCGAGAGATCTTTTTCCAGGGACAGAACCGTCAGCACGCGAAAATAAAATCCCAGCGCGACGTTTTCGTCGCCGCGCTCGATTTTCACGAGCGTTCCTCGGGAAATGCCGGCGCGCTCCGCGACTTGCGTCGACGACAAGTCCCGCCTCAGCCGCGCGCAGCGGAGGTTTTCGCCGAATTCTTCCAAAATGCGCCGCTGATTCGGTAGGAGCGCTCGTTTTGCCGTTCTCATAATGTTTATTACCTTGAACAAAGAGTGGCGATTTTGTTCAAAAAAGTAAACGTTATTTGATTTTCGGGGCGGCGGGGGGCTTACGGGCGGGCGAAGAGCGGGTCGTCGTGGCGCTGTTCGCCGTCGGCGGGCGCGGGAACGTCTTCGCCGGGGGCGCGCGCGGCGCAGAAGATTTCGCCGAAAAGCTCGTCCTGCGTCACCGTCATCTGCCCGAGGCGCGCGAGCTCGAGGCACGCGAGAAACGTCGTCGCGAGCATCGGAATCGTGATTTTTTCCGGAAGCAGCGACGTGAACGTGAAGGATTTTTCCGTCTTCAGGCGCTCGAGAATGTCGCTCATGCGCGCGGCGATCGTCACGGAATCGTCCTGAATTTCGCCGGGAAGAATGCGCTCCGAAAGGCGTTTGAGGACGAGATTGAAGACATTCCAGAGATCCATTTTCCCGAGCGGCGCGAGCGGGCGTTCTTCGGGCGCGGCGGGCTTTTCGACGATGCGCGGCAGGAAATCCTGCCGTTTTTCGATGAGCCCGGCGATGTAGGCGGCGGAGTCCTTGAGGCGTTTGTACTGGATGAGCTGGCGGATGAGCTGCCAGCGCGGGTCGAGATTTTCGTCCTCGTCCGCGCTCATCTCCGGCTCCGGCGCGTTTTCGCCGGTCGGCAGCAGCATGCGGCTCTTGATGTACATCAGCGTCGCCGCCATGACGAAGAATTCCCCCGCGATCTCGATCTTCATCGCCTCGTTTTTGCGGAGAATCTCCATGTACTGGCGCGTGATCTCGACGATCGGAATGTCGCGGACGTCGATTTCGTTCTTGCGGATGAGAAACAGCAGCAGGTCGAGCGGGCCTTCGAATTTCGAGAGGCGCACGGCGGGAACGTCGTCGGGGAAAAGCCCGTCGCGGAGCGTCTCGGCGCGGAGTTTTTCCGCCGGATCTTCGAAGGGCGTTTCCATCGCGTCAATAGGCGAACAGGCTCAGCGACACGCCGAAGGAGAAGTCGCTTTCGTCGCCGGCGTCCTGGCGGTAGCGCACGTAGTATTCGATGTTCCAGGAATTTCCGAGGCGCTGGCGCAGACCGTAATACTGGTCGGTGAAAATGTTCTTTTCGTCGTCGAAGCGCCAGTCGCCGTAAAACTGGTAATAGGAATTGAGCCGCCAGTCGACGCGCACGGTGTACTGGCGCGCGTGCGTGTCGCAGCCGTAGTAGGCGAGGTCGTCGTTGGCGAGGAAGCGCCCGGAGAGCGTCACGCCCCAGACGTCGCCGTCCGTGAAGCGCACGGACGCGCGGATCGACTTCGAGGAGAAATCGCTCACGTCCATGCGGTGCGTCAGCGAGAAGTTCACCCAGCTCGCCGGCTTCAGCACGAGCTCGGCGAAATTGTCGCTCAGCGTGTCGTCGTCCACGGGGCGGTCCGTCTTGCGGATGTCCTGATAGACGTTGAACTCGGCGAGATCCTTCGAGCCGTAGGACTTGTCGCGTGTCTGGAAAAGGTTTTCGAGGCCGATGCGGAAAATGTGCTCGTCGTAGAGCGTGTCCACGGCGCGGTTGTCGCCGAGGTCGAGAATCGTCGGCGCGTCGCGGTAGATGTCGCGGTCGATTTCGGGAATGCGGGAGCTCTGCGAGGCGACGCCGGGCATGTAGCGGTAGCGGAAAACGGGGCGGCAGACGTGGCGCAGGCCGTCGATGCCCCAGGTCTCGTTGCGGTAGCCGTTCGTTCCCGAAAAGCAGAACTGCAGGTCGAAGCCGATCTGCCCGACGGTGCGCCAGTAATTGTCGTCGGCGTCGGGAACGGCGTTTCCGTAAAACGTGGAGCGGACGCCCGCGACCGGCGTGAAGGTCGCGAAGTCGCCGAACGCGATCGGCGCGTCGAGCCCGTAATAGAAATCCGCGCGGGAGCTTTCGAGGCGGTCGTCCTTGTTCGTCCGGCGCAGGTGATACTGGTCGGAATCCTCTTCGACGAGGCAGGCGTAGGAGGCGCTGAAGCGCTGGCGGACGCCCGTGTTCAGAATCTCCGTCGGCACGAGGTCGAAGCGGATTTCCGGCAGGCGCTGCTGCGTGCTCTGGTAGTCGTTGAGGTGGACGCGCGTGAGCGCGGAAACGTAGTAGTTGTCGCCGGGCAGCACGAACTCGAAATGGCTGTCCGGATTGCGGTTGGCGTCGTAGACGTCCGGGCGGAAATGGCGCGTGACTTCGGAATCGCTCCAGCGGTGAATCGCGGCGGAAATTTCCAGACCGTCGATTTCCTGCTTGTGCGTCCATTCGATGAAGCCGCGCCGACCGCCGATCTCGTTGCGGTAGATGTCGGGTTCGCGGTTCGCGGTGTCGTTGATGTAGCCGGCCTGAAAGTCGCCGAACATCCAGCGCGCGGAATCGGCGTTCCCGCCGCGCGTGTCGTAGGCGAGCGCGGGGCCGACGAGCGGGCCAGAGCGCTCGTAGAAGTCAAGCAGCAGCCCCGGCTCGTAGTCGTCCCAGATCGTGAGGTGCGTCGTCGTGCGCAGATAAAAGCCCGGCGTCGAGGATTCGCCGGAATTCGCCCAGATGCGCACGGGCGGCCGCTCGATGCGCGGCACCGAAAGCGGCGGCAGCGGCAGCACGGGAACGCCCGCGACGCGGAAGATCGACGGGCCCAGGTGCAGCCAGTCCTCCTCGCTGTCGTAGTCGATACGCCCCGCGCCGAAGGAGACCGAGCTCCAGTGCGGCTCGCCGACGTAGGCCTCGGAATCGCGGATGGCGACCGCGGTCGCGTCGCCGCCCGTTCCCGCGGAGATTTCTTCGCCCTTGAAAAAGAAGAAGTCGGCGCCGCCGCGCACGTTCTTCGCGGAGACGGAGCCCGTCTTCTGGTCGTAATCGACGGAATCGGTCACGACGCGCATTGCGTCCATGTCGATCGAGACCGAGCCCGAGGCGCGCGCCGCCTGCGCGTTCGCGTCGTAGGCGAGCTCGTCCGCGTGAATGCCGAGATTTTCGAAATTCAGGTCCGCGTTCTCGTAGCGGATGACGCCGTCCTTGCCGATGGAAAGACGCGTGTAGGTGAGCGGAATGCCCGCTTTCTCCGGCTTCGCTTCGGCGGGCGCGCCCGGGGAGTCCGCGGGTTCCGCCGCCGCGGGCTCTCCGCGTTCGTCGGGCGCCGTTTCCGTCGGCGTTCCCGCGTCCGGCTCGGCGGCGGCTTCGGGTTCAGAAAACGCAAAAAACGTTCCCGCGACGAAAAAGGCGGGAACGATCGCTGCGGCGGCAAGTTGTCTTAGCGTCAACACGGTGCGGAATGCGAAAAAGGAGTGACCGAAAATTTCCGTTAATCCTAACGATTTTGCTGTTCCGCGAAACAAAAAAACGCGACGCGAGCGGCGTGCGCGAGGAAGGTTATGGAGGTGACGAGGTTATGAAGTTGATTGCGTTTCGCTCCGCGAAAGTGTTTTTCGAAATCCTTTCGGCGAAGCCGAGCGCAAAGAACCTCCATAACTTCATAACTCCATCACTTCATCACCTTCCGCGCCCGAAATTGCGTTGCGGGAACGCGCCGGCGCGACCATCATGGCTCGCATGAAAATTCCCCGCCTTTTCGTTCCCGCGGTTCTTTTCGCCGCGCTCGCCGTTCCCGCGTTCGCCGCGCCGCAGTGGAAGCTCGTCTGGGCTGACGAGTTCAACGGCGCGTCGATCAACCCGCGCTACTGGTCGAAGATCGAGCGCGGCAAGCCCGACTGGAAGAACACGATGTCGAGCGATCCGTCGCTTTTCGCCGTGAAGAACGGCAAACTGATTCTGCGCGGCAAGGTCAACCCGAACACGAAGAAGGATCCGTCGCCCTACATCACGGGCGGCATTTCGACGCAGGGGAAATTTTCCTTCCGCTACGGCAAGATCGAAATCCGCGCCAAGCTCGGCTGCGCGCAGGGCGCGTGGCCCGCGCTGTGGATGCTCCCGGAAAAGGGCGGCTGGCCCGACGCCGGCGAAATCGACATCATGGAGCATCTCAACTTCGACGACGTCGCCTACCAGACCGTGCATTCCCGCTACACGTGGACGCTCAAGCGCAACAATCCGCGCCCGGGTTCGACGGGAAAAATCAGGCGCGACGACTTCAACGTCTACGGCGTCGAATGGCATCCGGACAAGCTCGTCTTTCTCATCAACGGCAAGGAGACGTTCACCTATCCGCGCGTTCCCGCCGAGGCGAAGAACGGGCAGTGGCCGTTCGACAAGCCGTTCTACGTTCTCGTGGACATGCAGCTCGGCGGCGGCTGGGTGGAATCCTCCGGCAAGGTCAATCCCGCGCACCTTCCCGTCGAAATGCAGGTCGATTGGGTGCGCGTCTATCGCGACGCGAATCTGAAGACGCGCTGACGCCCGCCGCCTCGTCCCGAAATTTTCCCGCGGATTTTACGGGAGGGCAAGCATCCCGCTTGCCCTCGAAATCCCTTTGCGGGGAAAGGCCTCAGCGGGCGGGAAGGACGGCGTTGATGAAGAGCGTCATGCGCTCCTGGATGTTGCGCGGGTTCGGGTCGGCGAGGACGGAGCGGGCGAGTCTGCGCATGTCCGAGAGCGTGCTGTGGCGCAGGATGTAGCGGATGCGCGGCGCGGAGTTCGCCGTCATGCTCAGCGCGTCCGCGCCGAGGCCGACGAGGAGCGGCGCGAAGACGGAATCGCCCGCGATCTCGCCGCAGACGGTGCAGGGAATCTTCGCCTTGTGCGCCGCCTCGATCGTGCTCGCGATCGCGCGGATGACCGCCGGGTGAAAGGAATCGTAGAGGTGCGAGATCTTTTCGTTCCCGCGGTCCACCGCGAGCATGTACTGGGTGAGGTCGTTCGTGCCGATGCTGAAGAAGTCCGCCTCTTCGGCGAGGTCTTCGGCGATGGCGACGGCGGCGGGCACTTCGATCATCGAGCCGACGGGAATGTTCTCGTCGAAGGGAACGCCGGCGGCGCGCAGCTCGGACTTCGCCTCCTCGAGCACTTCCTTGGCGTTCACGAGTTCGGAGAGCGAGCTGATCATCGGGAACATGATGCGCACGTTTCCGCGCGTGCTCGTGCGGAGAATCGCGCGGAGCTGCTCCTTGAAGATCTCGCGGAACTCGAGACAGAAGCGGATCGCGCGGAAGCCCATGAAGGGATTTTCCTCCGCCGGCATCAGGCCGCTGGCGATGTGCTTGTCGCCGCCGATGTCGAGCGTGCGGATGACGATCTCGGCGTCCGGCGGGAGCGCTTCGACGACGCGGTGGTATTCCTCGTACTGCGCCTCTTCGGGCGGGAAATCGCCCGAGCGCAGGAAGATGCCTTCGGAGCGGAACAGCCCGACGTCGCGCACGTGCGTCTTCCGCATCGTCTCCACGTTCTCCTTGCCGGAGATGTTCGCTTCGATGCGGAAGAAGCTGCCGTCGGCGGTCGTGTCGGGCTTGACGTTCTCTTCCGCGATGAGGGCTTCGAGGCGGGAGCGGCGCAGCGAAATCTGTTCGTAGATGTCGAGCGTCTTCGGGCTCGGATTGACGTAGATGAGCCCGCGGTCGCCGTCCACGAGAATCTCGTCGTCCTGGGCGATGCGCAGCGACGCGTTGCGCAGACCGACGACGGCGGGAATGCCGAGCGAGCGCGCCATGATCGCGGCGTGCGACGTGTGGTTGCCCGTGTCCGTGAGAATGGCGATCACGTGCGAGCGGTCGAACGCGATCGTCTCCGAGGGCGTGAGCTCTTCGGCGACGACGATGCGGTCGCGGAAACGCTCCGGCGAATTGTCCTGCGCGGAGCCGAGGAGATTTTTGAGAACGCGCTGCGCGACGTCGCGGATGTCGGCGACGCGCTCCTTCAGGTAGCTGTCGTCGAGCCCGGAGAAAAATTCGATGTAGCGCGAGGCGACGGAATTGACGCAGTGCTCGGCGTTGAGCTTCGAGCTCTGCATCGCCTTCTTGGTCTCGTCGATGACGGCGGGATCCTCGAGCACGAGCAGGTGCGCGTCGAAAATGTCGCCCCCGGCGCTGCCGGCGCGCTGGCGGACTTCCTCCGAGAGCTTCGCGATCTGTTCGCGCGTCTTGGCGATCGCCCCTTCGAAACGGCGGATTTCCGCCTCCGTGTCTTCGACCTTGTAGCAGGGAATGTCCTCGTTTTTCTGCAGGAAGACGAAGGCTTTGCCGCGGGCGACTCCGGGGGCGCATCCGATGCCCTGGAGACAGTATTCGGTTTTTTCGGGCGAGTCGTTCATGCGTTCAAAGTTAGCCCCGGCGCCGCCCCGGCGCAAGCGCGAACGCGCCGGGCTCACCAGTCCTTTTCGGCGGAGCGGGCTTTGCCGCGGCCGTTGCGCAGAATCGCGCGGCGGCGTTCGGTCTCGTCCTTTTCCATGTCGCGCAGCACGGCTTCCGCCGCGCCCGCGTCGAGTTCGCGCCCTTCTCCCGCTTCCGCGCCGGCGTTCCCGTCCGCGTTTTCCGCGTTCTTTTCGGAAGCGTTCCGCGGCGCGGCGTCGGCGTTCCCGCCTTTTTGTCCGCCGTCTTTTTCGCCGTCCCCGCCGTCGGAGCCGTTCCCGTCGTTTTCCGAATTTTTTGCGGCGGCGTCTTCGAGAATCTTCGCGGCTTCGTCGAGGCTTTCCTCCGCCTTCCCGCCGTTTCCGGCTTCGCGTTCCCGCCGGGCGTCTTCCGTTTTCTCCGCGGCGCGGCGCGCGGCGTTTTCGCGTTTTTCGTCGCCGAGATTTTTCGCCGCGTCTTCGAGCGCGCGCGCGCTTTCGGCGGCGCGTTCCCGCGCGGCGTCGGCCTCGCGCTGAGCTTCGGAATCCGTTCCCGCGCCGCGCTTTCCGGCGTCTTTTCCGTTTTCGTCCCGCCGCGCGTCGCTCCGGTTTTCGTCGCGCTTTTCCTCGTTCGCGCGCCGCTGTTTTTCGGCGGCTTCGCGGGCGTTTCGCGCCGCTTCCTCCTGCCGCTTCTTAAGCTCTTCGAGCTGTTTTTTCAGCTCGGCGAGCCTCTGTTCGTCGTTGAGAAGCAGACGAAAATTTCCCGCCGCGGCCTCGGCGTTCTTCGCGTTTCCGGCGCGCAGCAGGTCGCGGTAGAGCGCCTTCGCGCGGGCGAAATTCTTTTCGGCGGCGGAGACTTTTTCGAGCGCGGCGTCGGGTCCGCTCCGCGCGGCTTCGGCGGCGGACGCGGTCTCGTTCCGCGCTTCGGCGTGAAAGCCGGCGCCGAGGTTCTGCGTCACGGCTTCGCGGAGCCGCGGCGAAATCCCCGGCCGCGCGAGCGCTTCGCGGTAGAGCTCGCGGGAACGCGCGATTTCGCCCGCCTCCTGCGCGCGCAGGGCGTCCGCGCAGAGCGTCTCGGCGGAGGCGTCCGCGGCGGCGGTTTCCGCGGGAACGGGCGCGTCTTCGTCCCGCGCGCCGGCGTCGCGCGTTCCCGCGAGCAGCAGAGCGAGCGCGAAAAACGCGGGCGTCTTCGGCGCGCGCAGCAGCAGCGCGAACGCGGAGGCGCGCAGCCCTTTCGCCGAGCGCGTTTCGCCCGAAATCAGGTAGAGCAGCAGCGCGACGAGCGCGGGAACGAGAAACCATTCGCGGCGCTCGATCGGGACGGCGTGCACGTTTTCCTCCGCCGCGCCGGGCGTGAGGCGGCGCAGCCACGCGGCGGCGGTCTCGTCGCCCATCTCCGTTGCCGCGGAGCGCACGTACACGCCGCCGGTTTCCGCGGCGAGCTCGGCGAGCGGCTTTTCTTCGAGACGCACGGTGACCGTGTTCCCGCCGGAATCCTTGAGGTAGGAGACGTTCCCGTCCGCGTCGCGCAGCGGGATCGGCGCGGCGGCGCTCGGATCGCCGACGCCGACCACGACGACGGGCAGCTTCGCCGCGCGGAGCTTCGCCGCCTCGCGCGCGACGGAGCCGCTCAGCTCGCCGCCGTCGGTGACGAGCACGATCGCGCAGTGGCCGAGATTTTCCGCCGTCTCGAACGCGCCCGCCGCCGTCTTCAGCGCGGCTTCGAGATTCGTGCCGCCGAGCGGAATCGAGCCGATTTCCTGGTCGTCGAGAATCGCGCGGAAGCTCGCGCGGTCGAACGTCAGCGGGCAGGCGAGAAAGGCGTCTCCCGCGAAGGGAACGAGGCCGAGCCGGTCGCCGCGCATGCGCTCGGCGAGCAGCGCCGCGAAGCGCCGCGCGTGCGCGAGCCGGCTCGGGCGCACGTCCTCGCAGAGCATCGATTTGGAGAGGTCGAGCGCGACGACGACGTCTCGCCCCGCGCCGCGGAACGGCACGACCGTCTCGCCCCAGCTCGGGCGCGCCCACGCCGCCGTCGTCAGCGCCGCGCACGCGAGCAGGAGCAGGAAGCGCGCGAAGCGCTTGCCGCGGGAAACGTCCGTGCCGACGGGAACGCCGTCGGGCGCGGAAAAATGCGGAGCGCCCAGGATCGCGCGCAGCGCGCGGCGGCGTCGCGCTTCCGCGAGCGCGTAAAGCGCCGTCAGCGCGGGAACGATCCAGAGCAGGTGATAAAGGCGTTCGGGATGCAGGAAAAAATTCATGGAAAGGCGATGGAAGAGGTTATGAGGTGACGGAGTTATGGAGGTCATGAAGTTGCAGTGCTTTTCGCTTTGCGAAAAAGTTTTTTTGAAAGTCTTTTCGGCGAAGCCGAGCGCAATGAACCTTCATAACCTCCGTCACTTTCATGACCTTCATTACGGAAACCGCGGGAACGCGGCCCGCGAGAGCGCGAATCCGATCAGCAGACACGCGAGCGCGAGCCCCGCGAACGCGTCCGCGCGCTCGTCGTAGAGCGCGACGTGCGGCAGCTCCTCGGATTTTTTTTCGAGCTTGTCGATTTCGGCGAGCGCGGCGCGCATGGCGTCCCGGTCGTCCGCCGCGTAGTAATCGCCGCCCGTGATCTCGGCGATCTTCTTCAGCGCGGCTTCGTCGAAGGCGTTCGGATAATGCACGATGCGCGCGCCCAGAAAGCCGTTCTGCACGACGTAGGCGCGCTCGCCGCCGATGCCGACCGTGTGCACGGTCAGCCCGTAGTCCTTGGCGATGCGCGCCGCCTGCTCGGGCGAGACCTTGTTCTGCGCGGTGTTCGCGCCGTCCGTGAAGAGCACCATGACTTTGCGCTTCGCGTCGGAATCCTTCGTGCGGTTGACGACGGAGACGATCGGCGCGGCGAGTCCCGTGCCTTCGCCGACGGTGTGGAGCTCGAGCGCGGCGACGCGTTTGAGCAGCCACGCGTGGTCGAGCGTCGGCGGGCAGACCGCGAACGCCAGGTCCGCGAACGCGATCAGCCCGATGCGGTCGTTCGGGCGCGCGCGGATGAATTTTTCGAGCTCCTCCTTGCAGACGTCGAGGCGGCGCTTCGTTTCTCCGCGGCGGTGCGCGGCGGCGATTTCCTCGTCCGTGCGCAGCGTCTTCGCGGGATCGAACGCCGCCATCGAGTCCGAAAGATCGACGGCGAGCATGACGTCCGTGCCCTCGGCGCGCCGGCGGATTTCCCCCGCGGAAAAGCGCGGTCCCGCGAGCGCGACGATCAGCAGCGCGCCCGCCGCGGCGTAGAAGAGCGCGGGAACGAGCCGCGCGGGCGAAAGGCGGCGCGTCGGCGTTCCCGCTTCGCGGAAGCGCGCGAGCGAAGGAATCCGCAGCGCGGGCTCGCGTTTCAGAAGCTGGCGCGCGAGGCACGCCGCGAGCGGTACGAGCAGGGCGAGCGCCCAGGGGAACTGCAGTTCAAAGTTTTCCATGGCGGGAGACGGCGCGCGGCGAAGGCTTCGCGGCGGGCGCGGATGCGGATTTTTCGGAGGCGGGCGGCGGCGTCGTCTCGGCGACGAGCGTTCCCGCGCGCGCGATGGCGGCGTCCGTGCGCTCGCGCCCGGCGGCGAGCCCGGCGAATTTCACCAGGTCGGCGGCGTTCAGAAATTCGCGCAGAAAACGCCGTTGCTCCGGCGGGAACGGGCTGTCCGGCTTTTCCATCGAAACGAAGAATTCCTGCGACGTCATCGCGTCGGCGGAAAGCCCGAAGCGCCGCGCGAGATAGCGGCGGACGATGTCCGAAAGGCGCGCGACCGCGGCGACCGAGCCGATGCGCCCGGCGTCGAGTTCGACGCGCAGCGCCGCGAGTTCGCTTTCGGCGCGCGTCCACGGCGGGATTTCCGGAGGCGCGGACGCGCGGCGCCGCCGGCGGCGGAAAACGAAGAACGCGGAGGCTCCGAGCAGGACGGCGGCAGCCGCGCCGAGCGCGAAAAGCGCGCGCGGGAACGCGTCGTCGGCGTCCCCGCCGAATTCCGAGACGAGCGCGAGCGGCGCGTCGGGCGCGCTTTCGGGCAGCACGGCGCGGATCGCGGGCAGCGCGACGGAAACGCGCCGCGCGGCGCCGGAATCCTTCTCCCGCGCTTCGACCGTGAACGAGGCGTCCGCGAAGTCGCCCGCCGCGAGCGGAATCAGCGCGAAGCGCAGACGCGTCCGGCGGAGCGGTCCGAGGCGCGACGTTTCCTGCTCGACGCGATCGGCGGCTTCGAGGCCTTCGGGCAGGGAGAACTCGAGGCGCAGCGCGGGCTCGAGCCCGAAGTGCGTTTCCGCGTCGGCGGAGATTTCCACGGGCGCGCCGACGGGAACGCCGCGCGCCGCGTCCGTCGCCGCGTCGGGCGTGATCCGCGGCGCCGAGACGACGAACGTTCCCGCGCGGATTTCGCGCCGCGCGAGCCAAAAGAGCGTTCCCGAGCCGGCGAGCAGGAGCGTTCCCGCCGCCGCGAGTCCGAGAAAGAAAATTTTTCGTCGAGGAAAGTTCATGGAAGGAGGCGCGTCCGAACGCGCGCGACTTTCAAGCTTAGACGAAAAAGCGTCCCCGCGGCAGTGTTTTTTTTAGCCGCGGCGGCGGGAGACCGCTTTTCGGCGGCGCGGGAATTTCAGACAAATTTTTTCGGCGGGAACGCTGATTACTGCGAAATGCCCGTTTCCTCTTGAATCGGGCGTTTGAAAAGTTTACCTTAAAAACGAATTCATCAATTCAAAATCATCCCTTATGAAAATCAGTAAAACCTTGTTCTTCCTCGCGTCCGTCCTCGCTTCGACGTCGCTTTTCGCTTCCGAGGAAGCCAAACCGGAAACCGCCGCTCCCGCCGCCGAAGCTTCGGCGAACGAAAGCAAGTTCGACTTCATCGAGCAGAACGGTCAGAAGTTCATTCTCGTCGCCTCGCTGCCGACCGCCGCCGCCAACGACGAGTTCACGAAGAACGTCGGCATCATGAATCAGCTGCGCCAGACGCTCATCACCCTGAACGAGCACAAGAAGATCGCGTTCACGGAAGCGGAAAAGACGGCGACCGACGAAAAGATCAACGAGCTCACGGAAGAGCTGAAGAAGGCGGACCAGACGATGGCGAAGGCCTACGGCTATTCCATTTCCCGCGACTACATCCACCTGCCGGTGGAGACGGTGCTTTATCTGAAGCTCACCGACGAGGAGTACGACGCCGCCAAGAAGAATCCCGAAATCAAGGCGGACAAGGATCTGCTCGTGAAGGGCGACGACAAGTTCCAGCGCATTTCCGTGATCGCGCCCGAACGCGCGTGCGCGGAATTCCAGCTCAACGTCCAGAAGATGATCGCGCTGCGCAACCGCCTCGTGCAGATGGACAAGGCGCTCGCGAACATGCCCGAAGGCGCGGAAAAGGACGCGCTCAAGGAAGAGTTCGAAAAGGGCAAGACGGCTCTCGACGAGAACAACAAGAAGATGGTCGAAGCCTACGGCTACTCGGTCGCGCGCAATTACTACATGGAGATCGCCAAGGCGAAGCTCTACGTGAAGGTCAACGAGGAGGAATTCCTCAAGGCGCAGAAGGCCGCCGAGGAAGAGGCGCTGCGCGCCGACGCGAAATCGGCGATCGCGGACGAGGCGAAATGATTTTTTTCTAAAACCCAACCAGACAAAACAGACATGGCAGACAACACAGCCCTCGATTTCATCGAGCAGAACGGTCAGAAGTTCATCCACGTTTCCACGATCAATACAGCCGAGGCGAACACGCAGTTCATTCAGAACGTGCAGCTCGTGCAGCGCCAGCGCCAGATGATGGTCGAGCTCGACCAGCGCGCGAAGACCGCGCTCACGGAAGAAGAACGCAAGGCGGCTCTCGCGAAGATCAAGGAAATCGGCAAGAAGCTCGACGAAAACAACCAGGCGATGGCGAAGGCCTACGGCTACTCGCTGACGCGCGATTACCTGCACCAGGTGCTCAAGACGCGCATCTTCCTCAAGCTCACCGAAGAGGAATACGCGGCGGCGAAGAACGACGCGAACGTTCCCGCGGACCATCTGCTCGTGAAGGGCGACGACAAGTTCCGTCTCATTTCGGAAATTCCGGGCGCGGAAGCGAACGAACAGTTCCGCCACAACGTCCAGGTGATGCACAACCTGCGCCGCCAGCTCGTCGCGTACAAGGATTCCGTCGCGAAGATGCCCGACAGCGAGGAAAAGACGAAGGCGCTCGAAAACGCCAGGACGGCGGAAGAAAACCTCGTCAAGAACAACGACCTGATGATCAAGCAGTACGGCTTCTCGCTCGCGCGCGACTACCTGATGGAGATCGTCGAGTCGAAGCTCTACACGAAGGTGAACGAGGAGGAATTCCTCAAGGCGCAGAAACAGGCGTCCGAAAAGGCTTCCGCGTAAGTCGCGTTTCCTTTTCGCAAAAAGCGTTCCCGCGGTCGATTCCGCGGGAACGCTTTTTTTTTGCGCGCCTCAGGTCTCGGGCGTCCGGTTCTTTCCGCTCACGCGCGGTGGCGTCCGGGCGTCCATTTGGCGTAGCCCGCGGGCGTCGCGGTGTTCACGGCGTCGGGCGCGTCGCCGCGGTCGCGCAGCAGCGAAGGCGTTTCCGCGAAGACCGCGGGATCGGCGCGCAGCAGCGACGGGACGTCCAACGGCGCGCATTCAAGCGGCGGCGCCGAACGGCGATGCGGGAACGCGAAGACCGTTCCCGCGACGGCGGCGGCGAGCTCCGGCGTGCGCGCTTCGCGGAAATCCGGTTCGGGCGCGCCGTCGCGGACGCGCAGCACGTTCCACGCGTTCATGCGCGATTCGGCGACGAGCGTGAAGTCGCGTTCCCGCGGATTCGCGCGCAGCAGCAGCGCCGCCGCGAGGTGCAGACTGCCGAACGCGAGCACGGGAACGCGCGCGCCGAGCGCGAGCCTGCCGCGGATCGCGGCGGCGGCGACGCGGATGCCGAGAATCGAGCCGGGGCCTTCGCAGAAAAGAAAGCCCGCCGCGTCGAGACGCGGGCGGACGCGTTCCGCCGCCGCGAAGACGCCTTCCAGCGCGGGAGCGGCGGACGTCTCGAACGCGCGCCAGGACGCGCCGTCTTCCCCGAGCAGGGCGACGACCGCGCACGCGGGCGAAGAGGCGTCGATGAGCAGAAAATCGCTGAGGTTCATGCGGACGTAGTTTTAAAATGAATACGAAACGCGGAAGCCGCCGAACGCGAAGACGCGGTGATCCGCGGAGGAAAAATCGCGCGTCCGGAACGACTGGAAGAATACGGCGGACCAGCCGCCGAACGAGGCGCCGACGCCGATCGAGGCTTCCGCCGCGAACGGATACGCGCACAGGTCGGAATCGTGGTCGCGGAAAAGCTCGCCGCCGAGCGTCGCGTCGTAGGCGATCGCGTCCGCCTGCAGGTCGGCGAAGACGTAGAGGCTCGCGGGAACGCCGGGCGCGAGCGCGAGCGACGTGCTCTGCCGCATCGGCGCCCAGCCGAAATCGCGCGGCAGACCGTAGCCCCAGCGCGCCTGCGCGCCGCCGGAAAGCTGCGTGCGCACCGTGCCGAGCGAACAGAAGCCGCGCACGATCAGATCCGCCGCGAAGCCTTCGCCGAGCCGACCCGAAAGCATGAAGCGTCCGCGCTGTTCGCAGAGCAGGTTGACGCCGGGCTGGTCCTTCACCTGCGAATCCCAGCCGGAATAGCGGTCCGCGCCGATGATGCGGTGATAGCCGTCCTGGATCTCCTCGCCGAGCGCGGAAGGCCCGACGACGCCGAGCTGCAGCTCCGCGGCGAAGAGCAGACGGTCGTCGCGCGTTTCCGCGAGCCCGGCGGACGCGTAGAGGAACGCGGAGTAGGGATGGTCGTCCTTCGGCGGAGTCTCGACGTAGCGCGCCGCGGGCGTGTACATTTCCTGCCCGACGGAAAAGAAGTAATGCCGCCCGGGCGCGTCGGCGGCGTCGTGCGTATAGGCGAGGCGGCTGTGGTTCGTGTAGTATTTGTCCGACCAATGCCCCCAGAAATCGTTTTCGTCGCAGACGGAAAACGTGTCCGCCCGCGCGGGAACGGCGCAAAGGGTCAGAAACGCGACGAAAGGAATCGCGGAGTCGATTTTCATGCGCACGATGCTACGCGCGCTCCCGCGGGAACGCAAACCCCGTTTCGGGCTTCGCGCCGCGGACGCGCCGCTCAGTTCGCTTCGGCGGGGACGCGGTTCAGGCTGCGCGCCCAGTCGGCGGCGATGCGCTCTCGCGCTTCGAAATCTGCGAACGCATCGCGCGGCATTTCGGACTTCCCGCGGAAAAGCTCGTGAAGCGCGCCTGCTACGCCGACGTTCCCGGCGCGGCGGAAACGCGTCCGCGCGACCTTTCCTTCGTGCTTCACCCGCTCGCGGGCAAGCTGAAGACGCGCGTCCAGGCGTTCGACGAGCTGCTCGCGGAAATGCGCGTTCCCGCGCCCTGCGTCGCCTGGTACGAAGCGATGACGGGCCGCAAGGTCGTCCGCCGCCTCGTCAAAGGCGTCGATTTCTGATTCCCGCCAGCGCCTTTCCTTGCCGAGGCGCGAAGAAAAACCGCGAAGTCAGAGAAGGTTGAAGAAAAGTTATTTAGGGGGAGAGGCGGCATTCCTGCCGCTTCGTCGAAATCCGCCAGAACAAATTTTTCTCCCGCAGATTTCGCAGATTCGCGCAGATTTTTTATCCACGAATTGCACGAATTCCACGAAAAGGAGGGTAACCGTCTCGGTTGCCCTTCGAAATCCTTCTCCCGCCAAGACGTAAAGGCGCGAAGAAAGACCGCGAAGCCAAAGGAGGTTAAAGAAAAGTTTTAAAGGAGAGGCGGCATGACTCCACGCTTCGCTCACCTGCCGCTTCATCGAGCCGCAGACACAAACTTCCCTTTAAGCTTTAACCCTTAAGCTCTAAGCTTTTTTAACCCGCTTGGGGCGAAGACATTCCTGTCTTCGTTCCCGCGGCGGGCGATTTCTCCGCGTGCGAGCTTTCGCCGCGCGACGCTCGCGCGTTCCCGTTTGCGGATTCTGCCTCCAGATTCTCTGCGGGACTGTTCCAAAAGAAACCCCGGGCGAAAGCCCGGGGATGCGCGGAACCGGCGACGAATTGAAAGTCTGCCGGCGTGCCGACGATATGCTCAGAAGCGGAATTTCATGCCGACGCAGAAATACAGCCACGATTGAGCGTCCAGCTCGCCTTCGAATTCTTCGTCGAATTCGGGCGTCGCCGTGGAAGCGAGATAATCTACCGCGAACGCAAGCGAGGCGGTCCCGTCCGGAGCGAGATGAAATTCGAGACCGAGCTCACCGCCGTAAAGCGCGCCAAAGGAAGTCGCCGTTTCTTCGCTCCCGCCGTCTTCGCAGCGGACGCTCAACATGTTCACGCCCAAGCGCGGACCAACGTAAATCGAGGCCGCTTCGCCGAACTTCAGACGGAAGTTCAACCCCGCCGCGAAATTCATGGAATAAAGGTAGAATTCGGCTTTGTTGTAATGATAGTAGTAAGAGCCGTAATCGTAATAGGAGAAACTTCCTTCGCCGTAACCGAATCCGCAAAGTCCGACCAGCTCCACGGAGCCGGAGCGCCCGTCCACGAGCGCGCGCGTGTAGTCGAAGTTGAGACCATAGAGATCGACCTTTTCGGAGACGTTGCTGTAAAGGTCTTCGAGTCCCAACGCGAAAAACGGTTTCACGCCGATGGCGTTGGGGCGATCGAGCGTTCCCGAAACGGACGAAGCGTCGATTTCGTCGTCGTAAACTTTTTCTTGGGCGAAGGCGCACGTCGCCGCGCCCAAGAACGCGAAATTCAGCAATAAATTTTTCATGCTTTTCATGTCTGGTTATTTCGCAGCGGATGATTCGTGCCGAGCCGTCGTTCGTGCACTTGAGTTTTTCTTTTCGGGCTTGAGCTCGTATTTGACGCTTTCGGGGAGCTTCCACATCGCGCCCGTCGCGGGATCGACGATCAGCAAGCCGATGAGCCCGCCGAAAACAATGTTGCCGATGTACCAGCCGTCCATGGACGTGTCCAAAACGGCGGTGCGCGCTTTGCAGCCTTCGTGTTCCAGCTCGATCGTGTAACGCTGCGACTGGAAGAAGCCCGCTCCCGCCGGAAGCGTGATCGTTTCCGGCGTTTCGCCGCGATGTACGACGACCCCGTCGCGGTTCGTTACGGTGAATTCCGCGCCGCTCGGCTTGGAATCGATGGCGACGGGATATTCGCTCTTGCTGACGATGGACGCGCAACCCGCGAGCGCAAAAACGCCGAGAGAAGCGAGTGATTTTGAGATGAGTGCTGATTTTTTCATGATTTGCTTTGGTTGGGAAAAGATTTTCGAATTTCGTTCGCGTTTCGAGATTCGGTTCCGACGGAGTTTTTCGCTTCGACGAATTTTTCGACGAGCTCGAGGATTTTTTTTCGCGGGAGCGTTCCCGAGCTTTTTGAGAAGAGGCGCGGGAAGTTCGAGAAGAATCTGTTGAGACGAATCCGACATTGATAATTTAAGTTTGAAACATGGATAATTTATGTCAACGAAAAATTTGCATCCGGGCCTTTTCGCCTTAACTTAGCCCACCTAAGTGATTAGCGTTCCCGTAATGAAAAACAAAAAAGTCCTCCTCACGCTTACGCCGGAGCTGGCGGAGAAGTTTTCGGCGTTCGCGCGGGAAAACGGCTATTCGGGGATTTGCGATTTGGTGCGGCGCATGGTCGCGGAGCATCTGCGTTCCCGCGGCGTCGCGGTTTCGGAGGAGGAGATCCGCGTCGTGCAGGGCAAGCGCAACGACCTGGCGCGGAAGTCGTCCGGCTCCGCGAAGAAAGCTTAAAGGGACGTTTGCGCAGGCGGATTTCGAGGAAACGTCAGGCAAGCGACGCGTGAATCCGTCCCGCGTTCCCGAAATCTTCCGCTCAGTTCGCGTCGGCGGGGACGCGGTTCAGGCTGCGCGCCCAGTCGGCGGCGATGCGCGCGGCTTCGCGCAGCACGACGTCGTATTCGGGATCTTCCTTTTCCTCCGCGTCGGCGTTTTTTCCGGACTGCGGCAGCAGCTTCGAGCCGCGGCGCTTCGAGAGCGAAAAGCCCTTCGTCTTCGCGTCGTCGCCGCTTTTTTCCGCTTCGACGGCGGAATCGAGCCGGATTTCCTCGGAGCGGAAATCGTTCTCGGCGAAAGCCTCGTATTCGTCGCGGATCGTCCTGACGAACGCCTTGTCGGCGGCGCGCCGTTCGATGCGTTCCCGGATGTCGAGCGGGACGGTCCTGTCCTTTTCGGCGCGTTCCCACCACGAGATCGCGCGCCCGTGCGTGACGAACTCGGGCAGCTCCGCCTGGCGGCGGCGGCTTGCGTCGTCGAGCGCGGCGATGAGCTCCGGCGAGACGGGCGCGGCGAGCCAGCCCGGCTGCGGGCGGCTTTCGTCGAGCACGGAGGGAATCGAGTCCCACGGGAGCGGGTTGTCCAGGTCGCTTTCCGAGATCGGGAACACGCTGTACACGGTCGGCACGCGGATGTCCGCCGCGACGCCCTTGAGCTGGATCGAATCGCCCGAAGGCGCGTACCACTTGCTGCGCGTGATCTTGATGGACGCCTTCTGCGCCTCGTCGTCCACAAGGTAGCTGAACGGGACGATTTCCTGCACGGAGCCCTTGCCGTGCGTCTGCGCGTCGCCGACGATGACGGCGCGGCGGTTGTCGCGCAGCGCGCCGGCGACGATCTCGCTCGCGCTCGCGCTCGCCTTGGAGACGAGCACGACCAGCGGGCCGTTCCATTCCGGAAGCGTCGTCGTGAAGATGTGCTTCGCCGCGTCGAAGAGCGTCTTGCGCCCCGTCCGCAGCACGTTCGCGTCGCTGCCCGCCGCGCCGCGCACCTGCAGCACGGGCTCGCCGGAGCCGACGAAGAGCTCCGTCAGATCGACGGCTTCGTTGAGATAGCCGCCGCCGTTGTCGCGGAGGTCAAGCACGATCGCGCCCGCGCCCGCGCCCTTGAGCTTGCCGAGCAGCTCCTTTACGTCTTCGGTCGTGCTGAACGCCTGCGCGTCGGTGCGGTCTTTGCCGTAGAAGGCGGGCAGATTGATGACGCCGACGGGAACGTCCGCCGCGGGAGCCGCCGCGTCCGCCGTTTCGGCGGGAACGCTGATGAGCTTCGCGGTCGCGAGCTGTTCGGTCAGCTTCACCTCGTCGCGGACGAGGGAAATGTATTTGCGGTCGCCGTGATCGCTGCCGGATTCGACGAGCAGGCGCACCGTCTCGCCTTTCTTCCCGCGCAGCATCCGCACGATGCGGTTGAGGCGCATGCCGACGACGTCCGTCAGCGCGACGGAATCGTCCGTTCCCGAGCCGACGGCGATGATGCGGTCGCCCACGGAGAATTTGCCGGAGCGGTCCACGGGCCCGCCGGGAATGATTTCGCGCACCGTGCAGTAGCCTTCGTCGTCGTAGAGCACGGCGCCGATGCCGCAGAGCGAATTGCGCATCGAAATCTGAAAGTCCTCCATCGACTCCTTCGGGAAGAACGTCGTGTGCGGATCGAACTGCGCGGTGAGCGCGTTGAGGAACATCTCTTCGATTTCCCAGGGCTCGAGCACGAGATTCTTGCGGAACTTTTCGTAGCGCTTCGCGATTTTTTCGCAGGCGGCGCGCACGGCGGCTTCGGAAAGGTCGGGCTCGGCGTCCTCGCCGGCTTCGTCCGCCGCGTCTTCGCCGCCGGATTTTCCGCCGCCGATCAGTTCGTTGATGAGGTCGTTCGTGAGGCGTTTTTCCCAGAACGCGTCCAGCTCGGCGTCGGTCGCGCACCAGGGCTCGTCCTTGCGGTTGAGTTTCAGCGAATCGCCGTTCGCGAGGTCGAAGCCGCGCGCGAGGCGTTCCCGCGCCCGGTCCACGCGCTCGGCGACGCGCTTTTCGAAAATCTCGTAAATCCCGAAGGCGGCGGTCATGCTGCCGTTCTTCAGATAGTCGGGCAGGACTTTTTCGAAGCGCGCGCACGCCAGCTTGTAGTCGCTCTGCAGGAAGAAGCTGCGCGAAGGATCGAGCTGCGCGAAGAAGTTTCTGATGACCTGCCGCATGTCCGTCGCGTCCGTCTTCTTCTGCGAAATGTGGAAACGGTCGAGACAGAAGCGCGTGAGGCGGACGTCGTCCTGCATCTCCCGCGTCGTCGTGTAGCGCGGCGTCTCGGGGGCGGGCGCGGCGACCGTCGGCGCGACGGGCGGCGTTCCCGCGTCGGCGGCGAGCGCGAAGGCGGGAACGAAGAGCAGCGCGGAAAGCGCGAGACGGCGTGAAAGCGTGCGGGAGAGTTTCATGGCGGGAATGCGTTGAAAGCGGCGCGGCGGCGGGGTTTTCGTCGGATTATTTTTTCTTGCCCTTGCGCGGAGCGGCGCCGGCGGCCGTTCCCGCCGCGTTCGGCGCGGCGCCTTCGGGTTCGACGATCGCGTCGGCGAGCCCGTAGGCGATCGCCTCCTGCGCGTTCAGGTAAAAGTCGCGGTCGGTGTCGCGCGTGATCTTTTCGAGCGGCTGGCCCGACGCCGCGGCGAGAATGCGGTTCAGCTCGTCGCGCGTGCGCTCCATCTCCTGCGCCTGGATGTGGATGTCCACCGCCGGCCCCTGAAACTGCCCCATGATCAGCGGCTGGTGAATCATCACCTGCGCGTGCGGGTACAGGAAGCGGTTGCCCTTCGCGGGAGCGCTCAGCAGAATCGAGCCCATCGACGCCGCCATGCCCGTGACGACGACCTTCACCGGCGAGGAGATGAGCTTGATCGTGTCGTAGATCGCCATGCCCGCCGTGATCGAGCCGCCCGGCGTGTTGATGTAGAACGTGATTGGCTCGCCCGGCGCGATCGCTTCGAGGTAGAGCAGTTTTTCAGTGACGTCGCGCGCCGAAGCGTCTTCGACCGCGCCCCAAAGAAAGATTTTACGCTGCTTCAGAAATTCCTTCTGAATCTGGACCGAAATCGGCGTCGCCTCGGTCGGTTTCTGTTCGTCGTTGTCGCACATAATGAACTCCCATTTTGCAGAATTTATGCCACTTTTAAAACGGAAAAACCGCCGCCGCGCGGACGCGGTTCTTCCCGCAAAAAAACGTTCCCGCGCATCGCGACGCGGGAACGACAACACACACTATGAAAAACGAAAACTTATTTGCGGCGGCGACGACGCGTTCCCGCCAGCGCGAGCGCGCCCAAACCCGCCAACAGCCCGAACGCCGACGGCTCGGGAATGGTGACGTTGAAGCTCGCCTTCGGCGTTCCGGTGCCGAGCGCTTCATTGGTTCCTTTGTACAAAACTCCTCCCGAGGTCTTTTCGTTGTAAATCAGACCGACCGTGGCGATCGTCGCGGAGGAAAAGTCCGTGGTGTTTTTGTATTCGTTCCCGACGAAGGTAGAGGACGTCAGCGTGGAGGAAGTCGTCAGATTGTTGAACGCTGCCTGCCCCGCATAAAACACGGCGGTGTAGAGCGTGTTTTTTTCGAGCGTGAGACCGTTGGTCCCGAAAGTGAAGGTGGTGGGAGAGTTCACGCTGGAGGTTGTATTCGATACGTTCCCGTCGGTTTTCCAGTCCGAGCCGCCGACGAATGTCCACAACGTGCTGCTGTCTTCCGCGGCACCTTTCGAATAAATCGCGATTCCGAGCCCGTTGGAGTTGTTCATTTTGTACCACGTGTTGGCGCCGTAAAGAGAAATGCTGTTCAGCGTCAGCGTCGAAGGCAGTTCGATGATGCCGGAACTTTCGGGAAGAGAAAGCCAATTGCCCTTGGCGAGCGAAAGACTGAAGTCGAAGCCTCTGAAGCCAGCCTGCTTGTACGTCGTTCCCGTGGAAGAAAAATCGACGTCCTGCGTTTCCGCGTTCGCGAAAGCCGTTCCCGCGGCGAGGAGAGCGGCAACTGTGATGATTGTGGTGTTTTTCATAAGCATTTCAGATTGTATGTTGAATTGTGGAGGCATTATCCCCGGTTTCCGAAACCGAGGCAAGCCCGAAATTTTGATTACGGAAAACACGGAAGGACACGGAAATTTTTCGGGCAAGCTCTCGCGGGAACGCAAAATTCCCCCGCAAAGACGCCAAGACGCAAAGAGTTTTAAAGAAGTGACGCCGTTTTCAAGGGAACGCCGTCCGAAATTTGCGGGAATTCGCGCCGATTCGCGGTTAAAAACTTCCTTTGACTTCGCGGTCAAAGCCTTCGCGTTCTTTGCGTTAAAAATCAGACTTATATTTATTTGTCGTGTAAAACATGATGAATAAAGGGATGAACGGCGTTTCCCCCTCGGTTTCGGAAACCGCGGGGTCGGGAACGCGCGCGGGGTCGGGGGTTGCGGCGCTTTCGCGCATGTGTTTTCATGGGGCGCATGGAAAGTTTTTCCGAGGATTTCCGTGCGCGTTTCGCGGGCGTCGCCCGACTTTACGGGAGCGAGGCGTTCGCGAAGCTCGCGCGCGCCCGCGTCTGTCTGGTCGGGCTCGGCGGCGTCGGTTCGTGGGCGTGCGAGGCGCTCGCGCGCAGCGGGGTGCGCGATCTGACGCTCGCGGACATGGACGAAATCCAGATCACGAACACGAACCGACAGCTTCACGCGCTGGACGGCGCGTACGGGCGCGCCAAGGCGGAGGCGCTCGCCGAGCGCGTCCGCGCGATCAGCCCGGAATGCGCGGTTTTCGTGGAGAAGATTTTTCTCACGCGGGATTCCGCTCCCGCGTTTTTTGCGGAGCGCCGCGGGCGTTTCGACCTTGTCGCGGACGCGATCGACGGCGCGGCGAACAAGGCGGCGCTGATCGCGGCGTGCGTCGCGGCGGGAACGCTGGTCGTCTCTTCCGGCGGCTGCGCGGGCAAGCTCGACGGGACGCGCGTCGAAGTCGGCGACCTCGCGGACGCGGAAGGCGACGCGCTGCTGAAATTCGTCCGCCGCGAGCTGCGTTCCCGCCACGGTTTTCCGAAAGGCGGGACGAAGCTCGGCGTTCCCGTCGTGTTTTCGCGGGAGCTTTCGCGCGGGCCCGCTCCGCTCGACGCCGCCGCGTTCCCGCAGATGATTTCTCCCGCCGGCGGGCGTCCGCGCCCGGGCACGGCGGCGTTCGTCACCGGCGCCTTCGGGCTCGCGCTCGCGCAGCTCGTCGTCGAAAAAATCATTTCCTCAAACGCATCATGAAGATTTCGCTCAAGGATTTCCGCCACGTCGTCTGGGACTGGAACGGCACGCTGCTCGACGACCTGTGGCTGTGCATGGAGTCGCTCGACCTGCTGCTCGCGAAGATCGGCAGGCCGCCGATCGACGTCGCGACCTACCAGCGCATTTTCAGTTTCCCGGTGATCGACGTCTATCGCGCGCTCGGCTTCGACACGTCGCGCACGGCGTTCGAGGCGATGAGCGTCGAGTTCATGGCGCACTACGAGTCGAAGCGCCTCGAATGCACGCTGCAGAAAGGCGCGCGCCGTTTCATTCACGCCGTGCACGCGCGCGGGATCACGCAGTCCGTGCTTTCCGCCTATCGCCACGACTACCTCACGACGATCATCGCCGAGCACGATCTCGAAAAATATTTCGTTCGGCTGAGCGGGAACGACGACATTTTCGCGCACGACAAATCCTACCGCGCGCCCGGACACCTGCAGAAAATCGGCCTTCCCGCGGAATACGTGCTCTACGTCGGCGACACGCTGCACGACGTCGAAACCGCGCGCGCGATGGGCGTGCGGTGCGTGCTCATCGACCACGGCGGGCACGCGCACCAGTCGCGGGAACGGCTGCTCGCCGCCGGCGTTCCCGTCATCCGCGACTACGAAGAGCTGCTCTCCTGAACCGCGCGGCGTGCCCGCTCCCGCTCTCACGATTTTTCTTTCCCGTCATGTTCTGGCAAAACGTTCCCATTCACATTCTGGACTTCGAGGGCTCCGCCGTTTCCGGCATCGTCGAATACGGCTTCGCGACGCTGCTCGGGGGCAAGGTCATCGACGCGCGCACGCGGCTCTGCGGCGTCTCCGCGCCGATCCCGGCGGACGAGTCGGACGTCCACGGCATCTTCGACGAAGACGTCGCGGGGCTCGCGCCCGTGGAAAACGACTGGAACGTCTTTTCCGGGCTGCGCCGCAGCGGGCTTTTCGGTTCGCACCACGCGCCGGCGGAAATCGGCATGCTCGCGACGGTGTGGAGCGTTCCCGGGAAAGTGCCGGATTTTTCCATCGTCGGCAATCCGCCCGTGAACTCGTGGGGACCGTGGATCGACACCTGCCGCATCGCCAAGACGTGGTTCCCGCACGAGCGTTCGCACAAGCTCGGCACGCTCGTCGAGCGCTTCGAAATCGGCGAGCGCGTCGAGGCGACCGCGCGCCGCTTCTGCCCGAAAAACCGCGCCCGCTACCATTGCGCGCTCTACGACGCGATCGCCGCCGCGGAGCTGCTCGTGAACATGTGCGAGCACCCGGCGTTCGCGCGCGCGGAAATTCTCGACCTCGTCGCCGCGAGCACGAGCGCGAAGAAATTCCGCGACCACCTCCAGGGCGAGTTCGACTTCTTCTCCTGACGGGAGCGTTCCCGCGGTCCGCGAAAAAAAGCGTTCCCGCGAAACGACGGCTTCGCGGGAACGCTTCGGCGCGGTCGGAACCGCGGGCTTATTTGAAGAGATTTTTGAATTTCTCCATCCAAGATTCGGAGATCGGCTTTTCCTTGTCGCCGCAGGATTCGGAGAAGGCCTGGAGCTTTTCCTTCTGCTCGGAGGAAAGATTCTTCGGCACGTCGATTTCGATGCGCACGAATTCGTCGCCCTTGGAGCCGCCGCGCAGATTGGGCATGCCCATGCCGCGCAGCCGGAAAGTCGTGCCGTTCTGCGTTCCCGCGGGAATCTTCAGATCCGCGCGCCCCGTGAGCGTCGGGACGGCGAGCGTGCCGCCGAGCGCCGCGAGCGTGAACTTGATCGGAATCGTGCAGAAAAGGTTGTCGCCCTCGCGCTCGAAGAGCTCGTGCTCCTTGACGTGAATGACGAGGTAGAGGTCGCCGTATTCGCCGCCGTTCGGACCGGCTTCGCCGTCGCCGGAAGAGCGCAGACGCGTTCCCGTGGCGACGCCCGGCGGGATGCGCTTGACGAGCGTGCGCGCCTCGACTTCGAGCCCCGAACCGTTGCATTTCGCGCAGGGCTTTTCGATGACTTTGCCCGTGCCGCGGCAGGTCGGGCAGGGCTGCTGCATCTGGAAGAATCCGGAGCGGCGGATGACCTGGCCGCGCCCCTTGCAGGTCGGGCAGGTCTTGCGGCTCGTGCCGGGCTCGGCGCCCGTTCCCTTGCAGGCGGAACAATGGGTGTGGCGCTTGTATTTGATCGTCTTTTCGACGCCGCGCGCGGCCTCTTCGAGCGTGATTTCGAGGTCGAAGCGCAGGTCGTTCCCGCGGTTGTCCTCTTCGTCCGCTCCCGCGCCGCCGCCGAAGAAGCTCTCGAAGATGCCGCCTCCGCCGCCCATGCCGCCGAAAAATTCGCGGAACACGTCGCTCGCGTCGCGGAATCCCGCGCCGCCCATTCCGCCCATGCCTCCCATGCCGCCGTTTTCGAACGCGGCGGGGCCGTACTGGTCGTAGGTCGCGCGCTTTTGCGGGTCGGAAAGCACCTCGTAGGCGTTGGAGACTTTCTTGAACATCTCCTCCGCCTCCTTGTTGCCCGGATTGCGGTCCGGGTGGTACTTCATCGCCTGCTTGCGGTAGGCTTTCTTGATTTCGTCGGCGGTCGCGGTTTTCTCGACGCCGAGCAGCTTGTAAAAATCTTCGGACATTTTTGAAAGGTTAAAGGCTGAAAGAATGGTGGACGGAAGCCGGTGACGGGTGACCGGAGATTACCGGAAAACTTGTTTTCAGAAAGTTTTTTCCTCGGGGAAAAAACGCTCCGAACCGCTTCCGGGTCTTCGGTTGCCGACCGCTCCGCGTCCGCGCGTTCACGCCGCCGGGCCCGCGGAGATGACGACGCTCGCGGGGCGCAGCAGACGGTCGCCGATCTTGTAGCCGACGCGGTGCACGAAAATCACGTGATCCTCGGGAACGTCCGCCGACGGCTGGCTCGTGAGCGATTCGTGCTCGTTCGGATCGAAAGGCCGACCGACGGGATTGATCTCGACGACGTTGTGGCTCGCGAGCGCGTTCTTGAGCTGCGCGGCGATCATCGCGAAGCCTTCGGTGATGCTTTTCGCTTCGGGATGCTGTTTTTCCGCAGCCTCGATGCCGAGTCTGAAATTGTCGAGCACGGGGAAAATGTCCTTCGCGAGCTCGCCCTTGGCGTAGTTGGCGGTCTTGGGCTTTTCCTCGTTGGTGCGGCGGCGGTAGTTGTCGAAATCGGCGACGGCGCGCGCGTAGGCGTCCTTGGCGCGTTCGAGCTCCGCCTTCAGCTTCGTGTTTTCCGCCTGAACCTTGAGAAACGCGGCGCCGACGTCGGTGTAGCTGATGCCGTTCCCGGCGCTCTTTTCGGCGGACTTTTTCTCTTCCTCGGGAGCGGGAGAGGGCTCTTCCTCGGCGGGCGCCGCGGCTTCCGGCTCGGGAGCGGCCTCCGGCTCCGCGGCGTTTTCCGCGGCGGCGGCTTCCTCGGGCGTGTCCGCGACGACGGGCTCCTCGCACTCGGCGGGATTCGCCTGTTCGTCGGTTTCTTCCGGCGAGACGGGAACGGTCGCGTCCGACTCGGGCGCCTTGGGATGCGTGTTCTTCTCCCACGGCGGCGTCGGGAAATGCGGTTTTTTCGCGGCGGAGGGCTGAGCGGTGTTCTCGTGCTTATGATGTGTCATGATGAAATTTTCCCGTGCATAAAAAATGCCAAGATGCTCTTTGTAGTAAAAGTTTCTTGGCACTAAATATTTTTGAATCCTTTTATTTGCCAGAAGAGAGAATTTTTTCTAGGAGCGCTTCTCTCAATTCTTGTGTTCTTCTAAGTTCCAAAGAATCTTCTTCTAGGGCACGCTTGACCCATTCTCGTTCTTCATCCGTTTTGGGAATGTTGTATTCACTTTCGATGAATTGGAAAAACAACGTTCCGTTTCTGGGCGGATAGGAATGGATAGTTTTCGTTTGGGGAGTTGTGCGGTACAAAGAGATTTTCTTCGCTATAAGTTTTTAGTTGCTGTTTCGTTGGAGGGTAAACTTTCACCCAGGAAATCGAGGAAACAGGAGTCTGATTTGAAAACTCATACTTACAGGGAGTGATTCCAAGCTCGATGTCATCAATTGTTACACGAAGCCCACGAGGGTTACTGTCAATGAGGTAAGAAGATTTTTCGTCAATGAGGTAAGAAGATTTTTCGTTGTCGAAGCTGTCGCGAAGAAGGCAACCGCTAAACAAACAGGCAAACAGAACGGCGCAAATGCAAAAAGCGTATTTCATGGGAAACGTTTTATGATTATGAGATTCTATGCAAAATTTTCTTGCGCGGCGGCGCGTCAGAGCAGCTTGCGCCAGACGGCTTCGACGAGCTCCGCGGGAACGTCGCCCGCCGTGAAGGCCTCGCCGACGGCGTGCATGAGCACGAAGCGGAGCCGCCCCGCGCGCACTTTCTTGTCCGACGTCATCGCGCCCGTCAGCGCGTCGAGCGGCAGCGGCGCGCGCAGTTTCGTCGGCAGCGCGTTCGCTTCGAGCAGCGCGCGCGTGCGCGGGACGAGCGTTCCCGCGGCGGCGACGCCGAGCTCTTCGGAAAGCAGCGCGGCGGCGACGAGCCCGATCGCGACCGCCTCGCCGTGGAGATATTCGCCGTAGCCGGCGACTTTTTCGACCGCGTGCCCGAAAGTGTGCCCCAGATTCAGCAGCGCGCGGCCGTTTTCCGCCGCGGTTTCGCGTTCGTCGGAGGCGACGACGGCCGCCTTGATTTCGCAGCAGCGGCGCACGACGCCCGGCAGCTCCGGCGAATCCCACGCGAGCGCGCCCGCGCGTTCCAGCTCCGCGAAAAGCGCCGCGTCGCCGAGCAACCCGTATTTGACGACTTCCGCCATGCCCGCGGCGAATTCGCGCGGCGGGAGCGTCGCGAGCAGCGCCATGTCCGCGAAGACCGCGCGCGGCTGGTAGAACGCGCCGACGAGATTTTTCCCCGCCGAAAGATTGATGCCCGTCTTCCCGCCGACGGAGCTGTCCACCATCGAGAGAAGCGTCGTCGGCACCTGCACGAAATCGATTCCGCGCAGAAAGGACGCCGCCGCGAAGCCCGCCAGATCGCCGACGACGCCGCCGCCGACCGCGACGACGACGCCCGAGCGGTCCACGCGTTCCCGCGCGAGGGTTTCCCAGACGCGGAAAAGCTCGTCCGCCGTCTTCGCCGTCTCGCCGTCCGTCGAGGTCTCGACGACGACGCGCGCGAGCGGAGCGAGCCGGCGGAAAAGCTCCGGATGCGCGCGCGGGAGCGCCGGGCAGGTCACGACGGCGACCGGGCGGCTCGCGTCGGCGTAGCGCTGCAGAAACGCCGCGAGCTCGCCGCCCAGATCGGCGCCGATGCGGATCGGGTAGGCGCGCTCGCCGAGTTCGACGTTGACGGAGGAAAAAACGGACATCGCGGAAAAAGGCTTGGATTGAACGGAAAAGTGCGCCCGCGCGCGGCGGGAACGCGTCAGCGGTTGCGGCGTTTCTTCGGTTTCGCGCCGGCGCCCGCGGGCAGGAGCATCAGCGGTTCTTGGCGGTACGCGAAGCCTTCGAGCTTCTTGCGCTCGATGGTCTTGTTGAGCAGGCGCTCAATCGCCTGGAGCTGCAGCAGCTCGTCCGGCGAAAACAGCGTGAACGCCTCGCCCTCGTCGCCCGCGCGGCCGGTGCGTCCGATGCGGTGCACGTAGTCCTCCGGGTGCTCGGGAACGTTGTAGTTGATGACGTGCGAGACGCCGGAAATGTCGAGCCCGCGCGAGGCGATGTCCGTCGCGACGAGCACGTTGAACCTGCCGTCGCGGAAGCCCTGCAGCGCCGCCGTGCGTTCCTTCTGCGTGCGGTCGGCGTGCATCGTGGCGACGGCGATCTTGTTCGCTTCGAGCCATTCGGTGATGCGGTCGGCGTCGCGCTTCGTGCGCGTGAAGACGATGACGCTTTTGTAGCGCGTGCGCTCGAGCAGGGCGAGCAGCAGATCGTATTTCTGATAGCCGGCGATCGGGTAGATCGCGTGCGAAATCGTGTCGGCGGTCAGCGTTCCCGTGCGCACGTCGATTTCGAGCGGGTCGCGCAGCGCCCAGTCGGCGATGTCGCGGATGGTCTTGTTCACCGTCGCGGAGAAGAGCAGCGTCTGGCGCTCCTTCGGGCAGAGGCGGATGATGCGCGAGACGTCCTCGATGAAGCCCATGTCGAGCATGCGGTCCACTTCGTCGAGCACGAGCGTCTCGATGCGGGAAAGGTCCACGTGGCGCTGCTGCTGCAGGTCGAGCAGACGCCCCGGCGTGGCGACGACGATTTCCGCGCCGTCGCGCAGCGCGCGCAGCTGCTGTTCGTAGCGCACGCCGCCGTAGAGCAGCGCGATGCGCGCGTCGGAATTTTCCGCGAAGCGGCGGAAGGCTTCGTCCACCTGCATCGCGAGCTCGCGCGTCGGCACGAGCACGAGGCAGCGCGGGAACGGCTTCGCTTCGCCGAGCCGCGCGAGCGTCGGCAGCGCGTAGGCGGCGGTTTTTCCCGTGCCCGTCTGCGCGGCGCCGATGACGTCGCGCCCCGCGAGCGCGGCGGGAATCGCCTGTTCCTGAATCGGCGTCGGCTCCTTGTAGCCGATTTTCGTCACCGTTTCCAAAATGTTCTCGGGCAGCCCGAGTTCCGCGAATGTCTTCATAGAAAAAATTTTGCGCATCATACGCTTCGCCGCGCCGCTTGGCAAGCGCGCGGGCGGCGTTTCGCGGGAAGGCGGAAGGTGATGAAGTGATGGAGTTATGAAGTTATGGAGGTTCTTTGCGTTTCGCTCCGCGAAAGAGTTTTTCAAAAATACTTTCGGCGAAGCCGAGCGCAATCAACTTCATAACCTTCATAACCTTCATAACCTCATAACCTCCATCACCTCCATCACCTTCCCCTCGCCCCTCTCTTTCCGTGTTGCAATTCCTCGGCGATGAAATAATTTCGTCTCACCATGGAAAACGAATCCGCCCCGCAAAAAGACGTTTCCGAAAATGCGCCGCTTCCGGAAAATCCGGACGCCGAAAACGTCGTTCCTGCCGCGCCTTTTCTCGGCAGCGAAACTCATGAGCCGCCCGCCGGCGTTCCCGTCGCGGAAGCCTTTTCCGTTCCCGCTTCCGAAGCGGTCCCCTCCGCGCCCGCGGCTCCCGCGGACGAACCGGTCTCCGTCGAGATCGACGCGGCGGGAACGCCGTTCGGCACGTTCCCGAGCGTTCCCGTGGACGGCGACGAGGCCGAACGCCGCTGCGGGGGCGGCTGCGACGAAGAGGAGCGCCGCAGACTGCTCAACCGTCTGCGCCGCCTGATCGGCCAGATGCGCGGCGTCGAACGCATGGTCGAAGACGGCGAGCCCTGCATGAAGACGCTGCGCCTCATCTCCGCCGTCGGCGGCGGGCTGCGCGGCGTCTGGGCCGCCGTGCTTTCCCGGCACCTGAAGGAATGCGCCGCGGAGGCGCTGCGGAACCGCGACGAACGCATGCTCGACGACATCGTCGAGCACCTCCGCAAAATCGGCTGAGCGCCGCGCCCGCGCGCGTCTTCGATTTCCGTTCCCGCGGGAACGGAAATTTTCTTGCCTCCCGAAATTATAGGGTATAGCCCTATAACCTATAAATTCCGAAGACTCATGAGCTGTCCGCATTGCCAGAAAAGAGAACGTGAACTCGCGGAGGCGCGCAAGGCCGCCGCCGCGTCCGCCTGCGGCTGCGCCGACGCCGCGCGGGAACGCCGCGAAGCGCGGGAGCGGCTCGCGCTCTGGATTTCCTTCGCGAGCCTCGTCGCGAGCTTCTGCGTCGCGCGCTTTTTCCCCGGATTCCCGGGATTCCCGCTCGCGGATCCGGCGTGGATCGCCGTCGCGCTCTGCGGCGCGCCGATTCTGCGCGCGGCGGCGGACGCGCTTTTCCGCGGGCGCCGGATCACTTCGTCGCTGCTGATTTCTTCGGGCATCGCCGCCTCGATCGCGCTCCAGATCTTTTCGACGTACTCCGGCGCGGCGGGAACGCACGAGCACGAAAGCTACATTTTCGCCGCGGGAGAAATCGCGTTTCTGATGGGGCTCGGCGAATGGCTCGAAGCGCGCACGCTGCGCCGCACGCGCGACGGCGTCGAGGCGCTGCTCAAGGTCTCGCCGAAGCGCGCCGTGCGCGTCCGCGCGGACGGTTCGGAGGAGAGCGTTCCCGTCGAGGAGCTCGCGGTCGGAGACGTGGTCGCGGTGCGTTCCGACGAGACGATTCCCGCGGACGGCGAGGTGATTTCCGGCTCGAGCGCCGTCGATCAGTCGAGCCTCACGGGCGAGAGCGTTCCCGCGGACAAGCTGCCCGGCGATTCCGTACTCGCGGGCACGCGCAATCTTTCGGGCTCGCTGCGGGTCCGCGTCTCCAGGCGCACGGGCGACACGGCGATCGCGCGCCTCGTCCGGCTCGTCGAAGAGGCGGAATCGAAGAAGGCGCCGATTCAGAACGTCGCCGACCGTTGGGCGTCGAAGATCGTTCCCGCGGCGCTCGTCTTTTCCGTGCTCGTCTTCGCGGCGGCGTTTTTCCTTTTGGACGCGGGCTTCGAGGCCTCGCTCGTCCGCGGCGTGACGATTCTCGTCGTGTTCTGCCCGTGCGCGTTCGCGCTCGCGACGCCGACGGCGATCGCCGCGGGCATCGGCAACGCGTCGCGCCGGGGCGTGCTCGTGAAGAGCGGCGCCGCGCTCGAACGGCTCGCCGCGACGGACACGGCGGTCTTCGACAAGACGGGAACGCTCACGCGCTCGAGCCTGCGCGTCGAGGACGTCTTCGCGGCGGCGGGATTTTCCGAGGCGCGCGTGCTCGCGCTCTGCGGCGCGGCGGAAAGGCATTCCGCGCACCCGATCGCGCGGGCGCTCGTCGCCGCCTGCGGGAACGCGCCGCTGCCCGAGGCGACGGAGGCGCGCACGCGCAACGGCGTCGGCATCGAATGCGTCGTCGAAGGCGCGCGCGTGAGCGTGCGTTCCCGCCGCGCCGCCGCCGCGGACACGCGGATTCCGCCCGAAGCCGAGGCGTTCGCCGACGCCCGTGCCGCGCGCGGCGAAACGCTCGTCGCGCTGACGGCGGACGACGCCTTCGCGGGCTTCGTCGCGCTTTCGGACACGCTGCGCGAAGGCGCTCCCGAGCTCGTGCGCGAGCTGAAGACCGCCGGCGTCCGCACGATCGTGCTCACGGGCGACAACCGCGAGGCGGCGGCGCGCGTCGCCGAAAGCGTCGGCGCGGACGAGGCGATCTCCGAATGCCTGCCCGAAGACAAGGCGGCGGCGATCCGCGGGCTGCGGGAACGCGGCGCGCGTTCCGTGCTGATGGTCGGAGACGGCGTGAACGACGCTCCCGCGCTCGCGTCGGCGGACAGCTCGATCGCTATGGGCGCGCTCGGTTCGGAGCTCGCCGTGGAGACGGCGGAGATCGCGCTGCTCAACGACCGCGTCGAGCTCGTTCCCGCGCTGATCCGCTTTTCCCGCACGGTGCTGCGCACGATTCACGCGAATTTTGCGTTTTCGATCTGCGTGAACGTCTCCGCGGTCGCGCTCAGCGCCTTCGGCGTGCTCGATCCCGTGAGCGGCGCGGTCGTCCACAACGCCTCTTCGCTGCTCGTCGTGCTCAACTCCGCCTCGCTGATGACGCGGAAGCTCGACCGCTGCGGGCCGCTTTGCGCTTTACGCGGGGACGGGAAAACGGGATAATCGCGGGCTCAACCTTCAACCTAAAAAAGAATTCATGAAAGCATTACTGTTCTCCGGACAAGGCGCCCAGAAAGTCGGTATGGGCAAATCGCTTTACGAAAATTCCGCGATCGCGCGCGACCTCTACGACCGCGCGAACGCCGTGCTTCCGTTCGACCTGAAGCAGGTCTGCTTCGAGGGACCGCAGGAGACGCTGACGGAAACGCGCGTCTGCCAGCCGGCGCTTTTCACGCAGGGCTACGTCATTGCGCAGATTCTGAAGGAGCAGGGCAAGCTCGCCGACCTCAAGTGCGTGCTCGGGCTCAGCATCGGCGAGCTCACCGCCTACGCGGTCGCCGGAGTGTGGGATTTCGAGACGGGGCTGAAGGTCGTCGCCGAACGCGGCCGCCTCATGCAGGAAGCCTGCGACAAGACCAAGGGCGGCATGGCGGCGATCATCGGCGGCTCCCGCGAAGACGTGCTCGCCTTCTGCAGAGAATTCGACGTGGACGCGGCGAACTTCAACACGCCCGGTCAGATCGTCATTTCCGGCGACGCGGACAAGATCGCCGCGGCCGTCGCGAAGAACGCCGAGACGAAGCAGTTCAAGCGCGCGATTCCGCTCGTCGTCGCGGGCGCGTATCACTCCCGCCTGATGGAGCCGGCGCGCGCGGATTTCGCGAAGTTCCTCGCCGGCGTCGAGTTCAGGAAGCCGGAAATTCCGGTGTTCACGAACACGACGGGCGAGCTCATCGACGATCCCGCGGCGATGCGCGAGGCGCTCGCGAAGCAGGTCGTCTCCTCCGTGCTTTGGGAAGACTGCGTGCGCGGCGCCGTCGCGCTCGGCGTCACGGAAACGCTGGAATGCGGTCCGGGCGGCATCCTCACGGGCATGGTCAAGAAGATCGCTCCCGAAGTCGCGGGAACGGCGATTTCCGAGTTCGCGGAAATCCCGGCGTAAGTTTCCCGCCCGCGCGAAAAACGCGTTCCCGCCGCTCGTCGCCGGGAACGCGTTTTTTTGTGAGGAGACGAGGTGACGAAGTTATGAGGTCCGGAAGTTGTTTGCGTTCGGCTTCGCCGAAAGGGTTTTTGAAACCTGTTTCGCGAAGCGAAAAGCAATGAACCTCATAACCTCATGACTTCATAACCTCTTCACGTCGTCACTTCGAGCGCTTTCCCGCGAGGGCGAGGAACGCCGCGCCGACGAGAAAGAGCAGGGAAATGCCCGCGATGCCCGCGCGCGTGGAGAAAAGCGGCGCGTCCTCGCGGTGCAGCGCGATCGCGATCGCGCTCAGCAGGAACGGTCCGAGAATCGTCGAGCAGCGGCCGATCATGCTGTAGAAGCCGAAGAAGGAGACTTCGCGCCCGGCGGGAACGATCGTCGCGAAATAGGAGCGCGAAAGCGCCTGGACGCCGCCCTGCACCATGCCGATGAGCGCGGCGAGCAGGAACATCGGCGAGACCGCGAAGCCGCAGAGCGCGAGCGGTTCCGTCGGCATCAGCGCTCCGTAGAACGCGACGCCGACGTAGATCGCGAGCGCGGCGAAGAGCACCGGGCGCGCGCCGAAGCATTTGCCGAGCACGCCGAAGAGCAGGGCGCAGGGAATGCCGAAGATCTGCACGATGAAGAGCGCGAGAAAAAGGTCGTCGCGCGAGAATCCCAGCGCGTTCCCGTAGCGCACGGCGCTCGTGATGATCGTGTGCACGCCGTCGATGTAGCAGAAATACGCGAGCATGAACCAGCGCACGCGGCGTTCCCGCCAGAACGCGGCGCAGGTTTCGCCCAGCGCGCGGAAGGCGGCGCGGACGTCGAAGCCCGTTTCCGCCTTCGCGCGTTCCCGCCGCAGCAGCAGCGGAAGCCCGAACGCCAGCCACCACAGCGCGCCGATGACGAAGAGCCCGCGCGGGTCCGGCGCTTCCGCGAAGCCGAGCAGCTCCCAGTTCTGCGTCCAGAGCGCGATCAGCGCGAGCAGCAGCACGCCGCCGACGTAGCCCACGGAAAACGCGACGCCGCTGACGGCGTGCCGCGTCTTTTCCGTCGTGACGTCGAGCAGCAGCGAGTCGTAAAAGAGATTCGCGCCGAAAAAGCCGATCGCGGAGACGACGTAGACCGCGGAGGCGAGCCGCCAGCAGTCCTGCCCGACGAAGCTGAGCGCCGCCGTGCCGACTATGCCGAGCCCGCAGAGCGCGCGGAAGAGCTTCATGCGCAGCCCGCCCGACTGCGCGACCGTCGCCAGCAGCGGCGAAAGCAGCGCGACGCCGACGCTCGCGACGCCCAGCGTCAGCCCGTAGCGCGACGTCTTCAGGTGCTCGGGCAACGTTCCCGCCCAGAAATTCTGGAAGAGGATCGGGAACAGCACCGCCATCACGATCATCGTGTAGCCGGTGTGCCCCAAATCGTAAATCGCCCAGCGGAACGCGCCGCCGGGCGAAGACGAAGACTGCTGCGGGGACTCGCGGTTCATGGCGCTTCGGCGCTTACGCCGCGGGCCAGCCGGTCTGGTTCCACGCGAAGCCCTGCGCGAGTTCCCGCGCGAAGAACGGCCCGCGATAGACCATGCCCGTGTAGATCTGAATCAGCGACGCGCCGACGGCGAGGAAGCGGTCCGCGTCCTCCGCCCTGCAGATGCCGCCCGAGCCGATGACGGGCAGCTTGCCGTCCGTCGCGCGCACGATGTAGCGCACCATGTCCACGGACTTGCGCATCAGCGGCGCGCCCGAAAGCCCGCCCTTCGTGACGACGTCGCTCCCCATGAACTCGGGGCGCGAGACGGTCGTGTTCGTCGCGATGAGACCGTTGAATTCGGTTTCCTCGACGACGGAAATCACGTCGTCCACCTGCGCGTAGGAAAGATCCGGCGCGATCTTGAGGAGCATCGGCAGCGGCTTTTCCTTGAGCCGCAGCGCGCGGGCGCGGTTTTCCTTCTGCAGTTCGGAAAGGAGCGTGACGAGGCGCTTGCGGTCGTGCAGCTCGCGCAGGTTCGGCGTGTTCGGCGAGCTGATGTTCACCGAAACGTAGTCGGCGTGGTCGGCGAGCGCGCGGAACGAGCCGAGGTAGTCCTCGACGGCGTTTTCGATAGGGCAGACCTTGGACTTGCCGATGTTGATGCCGAGCGGGAACGCGCGCTTGCCTTTTTTCGGACCCTTGGCGATGCGCGCCGCGATTTCTTCCGCGCCGTCGTTCGGGAAGCCGAAGCTGTTCACCGCCGCCTCGAATTTCGGGTAGCGGAACAGGCGCGGCTTTTCGTTGCCGCTCTGCGCCAGGTGCGTGACGGTGCCGATCTCGACGTGCCCGAAGCCGAGCGCGCCGAGCGCCGCCCAGACGCGGGCCTGCTTGTCGTAGCCCGCGGCGACGCCGACGACGTTCGGGAATTTCAGCCCGAAAAGCTCGATGGGCTTCTGCGGCGGCAGGTGCGGGTTCTTCATGTTGAAGCGCTCCATGAGCGCGACGAGCGGACGCACGGCGCCGAAGGCGCGGAGCGCGAGCAGGGAACGGTCGTGAGCCTTCTCCGCGTCTTTGCAGAAACGGAAAAAGAGAGGGCGCGTGACGTATTCGTACAGATAGTCCATGGCTATAAATAAAGCTCCGGATTTTATCCGCGCGTTCCCGCCGAATCAAATTGAAAAGGACGCCCCGAAATCGCGCGGGAAAGGTGAAGAGGACATGAAGCGTTTTGCGCTGCGGGAACGGCGTCCGCGGAAATCTGAAAAGTAATTCCTCCTCAACTCCTCAACTTTTCAACTCTTCAACTTTCTCGCCTTCACCAGATCGTCTTCGCGGGAGCGCTTTCGAGCTCCGCCTGCGCGCTTTGCGGGAGCAGCGGGAAAAAGTCCAGACGCGCGCGGCGCTCGATTTCGTCGATGCTCGCCAGCCAGCGCTTGGGATTCGTGCCGAGGTCGGCGCGGTGCGGCACGATGAAGGCGAGCGCGCGCAGGGCGCCCGTCGATTCGTCGCGGTCCGTGACGATGAGGAAGAACGCGTCGGGAACGGCGGGAGAGACGCCGCGGGAACGCGCCGCGCCGCGCGTTTTCGCCGAGGCGAGCGTCGGCGGATTTTCCGACGCGTAGAGCGGACCGCAGAGAATCCACACTTCCTCGAAACTGCGCGCGTAGCGCGAGAGCACGCGCTGTTCGAGCGCCTTCCACGGCCCCGCGTTGAGCTCGTGGAGCTGCGGGACGACGTTGGACATCAGAAAAGTCTCCCGCTGCGCCGCCTCGCCGTAGCAGAGCGCGACGGCGTGGTTCGGCGCCATGTGCCCGCGGTCGTATCCGGTGTGCGAATACGCTTCGGACTCCACCCGCGCGCGCGTTCGCGTATCCGTCTCGAAGCGTTCCGGACGCTCGGGAGCCTGCGTCGTCTTCGGGCGGAAGACGCGGTAGGCGCACCACGCGGGATTGCCGCGGGCTTCGTCGTAGCCCACGACGTAGGCGGCGTTCTTCAGCAGCGTCAGGCGGCGCTCGGAAACGGGCGTTCCCGCGAGCACGGCGGACCGCAGGTCGAGCGTCGTCCCCGGATCGACGCTCTTCCCGCGCACGAACGGAAGGCGCTGCGCGAGCTCGTCGAGAATGAACACCATTTCGTCCGGCGTCGCGGGATTTTCGCGCACGCAGTCGATGACGGCGACGACGCCGCTTTCAATGCGCTCCTTCGTCTCGGCGTCGCCGAACCAGTGCGCGACCTTCGTTCCCGCGGCGGCGAGCGCGACGAGGAGCAGGGAAATCAGAAAAGGCTTCAGACGGAGTTTCGCGGGATTGATCCGGCGTTTTCTCGGAGAACGTTTGGGCATGGCTGGGAAAATGGCGCGGCGCGCGTCCGCGGTCGACGAAAAAAACGGAACCCGAATCGGATTCCGTTTTTTGTCGCGGCTGGTGCGGCTAACCAGATTCGAACTGGTGTCACCACTTTGGAAGAGTGGGGTCCTACCACTGAACGATAGCCGCAGGCTTGAAAATGGTGGGAGTAGCAGAAGTCGAATCTGCGACCTTTTGCGTGTCATGCAAACGCTCTAACCAACTGAGCTATACCCCCGAAAAGGAAAGAGCCTCCACTATCTATTAAAATCGGAAACGACGCAAGCTTTTTTTGAAAATTTTTTCAAAAAATTTTTCGGGCGGGCGAGGCGCGGCGCTCCGCGCGGGCGCGAAAGGTGATGAAGTGATGGAGTTATGAAGTTATGGAGGTTCTTTGCGCTCGGCTTCGCCGAAAGGATTTCCGAAAAACTCTTTCGCGAAGCGAAACGCAATCAACCTCATAACCTCATAACCTCCATAACCTCGTCACCTACGCGTCCCGCTTGCCCTCGAAATCCGCGGACGGAAACCGCCCTTTTTCAACAGGGATTGCGGGGATTTCAAGGGATTTTCTTTTCGGCGGGAACGCGCCTTGGGGGCGAAGCCATTCCCATCTTCGCCCGTAAGGCGGAAGAATTGCCCGCGGACGCTCAGAAAAATCTCCCGATGAGCCGTCTTTTTTACCAATAAAGGACGCACGTCCCGTCCCTAAAACTCCAAGTCCGAACCGAGAGATTTTTTCTGTCCACAAGGGTGCCATGGCGAAAATCTCCTTCCCGCCACGCGTAAAAATACTCCTCGTCTTCGACGCAGACGTTCGGACACTTGGCGTAATTGCACTGTCGCGACAGCAGCAGAAGAACATCCGTCGTCGTCGGCGTCTCTCCGTCGAAAACCAGAATTCGCGCGCCGCCTGCCGCGGGAACGCTTTTCTCGGCGTCTCGCGCCGCGCGGGCGCTCGCGAAAAATCCGCTTGAAACGGGTGTTCCCGCGTGAAAGTGTATTCCGTATAAATTCATCGCTTTTCCCCATGGCTCCTTCCCGCAGAGATTTTCTGAAGACCGGGGCGCTCGTCGGCGCCGGACTCGTCATGTTCCCGCACGTCTTCGCGGGAACGGAACCGGAGCGCGCGCCCGCCGGCCCGTCCGGCGAAATCGCCGTCGCGCTCATCGGCTGCGGCGCGCAGGGCAACGTGCTGCTCGACGCGCTGATGCGCCTGAACCGCTCCTTCGGCGTGCGCGTCGTCGCCGTCTGCGACATCTGGAAATTCAAGCTCGACGCGACGGTGCGCCGCCTGCGCGCGAACGGGCGCGAGGTGAACGGCTACGCCGATTTCCGCGAGATGCTTGCGCGGGAACGCTCGCTCGACGCGGTGTTCGTCGCGACGCCGGATTTCTGCCACGCGCCGCAGACGCTTGCCTGTCTCGCCGCGGGCAAGCACGTTTACTGCGAAAAGATGATGGCGGAAAACGTCGAGGGCGCGCGCGCGATCGTCCGCGCCGCCCGCGACGCGCGGGAACGCGGGCTGCTGACGCAGATCGGGCACCAGCGCCGCTCCAATCCGTATTACCGCTACGCGTTCGAGAAAATCCTGCCTTCGGGCATGCTCGGCAGAATCACGCACGGCATCGGGCAATGGAACCGCGCCGTCTCCCGCGACGTCGTCGCGCCGAAGAAATTCCGCCCGGACGCCGCGCTGCTCCGCGAGTTCGGCTACGAGGACGAGCGGCAGTTCCTGAACTGGCGCTGGTTCAAAAAGTATTCGGGCGGGCCCGTCTCCGATCTCGGCGCGCACCAGATCGACATCTTCAACTGGTTTTTCGGCGATCCCGAAAGCGTGATCGCCGCCGGCGGGAACGACTATTACGCGAATCACGAATGGTACGACAACGTGACGGCGACCTTCGCCTACGCGACGCCCGCGGGCAAGGTCCGCGTCACCTATCAGACGCTGACGACTACGAGCTACGGCGGCGGCTATTTCGAGGCGTTCGCGGGCGACGAAGGCTCGCTGCGGCTTTCCGAAAAGCCCTCGCTCGTGCGCGTGTACCAGGAACCGCGTTCCGTCGCCGACTGGCGCGAATTCGTCGCGCGCGGGCTGCTGGAAAACCGCGCCGTTCCCGCGGAAGCCGCCGCCGCGGCGCTCGAGGACGGCGTCGAGGACGCGCGCGCCTCCGCCAGCGCGCCCGCCGACGAGTTCGTCTTCCCGCGCGGCGTCGCGCTCGGCGCGAAGACGATTCACCAGCCGCACGTCGAGAACTTCGTCCGCGCGATCCGCGGCAAGGCGGAACTCACCTGCGACGCCGAAGAGGCGTTCCGCGCCGAGGCGCCGATCTACCGCGTCAACGAAGCCGTCGCCGCGGAAAAAATGCTCCGCTACTCGCCGGAAGACTTCGCCGTCTGAGAACCGGGCGAAGCGCGGGAACGCCCTCAGGCGTCGCTTTCGGCGAGGAGGAGCGGGAGCCCGGTCCAGCGGCGGGCGGATTCGGCGTTCTTCACCGCCATCGCGTAGGCGGCGGGTTCGCCGACGATGAAGACCTTGCCGCGCCCGCGCGTGATCGCCGTGTAGATCAGGTTGCGGCGCAGCATCATGAAGTGCGCCTTCACGAGCGGGACGACGACGACGGGAAATTCCGAGCCTTGCGATTTGTGGATCGTGACGGCGTAGGCGAGCTGGAGTTCGCCGAGTTCGCCGCGGGCGTAATCGACGGGAACGTCGCCGCCGAAATTCACGCGCACGCCGCCGGTTTCCGGGAACACCGCCTCGACGCGCCCGAGGTCGCCGTTGAAGACTGCCTTGTCGTAGTTGTTCCGGTTCTGCATCACCTTGTCGCCGACTTCGAGGCGCGCGCCGCCGCTCGCGGGAACGCTTTCCGCCGCGCCGCTCTTGAACGCGCGCTGCAGCTGCTGATTCAGATTCTGGACGCCGACGACGCCGCGGTGCATCGGCACGAGCACCTGAATCGCCTCCGCCGAACGCACGCCGAGCAGGCGCGGGATCGCGCGCGTCGCGAGCTCGACGGTCTTTTTCGCGCAGTCTTCCTGCGAATCGGCGGCGATGAAATGGATGTCTCTCGCGGGATCGAATTCGTAAACCGACTCCTGGATCGGCTCGGGCGGCCGCGCGTCGCCGTGCAGAATGCCGTGCGCGGTCGAGACGATGCCGGAGCGCTTCCCCTGGCGGAAGACGGCGGCGAGGCGCGTGACGGGAACGCGCCGCGAGTCGATGAGGTCGCCGAGCACGTTCCCGGCGCCGACGCTCGGCAGCTGGTTCACGTCGCCGACGAAGACGAGATGCGCCTGCGGCGGCACGGCGCGGAGCAGGGCGGAGGCGAGCGCGGCGTCGAGCATCGAGGTTTCGTCCACGACGACGAAGTCCGTCTCGAGCGGGTTGTTCTCGTCGTGCGAAAATCCGCCCAGCAGCGGCTCGGGCTTGAGCAGGCGGTGAATCGTTCCCGCGGGCATGCCGGCGGCTTCCGCCATGCGCTGGGCGGCGCGCCCGGTCGGCGCGGCGAGCGTGACGCGGACTTTCTTCGCGCGGAGCACGGCGCAGAGCGCGCGCAGGATCGTGGTCTTGCCGGTGCCGGGACCGCCGGTGACGACGGAAAATTTTTCGGCGAGCGCGGTCGCGAGCGCCTGCGCCTGTTCCGGCGCGAACTCGAAGCCCGCGTGCTCCTGCGCCCAGACGACGGCGCGGTCGATCTTTATCGGCGGGAGGCGGCTCGGCGCGGCGCGGAGCGCGGAGACGGCGGCGGCGATCTCGCGTTCCGCCTTCGCGAGCGCGGGCTTCTGCAGCAGCGCGGAACGCGGCAGCGCGATCAGGCGCCCGGCGGCGGTCAGCGAATCGAGCGCGCGCGCGACGGCGTCCTCGGGAACGCCGAGCAGCTCGACGGCGCGGCGCAGCGTCTCCTCGCGCGGGAACGCGGCGTGGCCTTCCTGCTCGGCGAGGTCGAGCGCGTAGAAGACGCCGGCTTCGAGACGGCGTTCGCTCTCGTTGGGAATGCCGAGATTGCGGGCGATCTTGTCCGCCGTCGGGAACGCGATGCCGTCCACGTCGCGCGCGAGCCGGTACGGATTTTCGCGCAGAATCTTCTTCGCGTCGTTCCCGTAGGTTTTGACGATGCGCGTGCACTGCGCCGAGGTGACGCCGTAGGTCTGCAGAAAGACGATGATTTCGCGCAGGGCGCGCTGTTCCTCCCAAGAGGCTTTGATCGCCTTGACGCGCGCGGCGCCGATGCCGGGGATTTCGCGCAGGCGCGCCGATTCTTCGGAGATGACGCGCAGCGTGTCCGCGCCGAAATGCGCGACGATGCGCTCGGCGTACGCCTTGCCGATGCCCGGAATCAGCCCGCTGCCGAGGTATTTGCGGATGCCGTGGACGGACGAAGGCAGCTTCGACGTGAACGCCGCGATCTTGAACTGCCGCCCGTAGTTGCGGTTCTGCACCCACGCGCCCGTCAGCTCCAGCGTTTCGCCGCACTGCACGCCCGGGAGCGTTCCCGTGACGGTGACGGTTTCGCGCGCGCCGTCGGAGCGCTTCAGCTCGCCGATCGTGAAATGGTTTTCGTCGTTGTAGAAGACGATGCGCTCGAGCACGCCGGCGATTTTTTCGGATTCGGTCGAAGCCATGCGGCGGAGTGCGGGAGCGTGTCTGCGGGAACGCGCGCGGAGCGGCTCAGAAGCCGTCGCGGCGAAGCTGGCGCGCGCCGATGTCTCGGCGGAAGTGCATGCCTTCGAAATGAATCTGATCGACGAGCGCGTAGGCGTTCTTCGCGGCCTGCGCGAGCGTGTCGCCGTGCGCGACGACGCCGAGCACGCGCCCGCCCGCCGTCACGATGTCGCCGGAATCCTCGCGCTCCGTGCCCGAATGGAGCACCGTCGCGCCTTCGGGGAACTTGCGCGGGAACGTGATGACGTCGCCCTTGCGCGGCGTTCCCGGATAGCCTTCCGCCGCGAGCACGACGATGATGTTGCAGCCGTCGCGGAATTCCGCCGACTTCGGGTCGAGCGTTCCCGTCGCGCAGTCGTGCATCAGCTTCACGGGATCGGTCTTCAGCAGCGGCAGCAGCACCTGGCATTCCGGATCGCCGAAGCGCACGTTGAACTCGACGACCTTCGGTCCTTCGTCCGTGATCATGATGCCGACGTAGAGCGTGCCGCGGTAGCGGATGCCGTCCGCGAGCAGCCCCTTCAGCGTGGGCTCGACGATGCGCTCGACGACCTGCTTCTCGATTTCGGGCGTGACGACCGGCGCGGGAGCGTAGGCGCCCATGCCGCCGGTGTTCGGCCCTTCGTCGCCGTCGCGGACGCGCTTGTGGTCCTGGCTGGCGGGAAGCATCACGTACTTGTCCTCGCAGACCATGAGCATGATCGACGCTTCTTCGCCGCGCATGAATTCTTCGATGAGAATCTCCGCGCCCGCTTCGCCGAAGCATTTTTCGTCGAGCATGTCGTAAACCGCCGCGCACGCCGCGTCGTAGTCTTCGGCGATGATGACGCCCTTGCCCGCGGCGAGCCCGCTCGCCTTGACGACTATCGGGAAATGCTGCGAGGCGAGGAATTCGACCGCCTCCTCCGACGACGTGAACTTTTTGCCCCACGCGGTCGGGATGCCGTGGCGCATCAGAAAATCCTTGGAAAAAGTCTTGCTCGCTTCGAGAATCGCGCCCGCCTTGCCCGGCCCGTAAACGGGAATGCCCGCGGCGCGGAGCGCGTCGGCGACGCCGACGGAAAGCGGCGCCTCCGGACCGACGATCACGAAATTGGAGTCCAGCCGCTTCGCGAGCGAAACGATGCCGGGAACGTCCGTCACGCTCTGCGGATAGCAGATGGCTTCCTGCTCCATGCCGCCGTTGCCGGGCGCGACGGAGACCGCCGCGACGAGCGGGCTCGCCTTGCAGGCTTTGAGCAGCGCGTGTTCGCGTCCGCCGGAACCGATGATGAGGACTCTGAGGGATTTTTCCGTCATGCTTGATCTGTGAATTGAAAGCCTCAGTAAATCGCAATCCGTGTTCCCGCGCGAACAAAATTTTCGCGGGCGAAGAGAAGGTGATGGAGGTTATGAAGGTTATGAGGTTATGAAGTTGATTGCGTTCGGCTTCGCCGAAAGGATTTTCGAAAAACTCTTTCGCGGAGCGAAACGCAAAGAACCTCCATAACCTCATAACTCCATCACTTCATCACCTTTCCCGCGCCGCGTCCCGCCCGATTTTTTTGAAAGGCTCCTGAACATGAAATTGCGGCGGCCGCGCCCGCGATTGTGGAGATTTTATGCTTGCCGAGTGTATGAAGTGTACGGCAGAATGTTTTACGCATCGCGGGAATGTGTTTCCGCCGACGCACGAAAATTCAGACATCTCTTATCATGAAAGAAATTGAAAAAAACGGAAAGCGCGGGCGTTGGCTCGCGTGGCAATGGGCGGCTCTCGCGAGCCTCGGATTGGCGGGAACGCTCTTCGCGCTCGATGAAATCTTCGAGGCGGACACCGACGGCGACGGTTGGACGGACGCCGAAGAAATCATCGCGGGAACAGACCCGCTCGATTCCGCCGATCCTTGGGATTCCGACGGCGACGGCATTCCCGACTTCCTTGAATTCGAAAACGGCACCGACCCGCTCGATCCGAACGACCCGCCCCGCGACGCTCTCGCGACCGCCGCCGAAAACGGAGCCGCGACGAAGGCGCCCGCGAAAAAGCGCTCCCGCGGGAACGCCGCGTGCCTTTCCGCCGCTTCCGCGCAGCCCCGCGTCGCGACGACGCTCTCCGACGACGAAGGCGGCGACGGCGAAGGCGAGGGAAGCGCGCCGGAAACGCTTGAGGTCACGGTTTCCGGAAGCTTCAACGAAAGCGGATACGGGACCATCTCCTATACCTATACCGACGCGGACGACTCCAACAAGACCGCGCCTCCGTTTTCCAAAAACTACGTCTTCGACATCGAGCAGGGAAATTTCGTGCGCGTCACGCTGGAGTCGGACGACGACGCCGTGCTTTCCGTCGCGGGCGTTTCCGCGCATTCGTATTGGAGCAAAGACGATAAAAAGATCATCCCAGCGAATATCACGTCGCCTTACGTCGCGCTCCCGAATCCGCCGCCGAGCGAAAAGCAGACCGTCTCGATCGCCTTCGAAAACTACGGCGGACCGCACAAGCTGCAGTTCACGGTGACGACCCTACGCGTAAAGGCGGAAGTCGCTTCGGTCGCCTTCGCCTCTTCGGGGGCGCTCGACGTGCGCCGCGACGACGGAACGCCGTTCGAGGGCGCTTCGTGGGAAAAAGACCGCACGGATTCTTCCGGCGGCGACGACGCGACGCACCCCGTCGCTGTTCGAAGCGGCTTTTCGCTGAAATTCGTTCCCGCGCTGAACACGTTCGGCGGAAGCGCTCCGGAGGCGGTGCGCGCGTCGGTTACGTATCCGGGCTTGAGCGAACCTGTGGTCCGGGAAGTCACGTATGAAAATCTCGCCCAAGGCGTCGAGATTCCCGCGCCCGTTCCCGCCGGTACCGCGGATTATTTCGAAAAGAATCTGACAATCTCGTGGAGCGTCCGCTACGCCGGCCTGACGAATTGGCTTCCCGCGGGAACCTCCGTCCACGAAATCTATTTCACGCGCGGCGAGCCGCTGACCTCCCTGCGCCAGGAAACGCTGTTTTATCTTGGTTGCAAAAATGCGAAAGGGATGTCTGGCGAGGTTGAAATTGTCGATGCAATTTATGAAGAATTTGCAGACTTAGATGTTCGTCGAAAATCGGATGGAAAACAATTGAGCTATTGGAAATTTGATGACGCACACGAAAAAGCAAGTACAAGTCTTTTGTTGATTTGTGAAGATGGGGATGGAAATTGTCAGGCATGGAGTGGTCTTTTTAGAGACATGGTGAGGTTGCAAGGAATTGAAGCAAAACGAGTAAGTATTTTTTCAAAGCGAGCGATGCCTGATTTTTGTGATCAACATGGGTATCCTACTCCAGAGTCTATTATGGTCGGAAATTGGGGCTTTAGTCTGGATGAATGTTGCATAGAAAAAGATTGCTCTTATACCGAGCTAAGGTGGGTTTCTTCAATTTTCAAAAAAAATTATACTCACATTTTAGACGCGGTTGTTCGCGAAACTCCATTGGCACAGAAGGTTTCCCCAAGAGAGTATATTTTGGCGCAGGGAAATCCTCATTCTCCTTTTCATTTCAATGGACATTGGATTTGTAAGATTTTAGGGAAATATTATGATCCTTCTTACGGCACGTCCAAGTTTTCCGAATTGTCCGCTTACGAAAATAATTCATTGGCCGGATTTTTCAGAGACGACGGAACGCTTCTTTCCATAAAGAACTCGTCAGATTTAGATGTTTTTGAAACTGTGTCAGAATGAAAGGATATCATATGAAAAAAATTATGATTTTGAGTCTTCTCGCAATTTTTGTCGCGGCGGGATGTTATTTATGTTTTAGCCTGTTTGGTTGCGACAAAAGGGATTCGAGGCATTTGTCGAAACAAGCATTCGATGAAAAATCGAATCAAGACGAGATAAAGATCGAGTTCCTGAAAATGCGGTTAAGCGAGGAAACGCTGGAGAAATTGAAAAATCTTTCCGATCATGAGCTTCTTGCGAAGTATTCCGGTTATCTTCATCGGGATCGGACGTGGAGTTTGGATTCTGAGGAAAAAGAAACGGTTTTGACGCACATTCGTTCCGGAAAAGCGAAAATCACGCCTCAAGGTTTTCTGCCCAAGGAATTCCGGAGCATGAAACAAACTCCGGCCTGGGCGCTTTCAGTGCTTTACAGGACGATTTCCTGTCCGATTATTTGGAAAGGCGAAGACGGGCGGGAATTCGGATTTCCGAACGTCTGCATCGAAGACGATGAACACTATTACATGTGGTTCAAAGGCCGTCCGGATATCGGGCGGATAATCGAGAAAAAAACATTCGCGCAATATTCGTGGCGTTTTTGAATCTGCATCGCTTCTTATCATGAAAATATGCCTGCGGGAAGTGCCGTAAAATACGAGGGCGCTTCGCTTGACGTGAAAATAACGATATATGCGACGACGGAGTAATAGATTATGGTCAAAAAAATTATTTATGTTTTAGCTTTTCTTTCTGCGGTGCTTCTGGGCAGTTTCGATGGAATCGCTCAGCCGACAGAGGACTACGGTAAGGATGTGGAATTGGTGAAGTCTTGGAGATTTCAAGGGAAAGAATATTCTTTAGTGAAGTCTCCCGTCAAAACGAGATTTATTTATGGAATAGTTTTCAGCGTTCTCAAAAAATCGGAAAACGGTCCTGAAATCATCCTGCGCCACGTCGCGCCCTATGACGAACCCCTGTATGAGCCGAGCATGGACGTCGTCGCGTGCGATGATTTTTGGGCTCTGATAAGAGTGAACTACGTGCCTGCAGCTTATGACGTCGGGAAATGGTATCAGTTTGCCGAGCTGGATTTGGACGAACTCAAAGAACGTGAAGGAAAGGCTGAAGCCTGGAATCTGGATCGGTTTTGTCGATACGAGGAGAATCGTTTTGATTTCAATCTTGATCTTAATTCGAAGTTGGAGCTCCCGGTTAAAGGCGCAGGGTTACCGCCGAGAGGCGGTTTTATTCATCAGACTTGGGAGTTTTCATCTGAAAACGGAGCGCTGATCGCTCGTCCGGCCGGGCAGAGAATAAGGCAATTGAAAGACGTGGATTTTTATCGCTACGATTCGGATAAAAAGACGTGGACGCCGCAAAATCGCGACGAATCGAAGAAGACGGAGCTTTCCGCCGTGCACTCCAAATCCCCGAATCGTGAAGACGAAGATGACGTCCGAAATTTCCGGAAATGGCTGGAGGTCGTCGATCGGACGGAAAAAGTTTCGCGGACGGAAATCGACGAAGTCAAAAGAGCGTTTGCCGGCGTCGATAAAGCCGGATCTGCGCCGGTCGGGGCGCGAATTCTGGTTTTCGACGGAGAGACGCCGACGACGACGGATGTTCTTCTGCTGCTGTCGCGACAGTGCAATTACGCCAAGTGTCCGAACGTCTGCGTCGAAGACGAGGAGTATTTTTACGCGTGGCGGGAAGGAGATTTTTGCCATGGCACCCTTGTGGACAGAAAAAATCTCTCGGTTCGGACTTGGAGTTTCAGGGACGGGACGTGCGTCCTTTATTGGTAAAAAAGACGGCTCATCGGGAGATTTTTCTGAGCGTCCGCGTCTCCGCCTCGGGAACGCAGGAAAGCGAACAGGGATTTCCGGGATTTTAAGGGATTGGATTCATTCCCGCGGAGCGTCCCGCCGACGAACGGGAAAATATGCGCCCGCCGTACGGGCGAAGCCGGGAATGTCTTCGCCCTCAAGGCGCGTTCCCGCCGAAAAGAAAATCCCTTGAAATCCCCGCAATCCCTGTTGAAAAAGTGCGGTTTCCGTCCGCGGTTCTTCGAGGGCAAGCGGGAACGCGTATCCTCCGTTTCGTTCCCGCATGAAATGCGGCACAAAAATAACCCCATGCGGCGAAACGCCGCTTGGGGCAGCGTCCGCAAAAGAACACGCGCTTGAAAAGCGCAACTGCCCCGCGGGAACGCCGCGCCGAGAAAACGCCGAACGCTTCGGGCGGTTGCGCCTTTCAGGCGCGTCGCATGTGCGGTTTTTGCCCCAAGCGCGCGCTTCGCGTCGCGCATGGGGTTACGCTTGTTTCGCCCCGTCGGGGCGGATCTTGAAGTTTCCGTCCGAGGTTTTCGAAGGCAAGCGAGATGCTTAGGTTATGAGGTGACGAGGTTATGGAGGTTATGAAGTTGATTGCGTTTCGCTTCGCGAAAGAGTTTTTCTGAAATCCTTTCGGCGAAGCCGAGCGCAAAGAACCTCCATAACCTCATAACTCCATCACTTCATCACCTTTCCCGTGAAGCGCCGCCATGCCTCGCCCGCGCGAAAATTTTTTAAAAAAATGCGTTTTGTAAGGATTCTGTGATAATTGCTCGACGCGCGTGTGGTAAATTATTTCCTGCGGACGCGGGAACGGTTCCCGCCGACGCACGAAAATTCAACCATCAAAGAATCATGAAACACCAGATCAGTCATTCATTGTTCGCTCTTGCGGGAGCGCTTTCCGCAGGGCTTTGCGTATTCGCGGGCGAAGGCGTCGAAACAAACGCGTTCCCGCCCACCATGGGCTGCGGAACCGTGGAACGCGCTCGGGCAGTCACCGACCCGGATACGGGCAGCGTAAGCATCGTCGTTGAAGATTTTTACACGATATGCGAACGCGTCGAACGCCTCGCCTTCGACGAAGACGGGAACGCCGTGATTGAAGTTCTCAACAAATACGGCACGCCCTTCGGCGCGGACGAAGACGTCGCTCCCTACGTGTATTCGGATTTTCCGGCGCTCGCGGATTTTTACTCCTCGATCTCCGTAAGCTACACGGGAACGGTTCCGGAGACTCTTTCCGGCTGGGAAGAGACTTGGGCGATTCTGAACACGCAGGGCGAAGACGAAAATTATTTTTACCGTTATGCGTCTTATTCCTCGGGATTCTCCGGAAGCGCGCCCTATCACACCTACCCGTTTTCCTGCACGGCGACGTTCACGCTGAACTGCGAAGGCGTGGATCAGATCGCGGTCTCGGTCTCTTCGGACGACGACGCGAGCGTCGAGGTGCTCGGTCAAAAATGCGAATCTTCCCTTTTTTCGCCGGGGAGCATGACGATCGAAGTTCCGGAAGGCACGAATTCTTTCCCCGTGACCGTAATCTACGAAAACATCGGAGGTCCCTACTCTCTGAATTTTTCCGTGGAGCTGCGTAAACGGCTCTGATTTTTTTAATCTCCGCACGTCGTCCGTCGCGCAAATTTCGAAAATCGTCATGAAAGGCAAAATCTTCGGAGTGCTTCCGTTCGGAAGAATTCACGTTTTCCTGAGCGTCGCGCTCGCGGCGACGCTCACGGCGCTCTGCGTGTTCGCGGCGCGTTCCCGCGAAGCGCGCGTCCGCGCCGAAATCGGACGCGACGCGACGGAACGGCTCGGCGCCGCCGAGCGCGTCGCCGCGGAAACGCTGCGGGAAACGCGGGAACGCGCGGACGCCGTTCCCGTGGAAAAATTCGAGGCGCTCGCCGCCGAGAGCCCCGCGTCAGCGGCGTTCCCGCCGGACGCCGCCGTCGCCTTCGCCGCGTGCGCGCTCGCGTCGGAAATTTCGCCGACGCGCGAGTTCGCCGCCTACGGGCTCGCCGGGCTCGGCGAAGAAAAGGCGGCGAGTTTTTCCGGCGCGCCGAAGCGGCGTTTCTCGGGCGCGGGAATCGCCGAGTCGGAACGCGCGGAATTCGCGCGCGAGGCCGCACGATTCGCCGAGGCGCGCGTGCCGGGCGTCGCCGCGCTTGCGGAAACCGCGTTCACGAAAGATTCGTCGCGGGCGTCCGCGGAACGTCCGCGTTTCGGGCTCTGGTTCGGCGTCTTTCGCGGCTCGACGCCGGAGAGCGACTCGTATTTTTCCGGCGGCTTCCGTTTCGAGACGCGCGGCGCTTCCGTCGCGCTGATCCGCGAAATCCGCGCGCCGAAAATCGAACGCTGTATCCAGGGATTGCTGATGAACGCGGAGACGCTCGCGGCGCGGCTTTCCGAAAAAATCTCCGAAACGTTCCCGGGCGCGCGCGTCGAAATCGCTTCGGAAACGCGCGCGCGGACCGTCGAAGGTCTGCCGCTGACGTTTTCGCTTCCGCCGTCGGAAAACGCGCTCGCCGCGGAGAGGGAACTTTCCGCCTTCCGCGCGGCGCTCGCCGTCGTCTGGCTCGCGGGAACGCTTTTCGTCGCCGCGTTTTTCGCCGCCTTCGAGCACGCCCGGAGAGCCGCGCGGGAACGCCGCCTGTTTTCCGCCGCCGTCGCGCACGATCTGCGCGTCCCGTTCGCGCGCATCGACGCGCAGGTCGCCGCGCTCGTCCGCGCCGGCGCGTTCGCTTCGCCGAAGACGCTCGGCCTCGCGGGAAAGCTGCGCGAGAGCGTGCGCCACTTCGGCGTGTTTCTCGACAACCTTCTCCTCGCCGCGAAGCTCGAGCGCGCGGACGCCTCGTCGCCGTCGTTCCCGGACGAAGATTTCGGAACGCTCGTCGAACCGATTTTCGAACGCCTGGAAGATTTTCTCGAGATCTTCGGCGTGGATTTCGCGACGGAAATTTCTCCCGCCGCCGCCCGCGCGCGCGTGCGCGTCTCGCCGGTCGCGCTGGAGCGCATCTTCGTGAATCTCGCCGACAACGTCGCCCGGACCGCGCGCGAAGACAGCGACGTCGTGCTGACGATTTCCGCGCACGTGAGCGCCGAGGGCAGGGCGCTGCAGATCCGCGTCGCCGACAACGGCGGCGGCGTTTCCGCGGAAGCGCGCGCCCGGCTTTTCGAGGCTTTTTCGGGAACGTCGAAAAGCGGGCTCGGCATCGGGCTCGCGCTGTCGCGGCGAATCGCGCGCAGTTTCGGCGGCGAGCTGCGCTTCGAAAAGACGGAAGCCGCGGGAACGGCGTTCCTGCTCACTCTGAGGATCGAAGAAAGAACCTCCATAACTTCATAACTCCATCACTTCATCACCTTTCCCGCGAAGCGCCGCCGCGCCGCACGAAAAATTTTTTTGAAAAAAATGCGTTTTGTAAGGATTCTGTGATAATTGCTCGTCGCGCGTGTGGTAAATTATTTCCTGCGGACGCGGGAACGGTTTCCGCCGACGCGCGAAATTCGAACAGTTGGAAATCATGAGAAAAATCGGAAAAATTCTGCGGGCTTCCGCGGTGCCGGCGGCGGCGGTCGTCGCCGCGGCGCTGTGCGGAGCCGCGTGCTTCTGGGGCGTCGCGGCGGGCGACGCCGAAATCGACGCGGCACGGGACGCCGAGCGCGACCGGCTCGAAAGCGCGGGAACGCGGCGCGCGCTCGACGCCGTGCAGGCGTTTCTGCGCGAGGCGGACCGCATGCCCGTCGAGCGCTTTTCCGCGCTTTTCGGGAAGAACGGCGGCGTCGGCACTCCGCTCGGCGAGTACGCGTCGGTCGCGTTTTCGGTCGGCGAGGCCGCGCGCGGCGAGGGCTTTTGGGGCGAGTTTTTCGGCGGCGCCGGGCTCGGCGACGAGCCGCGCATGGACGTTTCGGAAAAGGCGCGGCTCCTGTCCGCGTGCCTGAGGTTTCTCGATTCGCGCCGGAACGCCGCGCCCGAAAGGCTTTGGCGGACGCGTTTCAAGGCTTCGCTCGACGAGCTGCGGCGCGTCGAATCCCATGCGGCGGGAACGCTCCCGTCGGGCGAGCCGCCGCCGATGGTCGTCGCCGCGCGGCGTCTGCGGGGCGAGCCGGATCTCCCCGCGGAACGCCTCGCGCGGCAGCCCCGGCTCGGCGTCTGGGCTGCGGGCGGGAACGCCTTGCCCGTCGAGGAGAAATTCTCCGGCGGCTTCGCGTTCGCGCTTTTCCGCGGGGAGATTTTTCTCGTGCGCGAAATCCGAGCTCCGGGGCTCGCGTCCTGCAGGCAGGGCGCGCTGCTGGACGCGGCGCGGCTTTTCGGTCGTTTCGAGGCGGAGCTCCGCGAGTCGGCGCCGGGGACGCGCATCGCGTTCGCGCCGGGAGACGCCGCCGCGCGCGAGCTCGCGGGGCTGCCCGTGACGGTCACGGCGGAAACGCTGCCGGGCGACGAGGCGCGGGAACGGGAACGCCGCGCGAACCGCGTGTTTTTCGGCGGCGTCTTCCTGGGGCTCGCGCTCGCGGTCGCGGCGGGCGCGGGAACGATTCTGCTGCAGAAGCGCGCCGCGCGGGAACGCCGTCTGCTGCTCGACGCGGTCGCGCACGAACTGCGGACGCCTCTCGCCTCGCTCGCGTCGGGCGCGGATTCGCTGGCGCTCTCGGCGGAAAAGCCGGAAACGCTCGCGAAGATCCGTTTTCTGCGCGCGCGGATCGACCGCTTCGGCACGTTGCTCGACGACTTGATTTTTTCCGCCTCCCGCGCGCGGGCGGCCTGCGGCGGGCGGGGCGTTCCCGCGGCGCCGTTCGGCGAAATCGCGGCGCCCATCTTCGAAAATCTTTCCGAGATGGCGGCGCGGGCGGGCATGGATTTTTCGGCGGACGTCCCGCCGGAAGCCGCGCGCGCGCCGGTGCGCGTCTCGCCGCTCGAGCTGGAACGCATTTTTTCGAATCTCGCCGGCAACGCTTCCCGCTGCGCGCGGGCGGACGGCGCCGAGACGCTGCTGAGCGTTTCCGCGGGCGTGAGCGCCGACGGGAAGACGCTCGAAATCCGCGTCGCCGACGACGGCGGGGGCATCGCTCCCGAAGCGCGGGAACGGCTTTTCGAGGCGTTTTCGGGCGGCGCGGACGGGCGACGGCTCGGGCTCGGCATCGGGCTCGCGCTTTCGCGGAAAATCGCGCGCGCGCAGGGCGGCGATCTCCGGCTCGAAAAGAGCGACGCCGCGGGAACGGTTTTCCTGCTCACTCTGAGGATCGAACGATGAACGAGACGAAAAGCGTTCTGATTCTCGAAGACGACGCCGCGCTGCTCGATTTTCTCGCGGAGATTTTCGTGCTGAACGGATTTTCCGTGATCCGCGCGGACACCTGCGCGCGGGCGCTCTTCGCGATCGAAAACGAGGCGTTCGACTGCGCGGTGCTCGACGTGCTGCTGCCCGACGGGAGCGGGCTCGACGTGCTGCGGAGCATTCGCGGCGCGCGCGGGAACGTGCCCGTCGTCATGCAGACGGCGCTCGCCGACGACGAATACTGCGTGCGCTGTCTCAAGTCCGGCGCGGACGATTTCGTCGTGAAGCCCGTGCGCGCGGGCCCGCTGCTGGCGCGCGTCGAAGCCGTGATGCGCCGCGCCGCGGGAACGCCGCCGCCGGTTTCGCGGACGGAGCTGCGCGGCGGCGCGGCGTTCGACTGGGCGGCGTTTCGGCTTTTCGCCGCGGACGGGAGTTCCGTGCCGCTCACGCGCAACGAGGCGAAGCTGCTCCGCGCGCTCGCGGATCGGTCCGGAGAATTCATTCCGGCGGAGTCGATCGTCTGGAAGGTCTGGGGCGAGGCGCCGAGCGACGCCAGCGCCTCGCGGCTCGCGTCGCTGATTTCGCGTCTGCGCGGGAAGCTCGGCGCCGCCGCCGACCTCGAATCCCGCTACGGCGAAGGCTATGCGCTGAAGATCTGAAGGCGCCGCGCGCGTCGAAATTTTTTCGGAAAAATGCGTTTCGTGAGGATTTTCGTGATGATTTCTCCGCCGCGCGCGTGTTAAAATCGCCGCGCGAAAGTCGGGAACGGTTCCCGGCGGACGCGCTTATCTTGAAAAATTCACCCCTGTTCATCGTCATGCTCAGATTCCTTTTGCCTCTCCTGTTCTGTACCGTTCTCGCGTTCGCGGGAACTTCGCCGGCGCGCGCCGCCGACGAAAGCACGTGGGAAGAATACGCGTTCGCGGCGCTGACGCGCGCGCGTTCCCGCGCCGAGCTCGAAAAATCGTCCGTCGCCGAAGCGAAGGTGCGCGAACTGCGCCGCGAGCTTGCCGAAGCGCCGTTCCCGGAGGCGCGCGCGATTCTCGCCGTGCAGCTGGCGCACGCGCTGAGGCGCCTCGGCGCCGAGAGCTCGCCCCGCCGCGCCGCCGCGAATCCCGTTCCCGAAGAGAGCACGCGGGAACGGATTTTCTCCGAAGCGATCGCCGTCGCCGAAAGCGTCTTCGCGGACGCGGATCGGTTGCGCGCGACGCCGCTCGCCGCGGCGCTTTGCCGGGAGGACGATTCTTCGGGCGGAAACGGCGGTTCCGGGCTCCTCGAAATGCACGATTCCGAGCCGGCGGAATTTCCGACGCTCTACGATTTTCTCGAAAACGAAGTCTGCGATTTCCTCGCCGCCTTCTCCGAAGAGCCCGGCGCGGCGGACGAGACCCGCGCCGAAGCCCGCGCCGCGCTGCGGAAACGCCTGCGCGCGTGGGAAGCCTTTCACGCTGCGGACGAAGACCGTTCCGCCTGCGCGCGCGCGGTCCTCATGCGGCTGAAGACCGCCGAGCCTTTCGACGCGGACGCGCTGCGCGCCTTCGCGAAGGAATTTTCCGCGCTGCCGATCGCGGCGGAAGCCTGCGGGACGCTCGCCCGGCGGCTTCTCGCGGAAGGGCGCGTCGCCGAAGCCCGCCGCGTCGCCGCCGACGCCTTCGAGAAATACGCGCGGCACAAAAGCGCGCTGCTCTGCCGGAAGGTGCTCGCGGAAATCGAAAATCCGAGGCTGCGCGATTTTTCCGCGGAAAGAACCTGGTTCGACGCGGAATCCGCCGTCGTCGTCGTGCGCGCGAAGAACGTCGGGCGGCTGCATTTCCGCGCGGTGCCGCAGGAGCGCGAGAAATTTTTCTCCGGAACCGGGCCGTCGCCCGACCTGCCCGACGAAGCTCTGCGCCGCGAACTTCTCGAGAGGCGGGAAGGCGTCGTCGCCTGGAGCGCCGAGCTCGAAAAGCACGACGATTTTCTTGAACATTCCTTTCGCGTTCCCGCGCCGTTCGCGCGGCTGCGTCCCGGCTTTTATTTCCTGTTCGTTTCGCCGGATCCGGAATTCGCGAATCCCGATCGCGTCGCCTGCCGGACGGTTCTGGTGAGCCGCCTCGTCGCCGCCGCGGAAAAGATCGGGAGCGCCTGTCGGGGCTTCTTCGCGGACGCCGAGACGGGAGAACCGCGCGCGGACGTCGAAATCCGCCGTTACTCCAAGACGCCCGGCGAGGCGTGGCGGGAACTGCGCGGCGGGCGGAGCGACGCGCAGGGCTTTTTCGAGCTCGCTTCCGGGTGGCTCGCCTACGCGCATGCCCGTGCTCCGGAAGGCGACGAGGCGGAAATCTCGGCCGGAAGCGCCTTGCCCGGAATCTCGGGATTCAGGGGACGCCGCGCGCCGATCGACCGCGTCTTCACCGACCGCGCGGTCTATCGCGCCGGCGACGCGGTGAGCTTCAAGGCGATTTTCGCCGACTTTCTGCCCGAGCGGCGCGGCTCCGAACGCCTGGACGTCGGCGAGAAAAAGGAAATCCGGCTTTTAGGTCCTAACGGAGAACTCGTCGCGCGCCGGAAGGTGAGCGCCGGCGAGTTCGGCTCTGCTTCGGGAACGTTCACGATTCCGGAGGATGCGCGCGAGGGCGAGTATTCGCTCTTTTGCTGGACGGAAAGGCACAAGATCCGAGTCGAAGCCGCCGACGCTCCGAGCTTCACGCTCGCGCTCGACGTTCCCGAAACGCCGCGCGCGCTCGGCGAACGCGTTTCCGCGCTCGTGAGCTCCGTGCGCTTCACGGGAACGCCGCTCGCCGGCGCGAAAGTCGCCTGGAGCGTCAGAACGGGCGAGAATCTGCCGCGGCGGATCGAAGAAACGATGCGCCTGATCGCCGACGGGGAAGGCGAGCTCGACGCCGACGGGCGCTTTCGTTTCGAGTTCCCGACGGAAACGTTTCGCCCCGTCCCGCCGCATCGCGTTCCCGCGGGCGAGGAGGCGCGCAAGCCGGATTCGCGGCGCTACGAAATCGACGTCGTCGTCTCCGACGCTTCCGGCGGAACGCGCGCGACGAGGCGCGTGATGCGCGTCTCCGAGGCGGCGGTGTTCGCGAAGGCGCGCCGCGTCGCCTCGGCGGCGGGAAGCGCCGTGCGCTTCGAGATCGAGCTTTCGGACGCCGACGGCAGGCCGCTCGACGTTCCCGCGGTCTTTTCGGTTCACGCGCGCGCGCTCCCGGAGAAGCTCGGACGCTCCGCGCCGTCGCCGCGGCAAATCGCGCTCGGCGAAAAGCTTTTCGAAACGCGGATCGTTCCCGTCGGCGGGCGGGCGACGGCGGAGATTCCCGCGGGAACGCTGCCGAAGAACGGCGCCTTCGTCGCGCGCGTCTCCGACGTCGGCGAAGCGCGTTTCGAAGGCGGCGAGACGACGTTTGAGACGCTCGACGGCTCGGACGGAACGCGCTGCCCGCTGCAGCTGCCTTTCGTCGCCGTCGCGGACGCCGAGCGCGCTCAAGTCGGCGACGCGGTTTCGTTCGTCTGGGGCAGCGGCCTGGAAACGGCGCGCGCCCGCGTCGAAATCCGCAAGGACGAAAAGACGCTGCGCTCGTTCTGGACGACGCGCGGGAACACGCTGGAGACGATACGCGTCCCCGTGACGCCCGAGCTCCTCGGCGGCTTCAAGGTGCGCGTCGCGCAGGTGAGCTTCGGCGAGATCCACGAAAAGATTTTCGAGGTCGCCGTTCCCGAGCCGCCGACCGCGCTGCGCGTTTCGCGGGAACGCTTCCGCACGCGCCTCGCGCCCGGGAGCGAGGAGACCTGGACGCTGCGCGTGACGCGCGCGGACGGCACGCCTGCCGCCGACGCGGAAGTGCTCGCGCTGCTTTACGACCGCTCGCTCGACGCGATCGCCGCCGACCGTCAGCCGCTCGCGGCGTTCCCGCCGCGGACGGCGCAGGATCGGACTCCGATGGGAACGCTGCGCCCGCGCGACGTCGCCCCGACCGACTTCAAGGAAAATCCGCCGGCGCCTTTTCCGTGGAACCCGAAGCTCTCCTTTAGGCCGATCGACTGGGCGCGCGGCGTCAATCCCTGGAGACCTCGTTTCGGAGAAGGAAGAGCGTTCGGTTTTGGAGTCAGCATCGCGTTGGGAGCGGAACCGTTGTGGAATTTCGATTCCGAAATCGAGCTTCCAGCGCGACCGGCGTTCCCGCGGGCGACTCGCGAAACCGTGTTCTTCCTGCCGGGCGTCCGCACCGACGCGGACGGCGTCGCGCGGATTTCGTTCACCGTTCCCGAAGGGCCGTCGGCGTGGCGCTTCGTCGCCTTCGCGCACGACAAGGCGCTGAACAGCGGCTTTCTCGACGTCGCGGACGTCGTCGTCGAAGAATCCTGTACGCCATGAAGAAAACGGAAACGCTCGAAAAGTGCGGGCGCGGGCTCGCGCGGGAATGTCTTGAGAGCCTTTGTCTCGCGGGAACGCGCCGACGCCTTCGTCGGCGCTGCTCTGCAGATTAAGCCGGAGAACGAAAAATATGAGTCCGCCTTACGGACGAAGACGGGAATGTCTTCGCCCCCAAACGTGCGTTCCCGCATGAAAAGCGCAACTGCTCCGCGGGAACGCCGCGTCGAGAAAACGCCGAACGCTTCGGGCGGTTGCGCCTTTCAGGCGCGGTCGATGCGCCGACGTTCCCCCAAGCGCGCGCTTCGCGTCGCGCATGGGGTTACGCTTGTTTCGCCCCGTCGGGGCGCGGAAAAAGCTTAAAGGGAAGTTTGTGCGGGCGGTTTTCGAGGGCAAGCGAGACGCTTACCCTCCTGTAAAATTCGCGCTCATTCGCGGGAATTCGCGGTTCCCAAAAAATCTGCGGAAGTCTGCGTCATCCGCGGGAAAAATTTCCGCGGGACGGATTTTGACACGCGACAAGAATGCGCTTCCCCCCTCTAAAACTTTCTTTAACTTCCTTTGACTTCGCGGTTTTTTCCGCGTCTGAAGCCGACGAAAAAATTCCCGCGCCGTGGAGGGCGCGGGAACATGAAACGGAGCGGTTCGCGTCGTCGCGGATCAGCGGTCGCCGAAGAAGATTTCCTCAAGCGCGAGGCAGATCGCGTGATAGACGGGCAGGTGGAGTTCCTGAATCTTGAAGGTTTCGGTTTCGGGAACGCGGATGCAGACGTCGGCGAGTGCCTTGAGCGCGCCGCCCGTCGCGCCGGAGAGCGCGATCGTCGTCAGCCCTTTCGCCTTGGCGGTCTCCATGGCGAAGCGGACGTTCTTCGAATTGCCGGAAGTGGAGAGGCCGAGCAGGGCGTCGCCGGCGTTCCCGAGCCCCCAGACGAGCTGCGCGTAGCCGTAGTACGGATCGCAGTCGTTGAGCCACGCGGTGTTGATCGCGCCGAGCGAATGCAGCGGAATCGCCGGAAGCGCGTCCTGGAGCTTCGCGGCGAGTTCGTCGCCGAGGCGTTCCCGCGCCGCCGCGTCGAGCGGGCGCTTGGAGCAGAAGCCCTTCAGCAGCTCGCCGGAGATGTGGTCCACGTCCGCCGCGCTGCCGCCGTTCCCGCAGAGCAGGAGCTTGCCGCCGGCGCGGTACGTCTTTTCCAGCGCGTCCACGGCGTGCTGAATGTCCTCGCCGCAGGGGGCGAGCACGGGACGGCACGCGAGCAGTTCTTCGATTCGGGCGTGCATCGCTTATTTGCCGTAGGAGGCGTTGATTTTTTCGGAAACGTCCTTGTAGGAGGCGTCCGCCATGTAGATCGCCTTGTATTCGGCGACGGCTTCGGTGTGCTTGCCCGCCTTTTCGTAGGCGGTCGCCAATTCGTAGATGATGTCCTTCTTGACGTCGGACATGATCTTGATTTCTTCCTTGGCGACGGCGAGCTGGTCGGCGGCGAGGTCGTATTTGCCGCCGGCGATGAAGGCTCTGCCGAGGTTGAGCATCGCGGCGTGGCGGTTCTTCGGCGCGCGCTGGGCGAGCTGGAGCTCGCGGATCGCGCCGTCCACGTTGCCCGCGGCGAGCAGCTTGACGCCGAGCTCGTAGCGGTAGTTGTAGTCGTTCGGATATTTTTCGACGAGCGTCTGAATTGCCTGCAGCGTGTATTCGTCGTAGGATTTGCGGAGCTCTTCGAGATACTTTTTGTATTCCTCGTTGGAAGGATCTTCGGCGATGACGGCTTCGGCCTCCTTGATGCGGCGCTCGTAGGCTTCGCAGGTGAGCTCGTGCTCCTGCTTTTCGAGCGTGGCGTCCACCTTGCCGTTCGTCGTTTCGCGCGCCTTGCGGATGGCTTCGACAGCCTCGTCGAGCTTGCCCAGAATCTTGTAGTTGCGCGCGAGGTTGCGGTAGAGCTGGAGGTCTTCCGGATTCTTTTCGATTTCGGCGAGCAGCTTCGGGATTTCCTCGTTCGCGGTGTCGGCGTCGGAGACGACGCGGCTCTTCTTTTCGAGCTCGATCGCCTTGTCCTTGTTCGCGATCTTGTCGCGGTAGTCGCCTTCGCCGCCCCACTTGCCTTTGTCCATCGTCTGCGCGACGGAGACCTGGCGCGCGAGTTCCTGCATGTCGCCGTTGTTCGGGAATTTCTTGAGCGCGCCGTCCACGGACTTCACGGCGCCCTCGACGTCGCCGTCCTTCAGATACGCGGAAACGAGCGCGCGGTAGTTCTCCATCTGCGGCGCGGAGGCGACGATGTCCTCATAGGCGAGCGCGACGACGTCCCAGAGCTCGGCGGCTTCGGCGGCGTAGGCGAGCATCTTGTTCGCGTTCACGTCGTAGGGATTCGCGGAAAGCTTTTTCTCCGCCTCGAGCATGAATTTCTTCGGATCCTTGGCGCAGGCGGCCTTGCTCGGCGCGCCGAACGAGGCGAAGAGCTTGCCGAGACCGCTCACGGCGACGGGGCGCTTGCCCGTGGCGACCTTCTGCGCGCGGCGCAGCAGGCGGCGGACTTCCGTGCATTCGGGATTGCGCGAGAGAACGGCGAAGCAGGTGTCGACCGCGATCTGGGCGTTGCCTTTCTTCAGCGCGTTTTCGGCGTTTTCGATCTGCGCGCGTTCGCGTTTGTCGATTTGAGAGAGGAGGACTTTCGGCATTGAATTATGATTTTAAGGGTTGCTGAGGTTGAATGTTTGTGGCGAAAGAGTATGCGTTCCCGCGGCGGGAAGGTCAAGCGAAGGAACGCCCGAAAACGCGCTGGCTCGAGACGTCACTTCGCGAGCAGCGGGGATTTTTTCTCTCGGCGGCGGTTGTGCGGAGAGGAATTGATGCGCTTCTTCACCGTCAGCGAAATTTTCGGGAGCTTCGGATGAAAAAATTCCCAAAGCTCGATGCCGTAGGCTTCCGCGAGGCGCTGGATCGTGTCGATGCGGATCAGCTTTTTTCTTCCGGATTCGATCTGCTGATAAAACTTGTAGCTCATCCCGGCGTGCTCGGCGAACTCCTCCTGCGTCAGTCCGGAATGCGCGCGGAGGAGCTTCAGACGCTCCGAAATTGAATAGAGGTGTTCCACTCCACCAATTGTGCGGTGTTTTCGATATTTTGTTCACCTCGTGAACGGTCGTGCAAAACGCTTGCCGTAGCACCTTACGATTGATAGTGTCGCGCACCATGAATGCACTCGAAAAAAACGTTTCCGTCGCGACGGCGGAAACGCTTCTCTCAGAAACCATCGCGTGGCTGCGCTTCCCGCTCATCGTTCTCGTGGTGTTCATTCACGTGCCGAAGGCGACGGCGGATTTTTCTTGGGCGTTCGAGATGGAAAAACTGATTACGAACGTTTTCGCGCGCGTCGCCGTCCCGCTGTTTTTCGTCATTTCCGGATTTCTGTTCTTTCGCGGGAGCGCATGGTCGCGGGAAATTTGTTTCAAAAAACTGCGTTCCCGCGCGGGAACGCTGCTCGTCCCGTATCTGACTTGGGCGTGTTTCGCGCTCGCGTATTGGCTGGCGATTCACGTCGTTCTGCGCGGCGAAATTCCGACCGCGAAAGATCTGCTTCGTCCGTTTTTCGCGGGAGGCGTCAATTTTCCGTTTTGGTTCATTCGCGAGCTGATGGTCTGTTGCGTCGCCGCTCCGCTGATTTATCGGCTCGTGAAGCGTTTTTCCTTCGTTCCCGTGCTTGCGCTCGGCGTCGTGGTTTTCGCGCGCGGCGCAATCGATCAAAATTTTCTGATTAAGGGAGGGATCGGGACGACTTCGATTTTCTTCTTCCTCATCGGATCGACGCTCGCGTTGGAGAAAATCGATTTTGTCGCGGTCTGCCGGCGTTACGCGTTCCCGCTGACGGCGGTTTACGTTCCCGTGGCCTTTTGGGACTGGTTCTGCATCAAGGACTTTCAGGCGTGGAATCCGATCGCGCACAATTTCGGGATTCTCTTCGGCTGCGCGGCGGCTGTCGGTCTGACGGCGGTCGCCGTGGAGCGCGGGATTTTCAAGCGGCGGGAATTTCTCGAAAACGGCGCGTTTTTCGTTTTCGCGGCACACACGTTTTGCTTCGTCGTCGTGAATCGCGCGCTGAAGTTTTTGATTTTCGGCGGCTTCGGCGAGGGGAACGCGCAATGGCTCGTTTATTATTTTTCGTGCGGAATCGTGAGCATCGCCGTCTGCCTCGGCGTGTATCGGATTCTGCGGCGGGCGTTCCCGTGGTCGCTGCGTTTTCTCACCGGCGGCCGCTGAGGGCGCGAAAAAAGGACAGGCGCGGGACCTGTCCTTTTTTCGTTCGCGGCGGGAGCGTTCCCGCGCGGCGGCGTTTTCAGTACGCGTCGCCGATGACGTCCTTGCCGTAGTATTTGCGGAGCGCTTCGGGAACGCGGACGGTGCCGTCGGGCTGAACGTTGTTTTCGAGAATCGCCGCGAGCACGCGCGGGAGCCCGAGCCCGGAGCCGTTGAGCGTGTGCACGGTCTCCGCCTTGCCGCCGTCTTTCGGGCGGTAGCGGATGCCGGCGCGGCGCGCCTGGAAGTCCGTGAAGCACGAGCAGCTCGACACTTCGAGCCAGCGCTTCTGACCGCCCGCGAAGACTTCGAGGTCGTACTGCTTCGCGTGCGGGAACCCGATGTCGCCGGAGCAGATGAGCAGCACGCGGTAGGGCAGGCCGAGCTTCTGCAGCAGGCGCGCGGCGTCGTCCTTGAGCGTTTCGAGCTCCTCGAACGAATGCTGCGGGTGTACCCACTTGACGAGCTCGACCTTGTCGAACTGGTGCAGTCGATTGAGCCCGCGTACGTTCGCGCCCCAGCTGCCCGCCTCGCGGCGGAAGCACGGCGTGTAGGCGCAGCGGCGGATCGGCAGGTCGCGCTCGTCGATGATTTCGTCGCGGAAGAAATTCGTGACGGGCACTTCCGCCGTGGGAATCATGTAAAAGTCGTCCTGCGGCGCGTAGTACATCTGGCCTTCCTTGTCGGGCAGCTGGCCGGTCGCGGTCGCCGACGCGGGATTGACCATGATCGGCGCCATGACTTCCTCGTAGCCGGCGGCGTGCGCCTCGTCGAGGCAGAACTGAATCAGCGCGCGCAGCAGCCGCGCCATGTCGCCGACGTAGAACGGGAAGCCCGCTCCCGTGACCTTGACGCCGCGCTTGAAGTCGATCGCCTTTTCGAACCAGGGCAGTTCCCAGTGCGCGACGGCGTTCGGCGAAACGAGCTGCGCGGGATCGCCCCACGTTCCCGCGACGACGTTGTCGTTCTCGTTCTTGCCCACGGGAACGCTTTCGTCGGGAATGTTCGGCACGGTGAGATAGAGCCTGCGCCATTCTTCCTCGACTTCGGCGACCTGCTTTTCGAGCTCCTTCGTCTTCGCGGAAAGCGCCTTCATTTCGCCGACCTTGGCGAGAAATTCGGGCGAGCCTTTCTTCATCGCCGCCATTTCCTTGTTCGCGGCGTTCTGCGCGGAGCGCGCGGCCTCGAACTCGCCGACGAGCGCGCGGCGCCTGGCGTCGCACGCGAGAATCGCGTCGAAATCCACGTCGAACTTCTTCGTCGCGAGACGCGCGCGGATCATGTCGATGTTTTCACGGAAAAATTTGATGTCCAGCATTTTGAAAACGATTGAAGATTAAAAAAGGTTAAAGGTTAAGGCTTAAAGCTTAAAGGGGCTGCGGCGATCTGCCGGCGTTCTTTCGTCGCCTGTCTTCAGAAGACCTCCTCGGGCTTGAAGAAGCGCGCGATTTCCGCGGCGGCGGACGCTTCGCCGTCGGAGGCGTGGCAGACGTTGTAGGTGATGATTTCCTTGTCGCCGAAATCGCCGCGTATCGTTCCCGCGGGAGCGTCTGCGGACTTCGTCGGCCCGAGCAGTTCGCGCACTTTGTCGATCGCGTTCTCGCCGCGGACCACCGCGACGACGACCGGGCGCGACTTCATCCAGTTCGAGAGAAATCCGAAAAACGGCTTTTCCGTGAGGTGCGCGTAGTGGCTGCGCACGAGCGCGTCGTCGAGCCGGATCATTTTGCTCGCCGCGAGCGAGAGGCCCGCCGCCTCGAAGCGCGCGAGCACCGTTCCCGCGAGATTCTTTTCCATGCAGTCGGGCTTCAGGATGATGAGAGTCTTCTGAATCATAAAATTAAAAAACAGTGCGTGAAAGGAAACTCCTTCGCGCCCGCCCCCGCAACAGAATTTTCGCCCGCGCGCGTTCCGCCGCCGCCGCGCGGGAGCGTTTTTCCGTTTACTTTCGCGGACGGGCGGGGGAAAATGCGCGCACCATGAAAAAGACCCTTCTCTCCGTCCTCGCCGTCGTGATTCTCGTCGGAGCCGGCTTCGCCGCCGGCGCCTGGTATTTTTCCGCGCCGATGCTGCGGACGACGGCCTCCATCGAAGACTCCGTCGTGCGGCCGATCTACGTCGCGGACGAAATCCGCGACGCGGGCGCGTTCGTGGACCGCGTGCTCGTCGCGAGAAACGATTCGGGCGCGACGCTCTACGTGCGTTTCGCGCGGCCGTTCTCGGGCGCCGTCATGCTGCAGGCGTTCGACCGCACGGGCGCGGAGATCGGGCGTTCCCGCCGCGGGCTCGTCGGGGCGACGGACGAGGCGCGCAATTTTTCGTTCGATTTCGAGAAGGGCGTTCCGCTGAAGCTGGCGGAATCCTTCAAGCTCGTCTTCGCGACGGCCGCCGTTCCCGTTCCCGCCGCTCCGGAGAAGCCCGCGGCGGAAGCGGCGCCGGAAACTCTCCCGCCCCCCGCGGCGGCTCCCGCGCCCGTCCCGGAACCCGCGGCGGCGGAGGCGGCTCCCGCGGAAACGCCCGCCGCGTGAGCGCGCCGTCCCCGTTCCCGCGGAAAATCCGGCGGCGAAAATTCCGTCCGGACGCCGAGGCTTCGCGATGAGCGGCGCGGCGAAGGATTTCCGTTTTCTCTCCGGCGTCAACGCGGCGTCGGCGGGATTCGTCGTTTCCGAGCTCGCGCGCGGGGACGCGCCGCTTGCCGTCGTCGTCGCCGCGCATCTCGGGCGCGCGGAAGTGCTCGCCGAGGACGCCGCGTTCTTCGCCGCGAATTTTTCCGACGGCGCCGGAGGCGGCTTCACGGTCTGCGGGCTTCCGCGCATGACGGACGAATCCGTCGGCGCGGCGAGCTTCGAGAACGAATGCGATCTGCTCGCGGCGCTCGCGACGCTGAAGAACGCGCGCCCGGGCGAGCGCGTGCTGCTCGCGTGCACGCCGGAGGCGCTGCGCCGCCCCGTTCCCGCGCCCGACGCGTTCGCCGCGCGGGAGCTCGTTCTGCGCGTCGGCGAAAAATTCTCCATGGACGCGCTGCGCGAAAAATTGTCGTCGGAATTCAATTACGACAACGAGGCGCTGTGCGAGGCGCCGGGGCAGTTCTCCGTGCGCGGCGGGCTCATCGACGTCTATCCGCTGAACGCGTCCGCGCCCGTGCGCGTGGATTTCTTCGGCGACGAGGTCGAGGCGATCCGCGAGTTCGACCCGACGACGCAGCGCACGCTGCGCCGGCTCGAATCCGTCGCCGTCGCCTCCGGCGCGCTCGCGTCCGCGGACGAGGCGCCGCGCGCGGGAACGCCGGCGGATTATTTTCCCGCGGGAACGCGGCTGATTTTCGCCGAGGCGGAAGCCTTCGCGGGCGCGCCGCCGGAAGAGCTGCTGAGCGCGGCGCGGGAACGCGGTTTCGGCGTCGCCGGATTTTCCGCGTTCGACGAAATTCCGGCGTGGCTCGCGGACGCCTTTCCCGGCGCGGCGGCGGAGACGCTCGAAACGCAGGACCTCGAGGAGCTCGCGTACGGGGAATTTTCCGCGTCCGCGCTCGGCGTCGAGCGGCTCGCCGAGGCGGAGGAGCTGCGGCGGCGCGTGCTGCTTTTTCTCGACGGCTGGGCGAAGGCGGGCGAGCGCGTCTGCGTCGTCTGCGAAAGCGAGGGCGCGGAGGAACGCCTGCGCGAAATCCTCGACGAGGAGCGTCGCGCGGGAACGGTCGCGAAGCGTTTCGCGCCGGAAATCTTCCGCGGGAACGTGAGCGCGGGCTTCCGCCTCGCGTTCGGGCAGGGGAGAACAGACATTCCTGTCGCTTCCTTCCAAGGGAGAACAGACATTCCTGTCTGTTCCCTTCCTGCCGCTTCCTCCGACGGACGGGGCGCCGTTCCCGCCGCGTCGTCGCGGGCGCCTCTCGTCGTCGCGACGGAGCGCGAAATCTTCGGCAGGCATCGCCGCCGCGTCGCGCAGGTGCGCCGCCGTCTGCTCCCGAACAAGGCGCAGGTCGAACAGCTGCTCGACTTCAACGAGCTCGCGGACGGCGATTATCTCGTCCACCTGCAGCACGGCGTCTGCGTCTTCCGCGGCATCCGCGCGTTCGAGCGCGCGGGCGGCGCGAAGGAGGAGATGCTCGCGCTCGAGTTCGAGAACAAGGTGACGCTCTGCGTGCCTTTCCGCGAGGCGCATCTGATTTCGCGCTACGTCGGGCTGCGCAAGGCGCTGCCGAAGCTCGGAAAAATCGGCGGGAACGCCTGGGAAAAGACGCGCCGCGCCGCGGAAAAGGCGACGCTCGATTTCGCCGCGGAGCTGCTCGACGTGCAGGCGACGCGCACGACGCGCCCCGGATTCGCCGCGCTGCCCGACGACGAGCTGCCGTGGATGCGCGAGTTCGAAAAGGCGTTCCCGTTCGCGGAGACGCCCGACCAGGCGCGCGCGATCGCCGAGACGAAGAAGGACATGGAACGCCCGTCGCCGATGGACCGCCTCATCTGCGGCGACGTCGGCTTCGGCAAGACGGAAGTCGCGATCCGCGCCGCGTTCAAGGCGGTACTGAGCGGGCGCCAGGTCGCCGTGCTCGCGCCGACGACCGTGCTCGCGCAGCAGCATTTCAACACGTTCCGCGACCGCTTCGCGCATTATCCCGTTTCCGTCGAAATGCTTTCGCGCTTCCGTTCGCCGAAGCAGCAGCGCGAGATCCGCGGCCAGCTCGAACGCGGCGAGCTCGACGTCGTCGTCGGCACGCACGCGCTGCTCGCGGCGTCCGTGAAGTTCAAAAGGCTCGGTCTGCTCGTCATCGACGAGGAACACCGCTTCGGCGTGAAGCAGAAGGAAAAGATCAAGCGGCTGCGCACGGACGTGGACGTGCTCGCGATGAGCGCGACGCCGATTCCGCGCACGCTCTACCTCGCGCTGATGGGCGCGCGCGACCTGAGCGTCATCGAAACCGCGCCGCGGGAACGCCTGCCGATCCGCACCGTCGTGCGCACCTACGACGCGAAGCTCGTCAAGGACGCGATTCTGCACGAGCTCGGGCGCGGCGGGCAGGTGTTTTATCTGCACAACCGCGTGGACACGATTCACCAGGTGGCGGAGCTGCTGGGGCGGCTCGTTCCCGAGGCGAAGATCGCCGTCGGACACGGGCAGATGGACGAGCGCGAGCTCGAGCGCGTGATGACGGACTTCGTCGCGGGAACGTTCGACGTGCTCGTGTGCACGACGATCATCGAGACCGGGCTGGACATTCCGAACTGCAACACGATCATCATCGAGGCGGCGGACCGCTTCGGGCTCGGCCAGCTCTACCAGCTGCGCGGGCGCGTCGGGCGCTTCAACCGCCAGGCGTACGCGTATCTGCTGCTGCACCGGCACCGTTCCGTCGTGGACGCCGCGCGGAAACGCCTCGCGGCGATGCGCCAGTTCAACCAGCTCGGCGCGGGCTTCCGCATCGCGATGCGCGATCTCGAGCTGCGCGGCGCGGGCAACATTCTCGGCCTGCGGCAGAGCGGGCACATCGCCGGCGTGGGCTTCGAGCTCTACTGCCGTCTGCTGCGCCAGAGCGTCGCCGCGCTCAAGGGCGAAAAGCCGATTCGCATCTTCCGCGCGGAAATCAATCTGGACTTCGTGCACTACGCGCAGACGCCGGAATCCGGCGCCAAGGACGCGCGCACCGATTACCAGATTCTCAAGGACTCCCAGAACGAAAAATACAAGGGCGCGGAAATCGTCGCGACCGTTCCCGCCGACTACGTGGCGGACGTGCGCGTGCGCATCGACGTCTTCCGCCGGCTCGCGCTCGCGGGAACGCCGGAGGAGGTCCGCGAAGTCGCCGAGTCGATGGAGGACCGTTTCGGGAAACTGCCGCCGGAGGCGCGCGCGTTCTGCGAAATCGCCGAGCTGCGCTGTCTCGCCGAGGAGCGCGGCGTCGTCGATCTGACGACGGAGGCGGGCGTCGTCAAGGCGCGCCGCCGCAACGGCGAATACCTGCGCGTGGGCGTGAATTTCCCGCGCCTGGAATCGCTCGACCCGCTGAAGCGCCTCCGCGAACTCCGCGCCCTGATGAAGCGGCTGTGAAGGCGGCTGAGCAGCCGTTGAGGAGTTTAAAAAGTTGAGGAGTTGAAAAGGTAATTACTCCTAAACTCTTAAACTCCTCCACTCCTAAACTTCTGAGAGTGACAGGTTTCCGGTGACAAAAGCTGTGACAGGTGACAAGAATAACGGATAACTGATAATGGATAGTGGATAATTATCAGTTATCAACTATCCATTATCCATTGTTTGCTGCTCTTGTTGCTTGTCGCCATAAATCGGCAATCCTCAACGCCTCTTTCTGCGTCGCGTTCCCGCGAGTGCGAGCGCCGCGAGACCGGCGAGCAGACCGAACGCCGAAGGCTCCGGAATCGCGACCGTCAGCAGCCCCATGTCGGCGCTGTAGTCGTAAATGCCCTCGAAGCGCCTCCACGCCTCTCCTTCCCACCAGCCGACTTCGAACGTGCCTTCGCTCGCCATGAGCGCCGTTTCCGAAGCGATGCGCAGCGTGACGCTTTCGGAATTTTCGGCGGACGCCGCAAGCGTCAGCGCGGAAATGTCCACGTAAACCTTCGCGTCGCCGGAGACCGTCACGCGCCCGCCGTCCGCGGAGGTGACGAGCGCCGCGCCCGATTCGCCCTTCTGCGCGTCGGAGACGTAGAGCTTCAGCGTCTGCGCCGCCGTCGTCAGCGAAACCGCCGCGCCCGCGCGCAGCTCCGCGCCGCTCGCGACCTTCAGGCTCGCGTTGAACGTTCCGGACGAAAGCGTCGCCGTGCCGCCGTTCACGTTGATCGTACCGCCGTTCACCGCGCCGGAAATCGTCGTCACCCCTTCGTCGAGATCGATCGTCGTTTCGTTCACGATCGAGCCGGAGATGAGCATTTCGCCCGCGCCCGTCTTCGTGATTATTCCGGCGTAGTTGCCTTTCATTATCTCACCGGAGTGGACGAGCTTCGCGCCCGCTTCGACGTCGTAGGTCGTCGTGCTGTAGTTGCGATAGCGCACGGGCGAAGAAATCGTCGAGACGGTCGGATTTTCCGCCGTCGCGCCCGCCTTCGCGCGGACGTCCACGGTCGTGCTCTGATAAAAGTCCAGCGTGCCGCTTCCGTCGCCGATTCCGGTTCCCGTCACGGAGCCGCCCGCGAGCGTGAGTTTGATTCCGGACTGAATCGTCCAGCGCGAGGAAACGAAGTTCAGCGCGCCGCCGTTGATCGTGATTTCGCTCGTACCGGTGCTGAGGAGCGTTTCCGCGTTGACCCCGCCGGCGTTGCTCACGTTGAACGTGCCGCCGTTGATCGTGAGATTTCCGGCGAACGCGCCCGCGGCGGTCGCGGCGAAGGTCGCCGTGCCGGAGTCCAGCGTCAGCGACGAGCCCGCGGCGAATCCTCCCTTGAAGATCTGCGTTCCCGCGCCCGTCACCTTGACGTTCACGTTCGAGAGCACTTCGCCGCAGAACGTGTGCGTCGCGTTCGCCGCCGTGCGGATTTCCAGCGCGCGCGCTTCCGTCCCCGAAGCGAAATTTTCGGTGCCGTTCGAGGGCGTCGAGGCCGCGTTCAGCGCGAAGACCTTGGTGCCCATGCCCATTCCGGCGTCGCTGTTCAGCCCCGCGATCACGGAATCGACCTTCAGCCCCAGGCCGAGCTGCTTCACGTTGGCGCCGCTGCCCGCCGCGCCGCTGTTCGCGCCGAACGTCACCGTCGTCGCGGACAGGTCCGCGCCGTTGAGAATGACGGCGAGTTTGCGTGTGCTGGCGTTGCCCGCCGTCACTTTCGCTTCGAGCGTTCCCGCGAAGGCGCCCGTCTGCGCCGCCGCCGTGCCGTCGCCCAAGATCACGTTCGTGATGCGCATGGTGCTCGCGTTGCCGTCGAGCACGAGCTTCGTTCCCGCCGCGCCGCTCAGCGAGGCGAGGCTCAGGTTCTTGCTGTTGTTCATGACCTTCAGCGTTCCCGTCGCGCCGTCGGCGAGCGAGACCACGCCGAGCGAAACCGCCTTGTCCTGCGCGGAGTTCGTCAGCGAGAGCGTCACACTGTTCGAAAGCGCGAGCGCGCCGACGTTAGCCGTTCCCGCGATCGTGAGCGTGCCGCCCGTCTGAGCGAGCGTTTCGATTTCCGCGACGGAGTTCGCACCGAAATTCAGCGTTCCCGCCGAGAGCGAAACCGTGCCCAGCGTCGTCGCCGCGTTGAAATTCGTCGTGCCGTTCTTGATGTCAGCCGCCGAGATGCTCGTCGCCGCGTTGAAGTTCGTCGTGCCGTTCGCGATTCCGACCGTCGTGATGCTCGTCTTGCCGTCAAAGTTTGTCGTGCCGCCTCCGGCTTCGGCGGTGAACGCGTCGAGCCGCGTTTCGCCCGCGACGACGAGCGTGCCGCTGCCGTTCTTGTCGAGGCGGGAGCCGAAGAGCCCGCCGTTCACGGTGAAGGTCGAGCCGCCGTTGGTGTGGAAATCCGTCGTGCCTTCGAAGGTGAAGGCGCCGGCGAAGACCGTCGTCGAATTTCCCGCCGCCTGCACGTTCACGCCGTCGGCGAGGCGATAGGAACCGCCGCCGATGTCCGAAGCGGAGACGTCGACATTCCCCGCCGTGACGTAGGCCGTTCCCGCGAAGCCCGAGCCGAGGCGCAGCGTGCTTTTGTAGGCCTCCTTTCCCGAATTGAAGGAGACTTTGACCGTTCCCGTGCCGAAGACGTTGCCCGGCGCGACGTGTTTCGCATTCTCGCCGCCGACGGCGCCCAGGTCGAGCACGGAGGACGCGTCCGCGAGCGTGAGCGCCTCCCAGGAGTAGGCGCCCGCCTTTTCCGCGGTCGCGGCGCCTTCGAGCGTCAGCGTCTTTCCGGCGTCGATCACGATGGAGTCCGCATGGAACGTGTTCGTCGCGTCCGCGCTCAGCGTGAGGTTTTCCTGCACGGCGACGGCGCTCGCGTCGATCACGGCGCCGAGCGTCACGCGCGCGTCCGCGGTCGCGAAGGTGACGGCGTCGCGGTCGTAGAAGCGCGTCGGCGTGCCCTCGGTGCCGTCGATGGTGAAGGCGGTTTCGTCCGTCTTGTTCCACGTTCCCTCCGCGCCGCCGTTCCAGGTCAGATTGTAGGCGGAAGAGCCGGAGAAGCTGAGCGTTCCCGCGTTTTGGTCGAAACTGAAGGTCGTGCGTTCGCCGAGCGCGGCGCCGTTCCACGAAATTTTTTCGGCGCTGATGTCGCCCGAGAACGTCGCGCCTTCGAGCACCTTGAAGAGCTGCACGGTCACGCCGCTTTCGCCGAAATCGGGCGAGCCGTCCTCGCTCTGCAGGCGGAGGAACATGCCGTCGCCGAAGACGACGCTGCCGGCGGTCGTCGCGAGCACGGGCAGCGCTTCGCTCGTGCCGATCGTGAACAGATTCGCCGTTCCCGCGATCGTGAGCGTGCCGCCGCTTTCGACGGAAATTTCGCCGAGCGAGGCGAACGCGCCCGCGAGCGTCGCCGACGCCGTGTCCTTCACCGTCAGCCTGGAATTGTCGCGGAGTGCGACGTCCGTCAGCGTGAGCGCGGCGGAGTTTTGCGCGACGACTTCGGTGTTTTCCAGCGCGACGTTCGTGAGCGCGAATCCGCCTTCCCGCGTTCCCGAGAAGGTCGCCGAGGCGTTCGCGAGCTCGGAAGAAGCGTCGTCCGTCGTCGCGCCGACGATCGCGCTGTGCGAGAGCGTCGCGCCTGCGCCGAGCGTCGCGGCTTCCTCGCCCGCGCGCGCGGCGAGCGTCACGCCGCCGCTCATGCTCAGCGAGCCGCCCTGCGCGACGGAGAGCGAGCCGAAGCTCACGGTCGCGCCCGCGTCGAAGGTCGCCGTGCCCGTCACGCGCAGCGCGTCGGCGACGGCGTACGTTCCCGCGAGATGCTGATCCGCGCCGGAAAGCGTGAGCCCGCCCGCGTCTTTGCCGACGGTCAGCGTTCCCGCGTAGCGGCTCCAGTCGCCGGAAAGCGAAAGCGCGCCCGCGCCGGTCTTCGTCACCGCGCCCGTGCCGGAAAACGCGTTCGCGACGCCGTGGTCCGCGGCGAAATTCAGTTCCGCCGTTCCCGCGAGCGTGATTCCTCCCGTGCCGAGCGCGCGGGCGTTGTCCGCGTAGATCGTCGCGCCGCCGTCGTCGGAGAAAACGTAGCCGAAGGCGATCGCGCCGCCCGCCTCCGCGCGGGATTCGAAGCCGCCCGCGAAGCCGGAAAGGTCGCCCGTGAACTTGATCTTGTCGTTCGTCGTCGCCTTATCGCTCGAACGCGTGACGAGGAAGAGCCCGTCGCCCGTGACCGTGCCCGTGTAGGTCGTCGTTTTGTCTCCGGAGCCGTCGCTGAACATGACGCCGTAGCCGTCCGCGCCGTTCGTGAGCACGAGATTTTGAGCGAAAGTCTTGCTGTGCGGCACCCAGGAGAGGTTCAGGCCCTCAAAGGAGAGCGTCGCGTCCGCCGCCGCGAAGTCGTTGAAATTGATGCCGCCGACCAGCGTGCCGGCGAGGCGCCACTTCGTTCCCGCGGATTTGTTCGTGACGGTGAGGTTATTCGTGTTGTTCACGATTGCCGCCGTTCCCGTGAAGCCCGTCATGTCGGCGATGGTCAGCGCGCCCGCACTCCCGTCGAAAGTGTAGTCGCCCGCGCCCGAGAGCGTGCCGAGCGTGCCTTTGCCGACGTGCGTCGCGGCGACGCCCGCGCCGATTTCGAGCGCGCTGCCCGCCGCCGTCTCGTAGGCGCTTCCCGCCGCGCCGAGCGTCGCGCTCGCGGCGCCCGCGCCCGTTTCCGCGTCGTAGGCGGAATTGCTCAGCGCGATCGTCGCCGTCTTCGTCGAGGAAAGCGCGGAAAGATTCGCGAGCGCGACGTCCGCGTTCCCGTTCAGGTCGAGCTTCACCGAGTCCGTTCCCGCGCGGAGGAAGGCGGAGACGTCGCCCGCCGCCGCGTCCGCGCCGTAGCGGAGCGTGCCGCCGTCGAAGACGACCGTCGTCGTTCCCGCGAGCGCGCCCGAGGCTTCGAGCGCGAGCGTTCCCGTGCTCTTCAGCGAAAGCGCGGTGTCCGTCAGCGCGCCGTTCGCGGCGAGCGCGAGCGTGCCGCCGTCCTGCACCGTCGCGCCCTGCGCGAACGCGTTGCCGGAGGTCTCAAGCCGCAGCGAACCGTTCGCCGCGACGTTCAGCGAGGCGTTTTCGCCGGAAAGTTTCCCCGCGCCCGAGAACGTGTAGAACGCGTCGCGCACGAGAACCGCACCGACCGTCGTCTCCGACGCGAGCGTCACGCTTTCGCGGTTCGCGGCGGAATTGCCCGCGGCGACGCCCGTCGCGTCGAAGATCACGGAGTCGCCCGCCGCGAACGCGACGTCGCCCGCCTTTTCCGAATTCCAGTGCACCGTCGTCGTGTCCCACGCGGCGTTGCCGTCCTGCCGTTTCCAGACGAGGCGGCCGTCCGCGTCGACGGTGAGCACGAGCGCGCCGTTTTCGAGCTTGAGCGAAAGGCGGTCGTTCCGCGTCGCGAGCGTGTAGTTCGCCAGCCCGTCCGCCGCGCCGCCGGAGAGCAGGGTGTAGCTGCCGCTCGTCAGCGTTTCCGTCGAGTTCAGGTCGATGAAGACGTTCAGCGCGTCGCTCGTCAGCGTTCCCGCCGAAAGCGAGCTGCCGCCCGTGCCGGAAGTGAAGTCGTAGTGCAGATCGAGCGCGGTCGATTCCGCGGCGTCCGCCGTGCCGACGATCGAGGCGAGCGTGAACTGCCGTGCGCCTTCGAGCGAAAGCGTGAGCGAATCCGTGAACGCGATCCGCGCGGTCGAGGCGATTCCGCCTTCCGCCGCGCCGTCGAGCAGCGTGAGCGACGTTCCCGCGCCCGTCGCGAGCGTGCCCGCGAACGCGTTCGCCGCGTTCCCGCCCAGCGCGACGTGCGAGCCCGCCGCGACGTTCGCCGTCTTCGTCGAGTCGCCGACGAGCCCGCCTTCGAGCCGCAGCGCGCTGCCGTTGCGCGTCGCCAGCGTCGCGGACGTTCCCGCGAGCGTCACCGCGCCCGTGAGCCGCGTCGTGTTCCAGTTCGATTCGAGCTTCGAGCCGCCGCCGAGCGAAAACGCGTTCCCGTAGGTGTAAACGACGTCGTTGCCCGCCTTTTCCGTGTTCCCGAAGCGCAGAATCAGCCCCGCGTTCAGCGTGACCGTGCCGCCGCCGAGCGCCGTCGAAGTCGTGCTCCGGTACGCTCCGCCGTTCACGCGCAGCGCGAATTTGTCGCTGAGCGAACCGTTCCCGTTCGCGATGACGAGGTCGCCGTAGTCGCTCGCGGCGTCCGCCTGGAACGTCAGCGATTCGTTGCCGCCGAGCGTCAGCGTCTTGTCCGCGCCGCCGAGAATCGCGCCGCGGATCGTGCCGCCGTAGTAGACGCCCGTGCCGTAGGCGCGAATTTTGTAAAGAGGGTCCGGCGACTGTTCCGCCGAAGAATGCGACGCGATGGTCGCGTTCGCCGCGAGCGTGACGTTCCCGTAAACGATCGAGCCGCAATCGACGGAAAGCGCGCCAGTCTGTTTGCCGAAGTCCGCCGCGTAACCGATGAATCCCTTCTTTGTCGAAGTCCCGTAACCGGGAGTTCGGTCGTAGGCGGTGAATCCCGTGCCGCTGATGACGTAGTCCGCGTACGATTCCTGGAAGGCGTTGTTCGCGACGTCGTTCTGAAGGCGGTTGGTGACGCGCGCCTGCGAGCCGGCTTCGACGACGATCGTCGCCTTGTCGAGCGCGTGCGCGTTGCTCATGCCCCTGATCTTGTCGCCGACGATGAGGCGCGTCTGCCCGGCGACTTTCACCGTGCCTTCGAACTGTTCGGTCTGGGAAAGTCCCATAATCATGCGCGAGGAGCTTGCGCCTTTGTAAGACTGCTGCGCCGCGTTCAGCACGAGCGTTCCCGTTCCCGTGACGGTCTGGAACAGCCGCGTGTTCGCGAACGTGAACTGGTCCCATTGGTTGTTTTTCGACGAGGCGCCGATGTATGCATTTTCGTTGTAGCGCTCTAAGAACGTTCCGTAAAGCGTCGCCTTCAGCGTGCCGTTCTTATCGACGACGAGACGGTTGTTCGCGCCGCCGAACGACGAATCGCCCGCGAGCTTCGAATAGCCGGAAATCGTGCCTTCGGCGACGGTCATCGTGCCGATGAACGCGTTGTTGTGACCGAGCGTGAGCGTTCCCGCGCCTTTTTTGACGAAGTCGATCGCCGCCGTGCTGCCGCTGCCGAAGGTGCCGTTGAGCCAGCTCGTATTTCCGTCGTAGGTGATGGTGAAGGTGCGGCGCTCCGTGCCGAGGTTCTTGATGGCGGAGCCGCTGTTGACCGTCACGTTGCGCAGTTCGACGTCCGCGCCGCCGACGTCGAGCACCGCGCCCTTGTTCAGCGTGAACGAGGACGCGTTCGCGAGCGCCTTGCCGTTTTCGAAGCCGACGACGATCGCGCCGGAATCGGACACGGACGAACTCGCGTCGAGCTTCGCGCCCGCCGTGACCGCGCCCGTGAAGCCGGAATCTTCCTGCGCGAAGATGATACGCCCGCCGCTCATGCCCTGCGCGTCGATGAAAATGTTCGCCGAATCGGAAAGCCGCGTGTCGAGAATCAGCATGCCGTTGCCGCCGAAGCGGTAGCCGTCCGCGTGCGGCGTGAGCGTTCCCGCATAGCGCACGGTTTCGCCCGTGGCCGCGCCGAGCGCGAGCTTTCTGCCCGAAAAATCGATCGCTGCGGAGGAATTTTCCGAAAGCGCGGCGACGCCCGCGGACGTCGTGCTCAGCGCGTTCATCATCTTGGCGGAGCTGCCGTCGCCGATGCCCATCGCGTTCCCGTACTCGACGGCGAAGGTCGCGTTCCCGAGCGCGTCGAGGCTCACGTAGTCGAGAAAATTGTTGAAGCCGCCGATGACGATGCTGCCGGAAAAATCGTTGTTCGCGTTCGCGAGATAGACGGTGCCGTTCGAAACTTCGTTGCCGACGATGAGCGTTCCCGTTCCCGTGAGCTTGTAGAGCACGTTCAGCGTGCCGCCTCCGCCGCCGAGACGCCATTCGCCGGCGTCGTTCGTCGCGAGCGTGAGGTCCGCCGCGCCGTAATTGATCGTCTTTCCCGCCGCCGCGCCGATGAAGAGGTTTTGGTGTCCGGAAAGATCGAGCGTTCCCGCGACGTCCGCGTCGAGCGCGAGCACGCCCGCGGAATCGCCGCTGATTTTGTCCAGCGCCGCCGCGCCCTCGCCGGTGACCATCAGCGCGCCGCCCGCGCCGATGTTCCATTTTTCCGTCGTCGTGTCGCCCATCGCGTCGAAGGTGGAAAATTCGATCATGCCCGCCGTGATGGTCTTTGTGCCCGAAAACGTGTTCGCGCCGCCGAGCACGAGCTTGCCCGCGCCGAGTTTTTCGAAATTGCCCGCGCCGGAAATCGCGCCGTCGTAATGGAGCGCGACGCTCTTCGTCGTAGTGTTGACCTTCATCGTCGCGTCCGCGGACGCGAGCGAGACGTTCCCGCGCAGACTGCGGATGCCCGTCACGTCTTCGCGCCGCCCGCCGGAAATCGATTCCGAGGCGGCCTTCACCGTGTCGGTCATCTCGAAGACGCCGGCGTTCACGGTCACGTCCGCCGTCATCAGCGCGTGATGCGAGAGGCGGAACGTCGCGCCGTCGTTGACGGTCACGCCGCCCGGCGTCTCCAGAATCGCGTAAGTCCAGTCGCCGGAATCGCTGTAGGTGGCGTGCGCGGTGTTCGCGCCCTGAAGCACGAGCGTGCCCGAGTTCACCTCGAAGCCGCCCGCGTTTTTGGACGTTCCCGTGAGCGTCCAGGTCGAGGCGGAATTTGCCGCGGCGTAGACGACTTTCAGATTTCCATTACCCCCCCCCCTATTCCAAGACTGCGTCTCGGAATCGTAGGAGGAAAGTTCGCCGTTCCCGTCGATGAAGCCGCCCTTGAACGTCCCCGAGCCCGTGTAGGTGAAGGTCGAGTCGGCGGGCGCCTCCGTCGCGTCGTCGAGCTTGAAGTTGCCGAATTTCGCGCCGGAGTCCGTGTGGTTGATGACGTTCCAGGAAAGATCCTGTCCGTTCAGATTGAGCAGACCGCCGCCGATGCCGAAGGTGAACGAGCTCGCGCCGTTGATCTGCCCATCGCGCATGAGGACGATCTTCGCGACGCCCGCGCTGAGCCGGATCGTCTTCGCCGCGTAGCCGCCTTCGCGGTCGAGACGCACTTCGCCGAGGTAGAGCTGATTCAGATTTTCGTCGAACTGCTGCACGCCGCCGCCGACGTTCAGCGCGATTTCGTGATTTCCCGAGCCCTGGATGACGAGATCGCCTTCGCCGACCTTGCGCCATTCCGTTCCCGCCGCGCCGGAGAAGGTCGTCGTCAGCGTCGCGCCCGCGTTCACGATGAAGCCGGCGCTTTTGAAGCTCGTCGTTCCCTCGACGTCGGAGCTGAGCAGGAAGCTGCCCGAGTTCACGGTGACGGAGCCCGCGCCGAGATCGATCGCCTGCGCGAGGCGGATTTCCTGTGTTCCCGCGCCCGCGTTGTCGAAGACGATGCCGCGCGTCTCCACGTTCGTCGCGCAGCCGTTCGTGCGCCCGTGATAATTCCAGGTCTCGTCGCCGCGGGAAAGGTTCGCGCCGTCCCAGGAAATCACGCCGCCCGCGTCCGCGACGGAGACGTGGTCGGAGTCGAATGCCGCCATGCTCTGCAGGTAGGCGGAGGGATTGTATTCGAAGTTGGTGTAGTTGCCGAAATAGCCGACCTGAGCCGCCGCCGTGCTCGCCGTGCCGACGTATTCGAAGCGGCGCGTGTCCGCGTTGTAGGCGTAGAGCGGGCTGCCGCTGTCGCCGCCTTCCGCCGCGGTGCCGAGCATGTTCGTGTCGCTCTTGTAGAGCCGCATGACGATGCGGTTGTTGCCCGTCCACTTGAAGTTTTCGTTGACGTTGGTGATGCGGGCGACGCCGCCGATCGGAATGCCGTCCTGGCTCAGTAGCGTGAGTCCGCCGTTCTCGCCGGCGACGAAGGGCTTTCCCGTGCCGAGGCGATAGACGTCCACGCTCCCGCTCGAAAGCGAGCGGATGAAGGCGGAATCCGTCGCGAGCGGGTTGTAGGTCGTTTCGGTGACGATCTTGTCGAGGCGGACGAGAATCTGGTCGTAGCCGTGTTCGTCGTAGCCCGCGCCGACGTAGGAGTTTATCGCCTTGCCGGTGCCGGGAAAGAACGTGATGGTCGCGCCCGAGGTGGGAATGCCCACGTGAAAGGCGGAAGCGAAGTACTGCGGAGCGATGAGCCCGGCGCCGCCGTTGCCGCCGCTCGCGGTGATGCCCGCCGCACTGGAATAGCCGCCGGCTCTGCCGTGATAGTAAAGAAAGCCGCTCAGGTTGGGCATGACGGCGATGGTGCCGCCCGCCGAGCCGTCCGTGTGGTAATACTGCACATTGGTCGCGCCGGCGGCGAACATGCCGGAGTTCGTCGCGAAATCCTTGTAGAGCGCCAGCGCGTAGTCGTGCCGGATCGTGCCGGCTTCGACGGCGGTCGCGGCGGCGAACGCGGCGACGGAAACGCTCGCCGCGACCGTCAGCGCGCGGCGTGAAAACAGGGGAAACTTGGGGAATTTCATCTTGCGGGAAAAGGGTGAAGCTTGCCGGATTTTCGCCGATTTTTTCGTTTTCCCGCAAGAGTTTTTTCGCGGAAAATCCCGTCGCTTCACGCGGACGGGAACAAAAAAAAGCGTTCCCGCGCGGAATCCGCGGGAACGCTTCGTTTCGCGACGAGGCGAAGACTCAGGCTTCGTAGCCGTTCGGGTTCATCGACTGCCACTTCCAGGAGGAAGCGCACATGTCGTCGAGCGTGTGCGTCGCCGTCCAGCCGAGGAGTTCCTTGGCGTAGGTCGGGTCGGCGTAGCACTCGGGAGCGTCGCCCGGGCGGCGCGGCGCGATCTGGTAGGGGATTTCCTTGCCGCACGCCTTCGAGAAGGCGCGGATCATGTCGAGCACGGAATAGCCCGTTCCCGTGCCGAGGTTGACGGTGTAGATTTCGCCCGGCGTCTGTTCGAGCTTCTTGAGCGCGGCGAGGTGCCCGCGCGCGAGGTCCACGACGTGGATGTAGTCGCGCACGCCCGTGCCGTCCTTCGTCGGGTAGTCGTTCCCGAAGACGCGCACGAACGGCAGGCGGCCGACGGCGACCTGCGCGATGTAGGGCATGAGATTGTTCGGAATGCCGTTCGGGTTTTCGCCGATGCGTCCCGACGGGTGCGCGCCGACCGGGTTGAAGTAGCGCAGCAGCACGACGCCGAGATCCGGCTCCGCCGCCTTGACGTCGGAAATGACGCGCTCGAGGAAGAGCTTCGTCGCGCCGTAGGGATTGAGCGCGCCCGTGGAGCAGCTTTCGTCCAGCGGCACTTTTTCGGGCATGCCGTAAACCGTCGCCGACGAGGAGAACACGATGTTGCGGCAGCCGTATTTCTTCATCAGGTCGAGCAGGTTGAACGTGCCCGTCATGTTGTTGTGATAGTAGAAAAGCGGCTTGGAGACGGATTCGCCGACGGCCTTGAGACCCGCGAAATGAATGACCGCGTCGAACTTCGACTTCTTGAAGACTTCTTCGAGCGCCGCGTAGTCGAGCAGATCGACCTTGTAGAACTCGGGCGTGCGTCCCGCGAGCTCGGCGCCGCGCTTCACGGCCTCTTCCTGGGAATTGTAGAGGTTGTCGACGATCGTGATGTCGTAGCCCGCCTGGAGCAGTTCGATGACGGTGTGGGTGCCGATGTATCCGGCGCCGCCGGTGACGAGAATTTTCATGATGCTTTCTTTTTTGAGGTTGTTGGAAAAACGAGTCCCCGATGCGGGAACGAGCGCGAATTTTACGCCGCGGGCGCTCCCGGCGACAAGCCTATTTTCGGCGGGAACGCTTTCGCGGCGCGGGATTCGAGCGCGAGCAGGGCGCGCTTGCGCGGGAGACCGCCCGCGTAGCCCGTCGCCGAGCCGTCCGCGCCGACGACGCGGTGGCAGGGAACGAAGACGGAAAGCGGGTTGCGCGCGACTGCGCCGCCCACGGCGCGAGCCGCCGACGCGCCGAGCCCGAGCGCGCGGGCGATTTCCCCGTAGGCGCGCGTCTCGCCGAAAGGAACGTCGCGCAGCGCGCGCCACACGGCGAGCCTGAAGGGCGTGCCGCGCGGAGCGAGCGGCGGGAGCGCGGACGCGGGCGGATTCCCGCCGCGGAAATACGCGTCGAGCCACGCGCGCGCCGACGCGAAGACGGGCGCGTCCGCGTCGCCGGGAACGAGCGTTCCCGCGAACGGTTCCGCGAAGAAACGCTGTCCGAAAAACCACGCGCCGACGAGCGCGCCGCCGTCCGCCGCGAGCAGCATCCCGCCGAGCGGCGAAGCGCAGGAGACCGAAGAAATCATCGTCGCCCCCTTTCCGGTTTTCCGCGGTAGGCGAGCCCGATCAGGAAAAGCGCGACGGCGACGAGAAAAAACAGAACGGAAAAAGCGCCCATGCCGACAATCAAAAGGCGTTCCCGCCGCCGCGGCAAATCCCTTCTTCGCGTTCGCCTTTCCGCGAGCGGGCGGTTTTCGCGATTTTCGAAAGCGTTTCAAATTTAAGTTGACTTGCGGGCGGAAAAAGGATTTCCTGCTCCACTAAATTTTCGGCTTACGGAGAGATGACAGAGTGGCCGATTGTGCAGCACTGGAAATGCTGTGTGGGCGCAAGTCCACCGAGGGTTCGAATCCCTCTCTCTCCGCCATTTTTCCCGTCCTCGCCAGGACGGGATTTTTTGTGTTCCCGCGGCGCGGATTCTCCCTTGCCCGGATTTTTTTCGCGCGTTAGACTGACGGGCTCAATCATTATGAAGAAATCAGCTGTTCTCATTTCCTCGCTCGCGCTGTTGTCGTTTCTGACGACGGCGTGTTCCTGCGACAAATGCGCTCCCGCCGCCGAGCAGACGGACGCCGACGTTTCCGCGGCGGCCGCCGTTCCCGCCGCCGAGGCGGGCAGGGGCTTCCTGCAGGAAGGCCACGAAATCCGCTGGTCGGAACTCACCGCCGACCGCGTCGTGCCGGATTCCGTCGCGGCGATCGAGCGCGCGCGCGCCGAAATCGACGCGATCTGCGCGCTCCCGCCGGAAAAACTGACCTACGACAACGTCGTGGACGCTTACATGAAGGCGTACGCGCGCTTCGACTTCGTCGGCAATCTGCTTTCGCACATCGAATCCGTGCGCATGGACGACGACTTCCGCGCCGCGTACGGCGAAGCGCTCCCGCTGCTTTCGGAGTTCGAGACCTCGATCGGGCTCAACGAAAAGCTCTGGGCGACGCTGAAGGCCTACTCGGAGACGGCGGACGCGAAAAACCTTTCGCCGCAGAAGGCGCGCTATCTCAAGAAGCTCATGGACGGTTTTCGCGACGGCGGCGCCGATCTGCCTCCGGAAAAGAAGGCGGAGCTGATGGAGCTCAACAAGGAGCTGACCACGATCACGCAGCGGTTTTCGCAGAACGTGCTCGACGCGACGAACGCGTTTTCGCTGCTCGTGACGGACGAGGCGCGCCTCGCCGGCCTGCCGGAAACGAACCGCGCCGCCGCGCTCGAAGCCGCCAGGAAGGCGGGCAAGGCGAGCGACGACAAGCCCGCGTGGCTGTTCACGCTGCAGGCGCCTTCGCTTTCGCCCGCGATGACGTATCTCGACGACGCCGCGCTGCGCAAGGAGCTCTGGGAAGCCTCGAATTCGCTCTGCGTCGGCGGGCAATACGACAACGCCGAAATCATGAAGCGCGTCCTGGAGCTGCGCCAGCGCGAGGCGGAGATTCTCGGCGAAAAGGATTTCTCCGATCTCATTCTGAAGCGCCGCATGGCGAAGAACGGCGAGACCGCCTACAACTTCGCCGTGAATCTTTATGAGACGACGCGCCCGGCTCTGGAGCGCGAATACCGCGAGCTCAAGGACTTCCGCGCCTCCGCGGACGCCGGCTACGACGGCGGCGACTTCGAGCCGTGGGAGATCGCCTACTGGTCGGAAAAGATGCGCAAGGCGCGCTACGATTTCGATTCGAACGCGCTCAAGCCCTACCTTTCGATGCCGCGCGTGATGGACGGCATGTTCCGCTTCTTCGAAGAGCTCTACGGCATCGAGATTTCGGAAACGCCGACGGCGTTCGTCGAGCTCGGCTCCGGCGCCTCCGTTCCCGCGGGAACGGTCGAAGTCTGGCACCCGGAAGTGAAGTTCTACGAAATCCGCGACGCGGAGACGAAGGCGCGCATCGGCGTCTTCTACACCGACTGGTATCCGCGCGCGTCGAAGCGCGCGGGCGCGTGGATGCACCCGTTCTCCGTCGGCGACCGCGCGAAGGGCACGCCGAATTTCGGGCTCGTCTGCGGGAACATGACTGCGCCCGTGGGCGACGAACCCGCGCTGCTCACGCATTACGACGTGGAGACGATCTACCATGAATTCGGCCATCTGCTCCACCACCTGCTCGGGAACACGGAAGTCGCCGCGCTCAACGGCACGAGCGTCGCGTGGGACTTCGTCGAATTCCCCTCGCAGCTCAACGAAAACTGGACCTGGGAGCCCGAAGTGCTGAAGCGCTTCGCCAAGCACTACAAGACGGGCGAGACGCTCCCGCAGCCGATGATCGACGCGATGCTGCGCGCGCGCAACTTCCACGCCGCGTATTCGCAGGCGCGCCAGCTCGGCTTCGCGATTTCGGACCTCTACATCCACCGCAACGCGAAGCTGCTCGCGGGCAAGAACATCAACGACGTCGCGGTCGAGCTCGGCCTCGCCGCCGCGTGGCGGACGAAGACGCCGGCGAACTCGATTCTGAACCGCCTCACGCACATCTTCCGCGCGCCCGTCGCCTACGCCTCCGGCTACTATTCCTACAAGTGGGCGGAAGCGCTCGAAGCGGACGCGTTCCTGACGTTCAAGAAGCCCGACGGCACGATCGACTTCTCCAAGGGCAAGCCTTACCGCGAAAAGATTCTCGCGAAGGGCGACTCCGAGGACGCGGACGTGCTCTTCCGCGATTTCGTCGGCCGCGATCCGGACTGGAACGCCATCAACGTGATCTACGGCATCGCCGAAAAGTGACGCCTCCCCGAAACGCCCGCCGTTCCCGCGCTCTCCGCGGACGGCGGGCGTTTTTTTTGCGCTCGCGGAGATTTTTTGCTTGCGGGAAGGGCGGGAAAAGTCCATTCTCGACCACATAACTTTTTGGTGTGGTAGCCAAGTGGTTAAGGCCGTGGTTTGCAAAACCACTATGCGGCGGTTCGAATCCGCCCCACACCTCCAAAGCGTTTTTCTCCCAATCCAACATAAAGAAGAACCCGACCTCGTTCGGGTCACCCGCAATGAGGTTCCTCCTTTCCCTCATTGCGGGTTTTTTATCATGGCGCGGGAACGGCGCGGACATTTTAATCTTCGGAATTTTTCACATGAACGACGTCATCGACATCGCCGCCGTCGAGCGGATCGACGAAAACATCTCGCTGTGGGCGGAGATGCGGGAACGCGCGCGGGAAATGGCGCAGAGCGAGCCCCTGCTCGCCGCGGCGCTCGCCGCGTCCGTGCTGTGCCGACCGAATTTCGCCTCGGCGATGAGCGCGCGCATCGCCCGCAAGCTCGCTTCGACGGAAGAGGAATACTCCGCGCTCGAATCGCTTTCGCTGGAGGCGTTCGCGGGCGATCCGAAAATCGCCGTCTTCTGCCAGAACGACATCCGCGCCGTGCGCGACCGCGATCCCGCGTGCGAATCCGTGCTCATGCCGTTTTTGTGGTTCAAGGGATTTCTCGCGCTTTCCGCGCACCGCGTCGCGCACTATTTCTGGGAGCATTCGCGCCGCGACGTCGCGCATTTCATTCAGAGCATGACTTCCGAAAAGCTCGCCGTGGACATTCATCCGGCGGCGAAGTTCGGCTGCGGCATTCTGCTCGACCACGCGACGGGCTTCGTCGCCGGCGAGACCGCCGTCGTGGAGAACAACGTTTCGATTCTGCACGCGGTGACGCTCGGCGGCACGGGCAAGACGCGCGGCGACCGCCACCCGAAGGTGCGCTCCGGCGTGCTCATCGGCGCGGGCGCGAAGATTCTCGGGAACATCGAGATCGGGCTCTGCGCCAAGGTCGGCGCGGGCTCGGTCGTGCTCGAGGACGTTCCCGCGCACGCGACCGTGGCGGGCGTTCCCGCGAAGATCGTCGGCGAGGCGACCGAGGCGGAACCCTGCCTCGACATGAATCACCGGCTTCCCTGCTGAAGGGCGAGAAAGGAATTTTCCCGAATGAAGAAAGATTTTGAAAGCAGTTCCGAGGGCGCTTCCGACGACGGCGGTTCTTCCGAAATCCACTGCACGGAAGCGCAGTGGGCGGAATTCATCGACCGCGCGGACGCGGAGACGCTGCGTTTCGCCGAGCTTTACGCGAGGCTGCGCGTCGCCGACGGCGAGGACAGGCTCGACCAGTGCGCGCTCGCCATGGGCTGGCAGCTCGACGGCGACGAAGAGAAGCCCGACGCGAAGCGCGAGGATTTCGCGCCGCCCCCGCCTCCCGTCTATTCGCTGCTGAACACGACGGAGGTCGTCGCCGTGCGCGCGGTCGCGATGTTCGCGCGTCGCCGCCTGACGGCGATTTTTTCCGAAACGACCCCGCCGAGCGAATTCGCCCGCCTGGTCCGCATTTTCAGGCTCTTTTCCGGAATCGGCGCGTTGCAGGAGGCGATGCTGCTCGCCGTGGACGCGCTTTCGGCGCGGGAATACGGCGCGGCGAAGCTGCACATGAAGCGCGCGCTCGCGCGTTGGAACGTGCTTCTCGGCGATCTCGACCAGGTGCAGCGCCGCGCGAAGGCGCGGGAAAAGCGCCCCCTGCGCCGCGGGGCTCCGAAGCGCGGTTCCGAGGCGCTCTTCGCGGACGTCCGCCGCGCGCTCTTCGACCTGCGGGAGCTCTGCCTGCGCATCATCCGCGACGCGCGCGAAGAGGAAGGCGCCGACGAATAATCTTCCGCCGGAGAAGACCGCCGCCATGCCGATCGATTTCAGAGCCGAACTCAACGACGACCAGCTCGCCGCCGTCACGTCGCGGGAACGCTTTTCGCTCGTGCTCGCGGGCGCGGGATCGGGCAAGACGCGCACGCTCACCTACCGCGTCGCGTGGCTGCTGGAGCAGGGCGTCGCGCCGTGGCGCATTCTGCTGCTGACGTTCACGAACAAGGCGGCGACGGAAATGCTCGAGCGCGTCGAGGCGCTGACGGGCGTGCCGCGTTCCGAATTCTGGGGCGGCACGTTCCACAGCATCGGCCAGCGCATTCTCCGCGCGAACGCCGAGCTCGTCGGGCGGAAACGCGACTACACGATTCTCGACGCGGGCGACGCGGACACGCTCTTCGGCAAAGTCTGCCGGCACGTGAACGCCGAATTTCTCAAAGGAAAAAACGCTCCCAAGCCGCGCGTGATCTTCGACCTGATCAGCTACGCGCGCAACACGCGCCTGCCGCTCGCCGACGTCGTCGAAGACCGCATGGGTTGGGTCGCGGGCGCGGACCGCGTCGTGCCGCAGTATCTCGAAGCCTACGCGCAGGCGAAGCGTGAGCAGAATCTCTGCGACTTCGACGACCTGCTGGAGCTTTTTCTCGAGCTCCTCGACGATCATCCCGACGTGCGGGAACGCCTGCAGAAGCGCTTCCGCCACATCCTCGTCGACGAATTTCAGGACACGAACACGCTGCAGGCGGAGATCATCCGCCGGCTCGTTTCCGACGAAAATCACCTGACCGCCGTCGGCGACGACGCGCAGTGCATCTACACCTGGCGCGGCGCGAATTACGAGAACATCACGCGCTTCCCCGAGACCTACGCGGGAATGGTGCTGCGCAAGATCGAGATCAACTACCGCTCCACGCCGCAGATTCTCGATTTCGCGAACTCGATTCTGAGCGCGCGGGAGGAGTCGCTCGGCTTCTCCAAGACGCTCCGCGCCACGCGCGAGGACGGCAGAAAGCCCGCGCTCGTCGCGACGCTCGACGCCTACGACCAGGCGCGCACCGTCATCCGCCGCATCGCCTCGCTCGTCGAGGACGAAGGCTATTCGCCGAACGACGTCGCCGTGCTCTACCGCGCGCACATGCACGCGAAGGAGCTCGAGCTCGAGCTCACGCGCGCGGGCATCCCGTTCCTCATCACGAGCGGCATTCAGTTTTTCCAGCAGGCGCACGTGCGCGATTTCGTCGCGATTCTGCGCTTTCTGACGAATCCCGCCGACGGCGTCGCCTTCGCGCGCCTGCTCGCGCTGATGGAGAAGGTCGGCCCGCGCACCGCGGCGAAGACGCTCGAGGCGGCGAACAGGATCGCGGAGAAAAAACGTATCCGGATTTTCGATGCGCTGCTCGACGACGCCGTGCTGAAGAAGATTCCCGAGCCCGCGCGCGACGATTATTCCGACTTCGTGATCTCTCTGCAGGACATGGACGAATCCCTGCGCGGGAACGCCTTCGACGCCGCCGGAGCCGCCTCCGAAGACGATTCCGCGGAGACGGAAGACCTTTTCTCGCTCGCGGAAAAAGCCGCCGCCGAGGCGGACGCGGACGCGCGCGACGTTCCCGCCGCCGCGAGCGTCACGGGAACGCCCGCCGAGATCGTCCGCATCGGGCTGGACTCGTGGTACGGCGACTTCATCAAAAAAGTCTACGCCGACTGGCGGGAACGCCTCGACGACCTGCAGAGCCTCGTCGGCTTCGCGGAAAAATTCGACTCGCTCGACGATCTGCTCGCACAGCTCGCGCTGCTCAATTCCGAGACGAACCGCAAAGACGTGGACGCCGATTCGCGGGAACGCCCGATGATCCGCCTCTCGACGATTCACCAGGCGAAGGGGCTGGAATACCCGATCGTCTTCGTGATCGGCTGCGCGGAGGAGATGTTCCCGCTCAAGCGCGCCGTGGAAGAAGGCGACGTGGACGAGGAGCGCCGGCTCTTTTACGTGGCGTGCACGCGCGCGAAGGACCGCCTTTACCTGCTTTATCCGAAAATCCGCATGAGCTTCGGCGACGGCGGGCTGCTCGAGGCGTCGCGCTTCGTCCGCGAGGCTGATCCGGACACCTACGAGCGCCTCTACCTGAGCAGCGGCGCGCGATCCGGCTCGTCATTCCCGCGCCGGGGCGGCCGCGCCGCGCTCCCGCCGCATCCCTTCCGCGACGAATACTCTCAGGAAACCGACTACGACGATTCCGCCGACCCGTTCTGACGCGCGGGAAGATTGTTGAAACGGGCGGGGCGAAGGCGTAAAATCCGCGCCTCATTTTTTCATCTTCACCATGCGTTCCGATCTGAAACCGAAACTGCTGACCGTATTGCAGGAAGGCTACGGGAAAAAGGATTTCAAGTCCGACCTCATCGCCGGCGTCATCGTCGGCGTCATTGCGCTGCCGCTGGCGATCGCGTTCGCCGTCGCCTCGGGCGTCGCTCCCGAAAAGGGGCTTTACACGGCGATCGTCGCGGGCTTCGCGATCGCGATTTTCGGCGGCAGCCGCACGCAGGTCTGCGGGCCGACGGGCGCGTTCATCCCGATCATCTACGCGATCGTGGCGCAGTACGGGCTGAGCGGGCTCGCGTTCGCGACGGTGATGGCGGGCATGATCCTCGTCGCCATGGGGCTGGCGAAGATGGGCGCGCTGCTCAAGTTCATTTCCTATCCGGTCATCGTCGGCTTCACGGCGGGCATCGCGGTGACGATTTTTTCGACGCAGATTCCGGACCTGTTCGGGCTGACGTTCCCGAAGGGGCTGAAGGTGCCGGGCGACTTCGTCGGCAAGTGGTCGCTCTATCTGCTGTATTTCGACACGGCGAACTGGCGCACGGTGATCGTCTCCGCGGTCGCGACGGCGGCGGTGTTCATCTGGCCGCGCTTCACGTCGAAGATTCCGGGAGCGCTTTTCGTCATCGTGGCGGCGACGCTCGCGGTGCTCGGGCTCGGCTGGGGCGCGGGAGCGGAAAACCCGGACGGCGTCGTCACCATCGGCAGCAAATTCTTCTCGGACAAGCCGTTCCCGTCGGGCGTTCCGACGCCGGACTTCAGCATCTTCGCCGATCTGAATTTTGAAAAGATGCGCGAGCTGATCGCTCCCGCGTTTCTGATCGCGCTCCTGGGCTCGATCGAATCGCTGCTTTCGGCGGTCGTCGCCGACGGCATGACGGGGCGCCGCCACCGCCCGAACGCGGAGCTCGTCGCGCAGGGCATCGGCAACATTCTTTCGCCGCTTTTCGGCGGCATTCCCGCGACGGGCGCGATCGCGCGCACGGCGGCGAATATCAAGAACGGCGGCCGCACGCCGATTTCCGCGCTCGTTCACGCGGGCGTGCTGCTCGCGATTCTGCTCTGCCTCGGGCAGTTCATCGTCTACGTGCCGATGTGCGCGCTGGGCGCGGTGCTCGTGCTCGTCTCCTACACGATGAGCGGCTGGCGCTCGTTCTACGGGCTGCTGCGCACTTCGCCGAAGAGCGACATCATCGTGCTGCTGCTGACGTTTTTTCTCACGGTCTTCGTCGATCTTTCCGTCGCGATCGAGGTCGGCGTCGTGCTCTCGGCGTTCCTGTTCCTGAAGCGCGAATCGGAGACGGCGGAATTCCACGTGTTCTCACGCAGACAGCTGGGCGAAAACGAGTTCGACCCGCACGGCACGCTCGCGGCGTGGCGCGAAAAGCTGCCCGACGACGTCGAGGTCTTCGAGGTCTTCGGCTCGCTCTTCTTCGGCGCGGTCGATCAGTTCCGCGAAAACTTCAAGCGCGTCGGCCGCAAGCCCAAGGTGTTCATTCTTGACCTGAGCAACCTCATCTCCATCGACGCGACGGGCATTCACGCCATCGCGGAAACGCGCCTGGACATGAAGGCTGACGGCACCGCGCTCGTCATCGCCGGGCTGCACCCGCAGCCGAAAAAGGCGATCGAGCACTCCGACCTCGAAATCGGCGCGGAAAACATCTGCCGCGACATGCAGTCCGCGATCGAGCGCGCGGAGGCGATTCTGCGGGAACGCGAAAGCGCGCGCATCGCCGAAAACCCGGACGTTTGAGACGGCTTCCTGCCGCGCGGCGGTCGCGCCGCATGAGCGGGTTTTCCGAGAGCCGTCGGAATTTCGGATTCCGTCTATTCGGGGCGGGAGCGCATCGCGGCAGGGAATTACGACTACGGAGCCCCTATCGGTGCTCTTCAGCGCGTTTTCGGCGTTCTCGACCAGCTTCGGAGGAATCGTGACGCGCTGAAGGCGGCGATTCCGGAAGAGGAGGCTTCGTTGAAGGAGCTGAAGGCGCGGAAGTTCGCTCCGTTTCCGAAGGAGAAGGAGGAGCGCATCCGGACGCTTGAGAAGGCGCACGCGGAGGTCGTCGAGAAAATCAAGGCGAGCGAGGCGGAAGAGGCGCAGAGGCGGAACAAGGAAGAGCGCGGCTTCGTTTATTTTTCGCGCGGGAACGCGGGAGCGGACAAGGCGCGCGAGCTTTCGGCGGAGGACGGGCGCAGGGTTGCGAACGCGCTGAGCGACGCGCACGCGGCGATGCGGGAGATGATGGACGCGGTGCTTGCGAGCGACGGCGAGGAAGCGGTAGGCGTCGGGGAAAAAGGAGAAGAAGGGGACGAAAATGACGGAAAGGACGAAAGGTATTCGCGTGCCGATTTGTCGGAATGGCGCATCGAGGATAAAGCGGATTACGGGCGGCTGGCGAGCCAAGTCGGGACGTATTGGCATGACCGCGGCAAGGTCGATGCCTATTACTTCGACGGGTTCGTTTTCATTTGCGTGAAGGGCAAGAATTTCGGAGACTTCACGATCGCCGACGTTTTCAGCGTCGATATTCCCTATGAAGAATTTGAAGCGAGAAGAAAACGAGCAATACGACAGCTGGTGGACACGCAAGCGAGCGGCGTTGTGCGGTCTGTTGGCGTTTTCAGAAATGAGTTCGGACGCGGTGTTGGCGGTGCTTCTCGGTTTGAAAACGGACGAGCAAATGCGGACAATGGGCGAGGGAATGATAGCTTATTGGGAGAAGACGGGGAAAATGCCGAATCACAATCAAGTGATGATGGCGATGGTGTCTATACGCCAGACGGGCGTTTATTCGCACGGCGAGTTCGACGAGGAAGAAGAAACTCGGTAGTCCGCGACGGCGGCGAGGTTAACACAGAGAACACAGAGGAACGGAGGAACAGAGAGAGTCCTGCGTTCAAGAGCGCGACGGGGAACGCGGGGACGTATGCGCCGGAAGATCCGGACATAAGGTATTCGGTTCTTCGGAAGCGCGGGAAGTGGGATAATTGGCGGGTCGTCGATATGCAGGAGCTCGCCGAGTTGAACATCAATTACGGCGCACTGCGCGACAGCAAGCGGAAGATTGATTTCTACTTCAGCGTCGATTCCGAAAGGGCTTACTTGATTCGGAAATCGGACTCTTTTTCCGCGTCGTTTGACATCCTTGCGGTTTTCGAAATAAATTCGCCGAAGGATGAATTTGACCGCAGGAGAAAACGAGCATATCAGCTCTTGGATGACGCCACGTCGCGCGGGCGTCTGCCATCTGTTGATTTATTGCGGGCTCTCTTCCGAGACGATATTTCAGACGCTACTTTGTCTGAAAACGGAAAAGCAGCTTCTTCAGATGGGGCGTTCGATTCTGAATTACCACGAGAAGTTGGGGGTTTTTCCGGAGCACGATCAAGTGATGGAGATGCTTGCTTCGACGGCAACGGGAAGCTTGTAGCGTATAGAATCGGCGGGAAGTATGTCGACGAGCGCGTGCGTGTAAGATTTCGGAGAGCGACCGCGGGCGGTCGCCCTCCTTTTCGTTCCCGCGGAGTTCCGTTTCTCTGCGGTCGGAAACGCGTCAGCGGGAGAGCTTGGCGGCGATGCGGAGCAGCGCGAGCTCCGTTTCTTCCGGGTCGCCGAAGGCGGTGAGGCGGAAATAGCCTTCGCCGCGCGGACCGAAGCCGCTGCCCGGCGTGCCGACGACTTCGCAGGTCTCCAGGAGACGGTCGAAGAAATCGAACGATTTTTCGCCGCCCGCGAGCTTCCACCAGATGTAGGGCGCGTGCTCGCCCCCGTAAACCGTGTGGCCGCATTCGGCGAGCTTGGCGCGGATCTTCGCGGCGTTCGCCATGTAGCCGGCGACGACTTCGCGGATCTGGCGGTTGCCGGCTTCGGAATAGACGGCTTCGGCGCCGCGCTGCACGATGTAGTTCACGCCGTTGAACTTCGTCGTCTGGCGGCGCAGCCACATCGCGTGGAGCTCCGGCATTTCGTGCGGCACGACCGTGCACGCGCAGCGCACGCCCGTGAAGCCGGCGGTCTTGGAGAAGCTGCGGAACTCGACCGCGCATTTCTTCGCGCCGGGAATTTCGTAGATCGAATGCGGCAGCCCTTCGTCGCGGATGTAGGCGGAATACGCCGCGTCGAAGAGAATCACGGAGCCGTGCGCCAGCGCGTATTCGACGAATTTTTCCAGCGTCGCGCGCGTGAGCACCGTTCCCGTCGGGTTGTTCGGGCTGCACAGGTAGATGATTTCCGCGGGAACGTCGGGCACGCTCGGCTGGAAGTCGTTGTCCGCGTCGGCGGCGAGATAGACGACGCCGTCGAAATGCCCGTCGGGAGCGACGTTCCCGCTGCGTCCCGCCATGACGTTGCTGTCGAGATAGACGGGATAGACGGGATCGGGAATCGCGACGCGGCAGTCGGAGGAAAAGAGCTCCTGGAAGTTCGCGACGTCGCACTTGGAGCCGTCGCTGATGAAGACCTCGTCGGGGCTGACGTCCACGTTGCGCGACGCGTATTCGCCGCGCACGACGGCTTCGCGCAGGAAGGCGTAGCCCTGTTCGGGCCCGTAGCCGCGGAAGCTCGCCTTCTTCGCCATTTCGTCGGTGGCGGCGTGCATCGCCTCGACGACGGCGGGAACGAGCGGCCGCGTGACGTCGCCGATGCCGAGGCGGATGATGCGCGCGCTCGGATGCGTGTCGCGGTACTGCGCGATGCGCGCCGCGATCGTCGAGAAAAGATAGCTCTCCGGGAGCCGGGAATAATACGGATTGAGGATTTTTTCGTTCATGGAAAAAAGGTTAAGGCTTAAAGAAACGACTTTCAGATTTCGCCGAGGAAGACTTCGCGCGCGGCGCCCGTCATGAAGACGGACGCGTCGTCGCGTTCTCGCTCGATGAAGAGCGAGCCTCCGTCGAGGACGATTTCCGCTCCCGCGCCGACGAGCCCGCGTTTCTGCGCGGCGACGAAGGTCGCGCAGCTGCCCGTGCCGCAGGCGGCAGTGACGCCGCAGCCGCGTTCCCACACGCGCATGCGGATTTTTTCGCGCGAGAGCGCCTGCGCGAATTCGATGTTGCAGCGGTCGGGAAACTGCGAGTCGTGCTCGAGCGCGGCGCCCCATTTTTCGAGCGGCACGGCGCCCGCGTCGTCCGTGAAGATCACGGCGTGCGGGTTGCCCATGGAGACGGTTTCGGCGGAAAACTCGCGCCCGTCCGTCCGCAGCGAGATGGCGCCGAGGAAGTCGCGCGCCTTGCCCATGTCCACGCGGACGAGCCCGTCGGCGCGGATTTCGGTGCGGACGACGCCGCTGAGCGTGTGCAGGTCGAACGCGTTCCCGTCGCCGCCGAGGCGGTCGCGGATGAATTTCGCGACGCAGCGCGAGGCGTTCCCGCACATCATCGCGACGGAGCCGTCGGAGTTGAGGATGCGCATTTCGTAGGCGTTCCCGCCGAGCGGGCGCACGATCACGACGCCGTCGGCGCCGACGCCGAAGCGGCGGTCGCAGAGCGCGACGGCGTCGAGCGTCGCGGGAACGTCTTCGGCGCGGACGACGACGAAGTCGTTCCCGAGTCCGGTGTATTTGAAGAATCGCATGGCTGTAAAAATCAGAAGTTTGTCCTTTGCGTCACTTGTTCTGCATTTTCGCGAGGGCGTTGCGGTATTCCACGGGGAAGACGCGGACGAATTTCGGGCGGCAGTTTTCCCAGTCTTCGAGAACGCGCCGCGCCTTCGCGCTTCCGGTCTCGTCGTAGTGCGCCTCGATGAGCGCGCGCAGCTCGGCTTCCGCCGCCGTTCCCGGCTCGATGCTTTCGAGGTCCACGCTCTCGATGTTGCAGCTGAGGTCGAAGTCTCCCGTCTCGTCGAAGACGTAGGCGAGCCCGCCCGTCATGCCCGCGGCGAAGTTGACGCCGACCTTGCCGAGCACGACGACGCGCCCGCCGGTCATGTATTCGCAGCCGTGGTCGCCGACGCCTTCGGCGACGAGCGTCGCGCCGCTGTTGCGGATGCCGAAGCGCTCGCCCGCGAGCCCGTTGACGAAAATCTTGCCCGCCGTGCCGCCGTAGCCGACGACGTTCCCGGCGATGACGTTGGATTCCGCCGCGAACGCCGCTTCCGGCGGAACGCGCACGACGATCTTGCCGCCGGAAATGCCTTTGCCGACGAAGTCGTTCGCCTCGCCGCACAGGTGCAGCGTGACGCCCGGCGCGAGGAAGGCGCCGAAGCTCTGCCCGGCGACGCCGCGGAAGTTCACCGTGATCGTGTCTTCGGGCAGACCTTTCTCGCCGAAGCGCGCGACGATTTCGCCCGAGAGGCGCGTTCCCGCCGTGCGGTCCACGTTGGAGATTTCGCGGAAGAGCGTTTCGCGGGAACCGTCGAGCCTGAGCGCGCCGAGCAGCTCGCGGTCGTCGAACGCGCGGAGCGGCTCCTTCGGCGCGTCGGCGTCGAAGCGCACGCGCTCGCCCTTCGCGGGAGCGAAGATCGCGGAAAAGTCCAGATTCGCCGCCTTGAAGAAATCGATCGCGCGGTTCGTGCGCAGCAGGTCGCTGCGGCCGCAGGCTTCGTCGAGGCTGCGCAGCCCGAGCGCGGCGAGGTGTTCCCGCGTCTCTTCCGCGACGAAGCGCAGGTAATTGATGATGTATTCCGGCTTGCCCGCGAATTTTTTCCGCAATTCCGGGTCCTGCGTCGTGAGGCCGACGGGGCACTTGTTCGTGTGGCAGCGGCGGTCCATGATGCAGCCGAGACACGCGAGCAGCATCGTCGCGAAGCCGAATTCCTCTGCGCCGAGCAGCGCGCCGACGACGACGTCGCGCCCGGTCTTGATTTGACCGTCCACCTGCAGGCGGACGCGCCCGCGGAGCTTGTTGAGCACGAGCGTCTGCTGCGCCTCCGCGAGCCCGAGTTCCCACGGGAGCCCGGCGTGCTTGATGCTCGTGAGCGGAGAGGCGCCCGTGCCGCCGTCGTGACCGGAGATGAGCACGACGTCCGCGTGCGCCTTGGCGACGCCGGCGGCGACGGTGCCCACGCCGAGTTCGGAGACGAGCTTCACGGAAATCCGCGCCGCGGGATTCGCGTTGCGCAGGTCGAAGATGAGCTGCGCAAGGTCCTCGATCGAATAAATGTCGTGGTGCGGCGGCGGCGAGATCAGCGTCACGTGCGGCATCGAGTGGCGCACCTGCGCGATGAATTCGTCCACCTTGTGCCCGGGCAGCTGGCCGCCTTCGCCGGGCTTCGCGCCCTGAGCCATCTTGATTTGGAGCTCGCGCGCGTGGCGCAGGTAGTTGATCGTCACGCCGAAGCGGCCGCTCGCGATCTGCTTCACGGCGCTGTTGAGCTCGGTGTCGAAGCGGTCGCTGTTTTCGCCGCCTTCGCCGCAGTTGCTCATCGCGCCGATGCGGTTCATCGCGGCCGCGATCGTGCGGTGCGTCTCCGGGCTGAGCGAGCCGAGCGACATCGCGCCGGAGACGAAGCGCGTCATGATTGATTCCGCGCTTTCGACGGCGTCGAGCGGGAGCGGGCGCGTCGGCGCGAACTCGAAGAGCCCGCGCAGCGTGCAGAGCCGCTCGGACTGGTCGTCCACGAAGGCGGAAAATTCCTTGAACTTGGCGTAGTCGCCGCCCTGAACGGCTTCGCGGAAGGTCTTCATCGAGAGCGGCGTCCACAGGTGCGTCTCGCCGCCGCGGACGACGCGGTACTGGCCGCCTTCGGGCAGGGGCGCGGGAACGCCGGGCTTCGCGGCCGCGGCGGGAACGGCGTCGAGCGCGGCGGCGCGGGCGTCCGCTTCGCGCGCGATTTCGTCGATGCCGACGCCGCCGATGCGGCTCGCGACGCCGGGCAGAAATTCGTCGATGAAGGCGCGGGAAAGCCCGACCACCTCGAACGCCTGCGCGGAGCGGTAGCTGCGCAGCGTCGAGATGCCGAGCTTGGACATGATCTTGAGCAGCCCCTTGTCCACGGCGTTGATGTAGTTGCTCGCCGCCGTGACGGGATCGCAGGCGATTTTGCCGGCGCGCGCGAGCGACGTCACCGTCTGCAGCGCGAGGTAGGGATTGACCGCCGTCGCGCCGAAGCCGAGCAGCAGCGCGAAGTGCATGATCTCGCGCACTTCGCCGGACTGCACGATGAGCCCGATTTCCGGGCGCAGGCCCGCGTCGATGAGCGCGCGGTTCACCGCCGACGTCGCCAGCAGCGAGGGAATCGCCGCCGTTCCCGCGGGCAGGTCGCGGTCGGAAAGCACGACGATGCGCTTGCCGCCGCGCACGGCCGCCACCGCCTTTTCGCGGATTTCCGCGAGCGCGGCGCGCAGGGCGTTCCCGTCGCCGCCGCGCGGGAACGCGCACGTGATCGAGGCTGCCTCGTAGCCGGCGTCGTCCACCTGTTCGAGGCGGCGCTGCTCGTCGTCCGTGAGGATCGGCCGGCGCAGCTTGATGAGGCGCGCGTGCTCGGGCGTTTCCGCGAGAATGTTGCCCTTGTTGCCGATGTAGGTCATCAGGCTCATGACGAGCTCTTCGCGGATCGGGTCGATCGGCGGGTTCGTCACCTGCGCGAAGAGCTGCTTGAAATACTGGAAGAGCAGCTGCGGCTTGGAGGAAAGCACGGCGAGCGCCGCGTCGTTGCCCATGGAGCCGATCGGCTCCTTGCCGCTTTCGCTCATCGGCTTGATGATGAGGTCGAGATCCTCGCGCGTGTAGCCGAAGAAGCGCTGGCGGTCGGCGAGGTCGCTTTCGGGCTCGGACGCGGTGATGTCCGTGAAGAGCCCGTGCACGGAGAGGCGGTTTTCCTCGACCCAGCGGCGGTAGGGCTTGGAGCGCGCGATGCGGTTCTTCAGCTCGGCGTCGCGCAGGATGCGGTGGCTTTCGAGGTCGAGGAAGATCATTTCGCCGGGCTTCAGTCTGCCCTTGGAGACGATCTGCGTGGGCGGAATGTCGAGCACGCCTGTTTCGCTCGCGAGCACGAAAAGCCCGTCGCGGCAGAGCGTGAAGCGCGCGGGGCGCAGTCCGTTGCGGTCGAGAATCGCGCCCGCGTTCACGCCGTCGCTGAACGCCACGGCGGCGGGACCGTCCCACGGCTCCATCAGCGCGGAATGGTATTCGAAGAATCCGCGCACGTCGTTGCCCATGTAGTATTTCGCGCCCCACGCCTGCGGGAGCAGCATCAGCATCGCGTGCTCCATCGGGCGGCCCGCGGCGACGAGCAGCTCGAACATGTTGTCGAGGCTCGCGGAGTCGCTCTGCCCGGCGTCGATAAGCGGGAGCAGCTTCTTCAGGTCATCGCCGAAGAGCGGCGATTCCATCAGGCGTTCCCGCGCCTTGAGCGCGTTGAGATTGCCGCGCAGCGTGTTGATTTCGCCGTTGTGCGCGAGGTAGCGGAACGGGTGCGCGAGGTTCCACGTCGGGAACGTGTTCGTGCTGTAGCGCTGGTGCACGAGCGCGAGGCGCGACACGAAGCGCGGATCGTTCAGGTCCGGATAAAATTCCGAGAGCTGCGTCGCGAGCAGCAGGCCCTTGTAGACGACGCTGCGCGACGACATGCTGCAGACGTAGAGATCGAGCCCGAGCTTTTCGATGCGGCGGCGCATGACGAAGAGCTTGCGCTCGAACGTGCCGCGGTCGGCGAACGCGCTCCCGTCGATGAAGAGCTGCGAGATGCGCGGGGCGCTCTCGCGCGCGGTCTTGCCGATGAATTCCGGGTGGACGGGCACTTCGCGGCGGAAGATCACGCGCCCGCCTTCTTCCTCGACGACGGCGCGCATCGCGTCGTCCGCGCCGTTTCCGCCGAAGAGCATCGCGACGCCGTAGCGGCCCGCCGGCGGGAGCGCCACGGGAAGCACGGCGCGGAAGAACGCGTCCGGAATCGAAAGGAGCAGGCCCGCGCCGTCGCCGGTCTCGGGGTCGCTGCCCGCCGCGCCGCGGTGCATCAGGCGGCGCAGCACGGTGATGCCGCATTCGACGACGCGGTGGCTGGCGTTCCCGTTCAGGTCGGCGACCATGCCGACGCCGCACGCGTCGTGTTCCTGCGAAGGATCGTAGAGCGCGCTCGCGCGCTGTCGGAAAATCTGAGGCTTCGAAAGGTTTTCTGTTTTCATGGGTTCGGTAAAATTTGGCGCCCATGTTCGCACAAAGCGTGCCATGAAGGGAAAACCGCGAGCTTAGAGCCTGAAGCCTAAAGAAAAGGGAAATCCGAGGTTCGGCGGAATTTACGTTTTTTGAAAAGGCGTTCTTTCGGGTTTTACGAAAAACGTAATTCCCCGCGGGCGCGTTCCCGCGGCGCTTCAGAGCTTGAATCCCGAGCGTTGAAGCCTTCGACGCGCGTTCCCGCGCCGTGGCACGCTTTGTGCCTGTATCGCGCCCCAATGAAATTCAACTGGAAAGAAAAACGGGAGCGCGCGGCGTTCCTGGCGTTGGCGGACGGCACCGTGCTGCGCGGCTTCTCCGTCGGCGCGAAAAAGGACGCCGTCGGCGAAGTCGTCTTCAACACCGGCATGACCGGGTATCAGGAAATCCTCACGGATCCGTCCTACGCCGGGCAGTTCGTCACGCTGACGTCTCCCGAAATCGGGAATTACGGATGTTCCCCCGCCGACGCCGAGTCGCGGGGGTTGTTTTTGAACGGGCTCGTCGTGCACGAGCTCAACGCGCCCTCGAACTTCCGTTCCGAGGAATCGCTCGAAGATTATCTGTGCCGTGCGGGCGTTCCCGCGATCGCCGGCGCGGACACGCGCGCGCTCACGCTCATTCTGCGTTCCCGCGGGAATCAGAAGGCGTATCTGCACGTTTCCGACGAGCCCGTCTCCGAGGCGGAGGCGGTCGCCCGCGCCCGCGCCTGGGAAGGGCTCGACGGCCAGGACTACGCCTCGCGCGTGACGACGGACGCGCCCTACGCGTGGAGCGACGCGGGAACGTATCGCGTCGTCGCCTACGATTTCGGCGTGAAGCGCAACATTCTCCGCGGGCTCGCCGCGCACGACATGCGCGTGACCGTCGTTCCCGCCGCGACGCCGGCGGAGGACGTGCTCGCGATGCGCCCGGACGGCGTGTTTCTCTCGAACGGTCCCGCCGATCCTTCCGCCGTGAAATACGCTTCGGAAAACATCCGCCGCCTGCTCGGCAAGGTGCCGCTGATGGGCATCTGCCTCGGGCATCAGCTGCTCGGGCTCGCGTGCGGCGCGTCGTGTTCCCGCCTGAAGTTCGGGCATCACGGCTGCAATCATCCCGTGAAGGATCTGCTCACGGGCAAGGTCGAGATCACGAGCCAGAATCACAATTTCGCGCTGGACGCCGCGCTGCCGTCCGCGCTCGAGCTCACGCACGTCAATCTCAACGACGGCACGGTCGAGGGCGTCCGCCACAGGACGGAGCCCGCCTTCAGCGTGCAGTATCACCCCGAGGCGGCGCCCGGCCCGCACGACGCGTATCCGCTCTTCGAGCGTTTCCGCGAGCTGATGGCGCGCTGAAAAATTTTCCGGAAATTCTCTTTTTCAAATCATGCCGAAACGCACAGACATTCATAAAATTCTGCTCATCGGTTCGGGCCCGATCGTCATCGGGCAGGGCTGCGAATTCGATTATTCCGGGGTTCAGGCCTGCAAGGCGCTGAAGAGCGACGGCTTCGAGGTCGTGCTCGTCAATTCCAATCCCGCGACGGTCATGACCGATCCCGAGCTCGCGGACCGCACCTACATCGAGCCGCTCAACGCCGACATTCTTCACGAAATCATCCGGCGGGAACGCCCGGACGCGATTCTGCCGACGCTCGGCGGGCAGACGGCGCTCAATCTCGCGATGGAGCTCGCGGACAAGGGCGTGCTGAAGCGCTACGGCGTCGAGCTCATCGGCGCGAACGCGGACGCGATCCGGCGCGCGGAAGACCGTCTGCTCTTCAAGGAGACGATGCTTTCCATCGGGCTCGACCTGCCGCGCTCGGGCTCCGCGCACACGGAAAACGAGGCGCGCGCGATCGCGCGGACGATCGGCACGTGGCCGCTGATCATCCGCCCGGGATTCACGCTCGGCGGCACGGGAGGCGGTATCGCGCACGACGAGGCGGAGTTCGAGACCATCGTCCGCCGCGGGCTCGAGGCGAGCCTCAACAGCGAGGTGCTCATCGAGGAATCGCTGCTCGGCTGGAAGGAATTCGAGATGGAGGTCATGCGCGACAAGCGCGGGAACAGCGTCATCGTCTGCTCCATCGAAAACGTCGATCCCATGGGCGTGCACACGGGCGACTCGATCACGATCGCGCCGATTCAGACGCTCAGCGACCGCGAATACCAGGAAATGCGCGACGATTCGCTGCGCGTGCTCGCGGCGATCGGCGTCGAGACCGGCGGCTCCAACGTGCAGTGGGCGGTGAATCCGGAGACGGGGCGGCGCATCATCATCGAGATGAATCCGCGCGTGTCGCGCTCTTCCGCGCTCGCGTCGAAGGCGACCGGCTTCCCGATCGCGAAGATCGCCGCCAAGCTCGCCGTCGGCTACACGCTCGACGAGCTGCGCAACGACATCACGGGCTCCACGCCGAGCTGCTTCGAGCCCGCGCTCGACTACGTCGTCACCAAGGTGCCGCGCTTTACGTTCGAGAAGTTCCCGAACGCGGATTCCACGCTCGGCACGCAGATGAAGTCCGTCGGCGAGGCGATGGCGATCGGCCGCAATCTCAAGCAGAGCTTCCAGAAGGCGCTCCGCTCGCTCGAAATCGGACGCGCCGGATTCGGCGCCGACGGCAAGGACGAAAAATTCGAGAGCGCCGACGACGCGACGCTGCGCGCCGAGCTCGCGCGCCCGAGCGCCGAGCGCGTCTTTTACGTCCGCGCCGCGTTCCGCCGGGGCTGGAGCGCGGACGAAGTCTTCGAAATCACGAAGATCGACCGCTACTTCCTGCGCCACTTCGCCGAGCTCGCCGCGTTCGAGGACGAAATCGCCGCCGCGGGAACGCTCGACGCGCTCGAACGCGATCCCGCGCTTTTCCGCCAGATCAAGGAATTCGGCTATTCCGACCGCCAGATCGCGTTTCTGCTGAAGACGGACGAGGACGCCGTCCGCGCCGCGCGCGCGCGCATCGGGCTCGTTCCCGCGTTCGGTTCCGTGGACACCTGCGCGGGCGAGTTCGAGGCGCTCACGCCGTATTACTACAGCGCCTACGCCGATTCCGGCGAAGCGCCGCGCGATTCCGGCGGGAAGAAATCCGTCATGGTGCTCGGCGGCGGACCGAACCGGATCGGACAGGGCATCGAGTTCGACTACTGCTGCTGCCACGCCGCGTTCGCGCTCCGCAAGGCGGGATACGAGGTCGTCATGGTCAATTCCAATCCGGAGACGGTCTCGACGGACTACGACACGTCGGACAAGCTTTACTTCGAACCGCTCACGCTCGAGGACGTCATGCACGTCTACGAGCGGGAACGCTGCTGCGGCGTCATCGTGCAGTTCGGCGGGCAGACGCCGCTCAATCTCGCGCAGGCGCTGCGCCGCGCGGGAGCGAACGTCATCGGCACGAGCCCCGACGACATCGACCTCGCCGAAGACCGCGACTTCTTCAAGACGCTCGCCGCGCGCATCGGCATCCGCCAGCCTGAAAACGGCATCGCGCACAACGTCGAAGAGGCGCTCGCCGTCGCCGAAAAGATCGGCTACCCGCTGCTCGTCCGTCCGTCCTTCGTGCTCGGCGGGCGCGGCATGGTCATCGTTTACAAGGAAAAATATCTCCGCAAATTCGTCGAAGAGGCCGCCGCCGTCGCCGAAGGAAAGCCGATTCTCATCGACCGCTTTCTCGAGGACGCCGTCGAGCTGGACGTGGACTGCATCTCCGACGGCGAGACGACCGTCATCGGCGCCGTGCTCGAGCACGTCGAGCCCGCGGGCATTCACTCCGGCGACTCCGCGAGCGTCACGCCGCCGATGACGCTCCCGCCCGCCGTGCTCGAAAAAGTCCGCGAATACGCGCACGCCTTCGCGCGCGAGCTTCACGTCTGCGGGCTCATGAACATGCAGCTCGCCGTCAAGGACGGAGAGCTCTACATGATCGAGGTGAACCCGCGCGCCTCGCGCACGGTGCCCTTCGTCAGCAAGGCGATCGGCGTTTCGCTGCCCGGGCTCGCCGCGTTGTGCATGACGGGAAAGAAGCTCGGCGAGCTCGGCTTCACGCGCGAAGTGAGCCTGCCCTACGTCGCCGTGAAGGAAGCCGTGTTCCCGTTCGTGAAGTTCCCCGGCGTGGACGTCGTGCTCAGCCCGGAAATGAAATCGACCGGCGAAGTCATGAGCATCGACCGCGACCGCGGGATCGCGTATCTCAAGAGTCAGATCGCGGCGGGAAGTCGTCTGCCGCAGAGCGGGAACGTGTTTCTCTCCGTCAAGGACGCCGACAAGCCGAAGATCGTCGACGTCGCGCGGCGTCTCGTGGAGCTCGGATTCAAGCTCTACGCCACGCTCGGCACGGCGACGCTGCTCTACGATTCCGGGATCCGCGCGCGCGCCGTCTTCCGCATCTCCGACGGCAGACCGAACCTGCTCGACCTCGTCCGCGACGGCGAAATCCAGTGGATCGTCAACACGACCGAATCCGGCGCCGCCGCGATGGTGGACGAAATCCGGATGCGCTCGCAGGCGGTCGCTTCGGGCGTGCCGATCACGACGACGATCGCCGGCGCCTGCGCCGCGCTCGAAGGGCTGACGGACAAGCTCGAATTCGGACGCTTCGAAGTCTGCAGCCTGCAGGAATACCACCGCCACCTCGCGAAATGAACGCGTTCCCGCGGGAACAAAAACGCCGCCCGCCGACGCTTTCTCTTCGTTATGGAACGAGAGATCAAAGCATTGGAGGCGGCGCTGACCTGCGCCGGAAATTCTGAAGAGGCGCGGAAAATCGTCGCCGATTTCTGCCGCGCTCACGGAGGACCCCGCGCGCGGCGCGTGCTCGCGGAGCTGCTGCGCGCGGCGGGAAGACGCTGCGGCACGGCGTTCGCGCGGCGCGTTTACGAATATTGCCTGCGCGTGTTCGAGCTGTTCGGTCCGGAGCTTTCCGTCGAGCGCGAGGCGGCGCTTTTTACGGAGATCGACGCGCGGGCGGGCGCCCTCGTCGCGCGCGTTCCCGCGGAGGCGGAAGCGCTTTTCGCCGCGGAGCGTCGCGCCGTGCGCGAGGCCGTCGGCGCCATGCGGGAACGCGGCGATTTCCTGAACGCGATCCGCACGGAACGCGCGTGGGCGATTTACAACTTTTCGCTGTATTCGCGGATTTACGCGCGGCATTTCGGCAGGCTCGACTGCTCGCCGTTCCCGCTGGCGTTCGCGTCGGGCTCGCTGCTCTGCCTCACGCGCGCGGCGGCGTGAATGGCGCGGCAGGGGCAGGTGATGAAGTTATGGAGTTATGAGGTTATGAAGTGGTGAAGTTCATTGCGTTCGGCTTCGCCGAAAGGATTTCAAAAAATCTTTTTCGCGAAGCGAAAGTCAAATCACTTCATAACCTTCATAACCTCATAACTTCATCACTCCGCCGCTTTCACTTCGCGCGACTGAAGATCAGTACTCCCGAGGAGTTGTTCGAGGAGACGCCTTCCACGTCCGCCTTCAGCACGTAGGCGTCGAGGCTCGTGCGGAGCTGCTTCACTTCCAGCGTGTAGACGTTGTTCTGGTCGTCGTGTCCGGTCGTGCCGCGGTGCGCGTCTTCGGCGACGATCTTGTCGCCTTCGTAGAGGCGCACGCGCTTCACGACGAGCGCGCTGTCGCCGCTCTTCCAGCGGAACGTCGCCGTGAACGTTCCCGCCTTCATGATGTCGTCGGAGACGTCGAAGACGAGTTCCTTCGCGCCGTCGCGGATCGTCCACGGGCGGTCGTTGTTCACGGGAACGGAGAAGAGCTCGTCGGCGAGCGGCGCGAATTTCTTGAGCATGTTCTGCGCCTCGACGAGCGTCTTGCCCTCCGCCTTGGCGGTGTAGACGGGCTTGGTCGCCTTGCACCAGTCGTTCATCAGCGCGTTGATCTTGCCCTCGAGCGCGTCGAGCGCGGACCGGTCGCCGTTGAGCGCCTTCTTGTGGGCGTCGAAAAAGTAGCCCCAGCGGACGAGGTAGTAGTCCTTGAGCAGCCCGGAAAGCTGCCGGTGCGCGTAGTCGTTGAGCGAGCCGGGCTTGCCGCCCCAGCTGGTGAGCAGCGTCTTGAGCGCGCGCGCGGAATTTTCCTTCTCCGCCTTGCTTTTCCCCTTGGCGAGCGCCATCTGGTACATGCGGCCGAAACGCCACAGCGTGTGCGTCGCGAGCAGTCTGTCCGTGGACGCGATGAGGTCGAGAAACTGTTTCGAGCGCAGCTCGAACGCCTTTTTGTCGCCGGCGTCGTAGGCTTCCATCGCCTTCGCGAGCAGCGGGCGCGCGAGGTCGGACGCGAACTGCCGCCCGACGTCGCAGAGGTCCCAGCGGTACGTGGAAAGCGCGGCGAGCGCGGCGTCCTTTTCTCCGGCGCCGACGAGCAGGGCGAACGCCGCGCGGACGTCGTTGGGATTCCAATACACTTTTCCGGACGCCCAGGTGGACGCCTTCTGCGCGTTGCGGTTCGGGCGCGCGCTGATGATGGATTCCGTGCAGCCTTCCTGGTCCTGCGTCGGGCTGTACACGGAGCGTTCGAGGAGCTTCCACGCGCGGTTCACGGCGGGAACGTTCTTCCCGTAGCGGCGCAGCGCGTAGCCGTCGATCCACGTCGCGATTTCGGCGTCGTCCATGACGGTTTCGCGCGGCGTCCAGATGCGGTCGTAGAGCAGGTCGTAGGTGATCGGGTTGACTTCCGTGCCTTCGGGGATGAGACCGATGCCGACGAGCTTGTCGCTCCCGTCCGCGGTCGCCATGACGCCGATTTTTCCGAGCACCTTCAGCGAGCCGTAGAGTCCGTGGTTGCCGCCGAAGTTGGAGAGCTCGCACCACACCCACGGCGCGCCGTGGTAGCTGTAGCCGTGAGACGTTCCCGCGACCATGTCCTTGCACAGCGCGAGCACGACGCACTTGTCCTTGTCGAGCCCGCTCAGCAGCGTCGCCGACGGATTGCCGTGCCACGCCTGCAGCACCCAGACGCTGCCCGGAGACGCCTTCTGCATCGCCGTCTGCACGCATTTCGCCGCGTCCGCGACCGCGATCCCGCCGGATTTTCCGCCCTCGTGGAAGAGGTCGCCGCCGAACGCCTTCGCCTTCACGCCGTAAACTTTTTCGAGATTCTTGTACCAGACTTCGGCGACTTTGCTGAACGCGGGCGTCGTCGGGTCGAGCACGGCGGGGCGCAGGAAGCCGTCCACCCAATTTCCCTGCGGAATGATGCGGAGGCCTTCGAGTCTGCAGTGCTCGCCGAAATCGTGCGGCACGAGACCGACGAAGCCCTGCAGAATCGGCTCCATGCCGTAGTTGCGCATGTAGGAGACGATGAATTTGCCGAGCGCCGCCTCGCCGTCGATCTGGCTTTGCGTGAGCGGACCGCCGTGCCCTTCGAGATTGCCCATGTTCCACCACGCCGCGAACGCCGGGCTGGGAATGTAGGCGAAGATCTTTTCCTTCGGATAACCGAGCTCCGCGAGCGTGAGCTGCCAGACTTTTTCCAGTCCCGCCTGCACGAGCACGCGGTTCACGCCGTTGAGCGCCATGCGGTCGAGCTCGTTGCGCCATTCCGTCTTGCCCCAGAACGCCGAGGTGTACGACAGCGTGCAGTAATTGTAGGCGTAGCGCCATTCCCACGGCGTCTCCGCGGAAAATTCCTTCTGCTTCGCGGGAACGGCGGGCGCGAGCCGGTTCGCGCTCCAGCTCCACATGAGATTCTTCCCGTGCTTGAGATAGTAGCCGTAGCCGGCGGCGAGCTCGTTGAGCGTTCCCGCGGTGACGGAGACCGTCGGGCCGTTCGCGCGCACGCGGAAGCCCTTCTGCTTTTTGTCGAGCCTGAAGGAGACCGCCGGCTTCGCGGCAGCGGTCCTGGTCTTGCCCTTGGCGGGCTTCGGGGCGGAAGGACCGCCGTAGCGCTCGGCGAGTTTGGCGAGCTGCGCGGTCTGTTCTTCGGTCAGCGCGGCCGTCTGAGCGAAAAGCGTTCCCGAAAACGCGAGCGCGAGCGCGCCCGCCGCGATCCGGAGCGGCAAAGAGTCGAGTGAGGGGATTTTGAACATGCCGCGAGCTTACGCGATTTCCCGCTCAAAGACAATCGCGCGCTTCGCAGGAACGGTTTTTTTAGCCCGAAGCGTTCCCGCGCGGAAATCAGGACTCGGGGGCTGCGTCGGAGCCGTATTTCCTGTCTCGGGCGGCGTCCTCTTCGGCGACGCGGTCGAGCAGGTCGATGACCGACGCGCCCGCGGCGGCGCCCTTGTCCTCGACGAAGCGGTAGGCGGGCGTGTACTTCAGAATGACGCGGCGGGCTACTTCCATGCGCAGCGTCTTGCCGACGCGCTCGAAGAGCCGGCGCGCGGCGGCGCGTTCCTCGGCTCCGCCGATGACGGAATAAAACACGCGCGCCTCGCGCAGGTCGGACGAAATCTCGACGCAGGTGACGGTGATGCGGGCGCTTTCGCTCTGCCAGCGGCGGTGCAGCGTTTCGCTGATTTCGAGGCGGAGCAGTTCGTTGACGCGGACGGTTCGTTGGGACATTGTCGTTGAAATCCGATTACATGCCGAAGCATTCGAGCAGCCGCGCGAGATCGTCGTTCCCGTGGTACTCGATGATGATTTTTCCGGAAGTCTTTCCGTGCTTGACTTGCACCTTCGCGTGCAGACGCGAGCAGAGATTCTTTTCGATGTTGAAGATCTCCTGCGAAATCTCGCGCACGACGGGAACGTCCGCCTTGGCGGAGGCCGTCTTGCCTTCGCGGATTTTCTTCGCGAGCTTTTCGGCGTCGCGCACGCTGCATCCGGACTCGACGAAGCGCCGCGCGAGCAGCAGGCGCTCCATCTCGTTCTCGACGCCGAGCAGCACCTTCGCGTGGCCGACGCTGAGCTGACCCTTGCCGACGTAGCCCTGAATCTCGCGGTCGAGCGAGAGCAGGCGCAGCGCGTTGGCGACGGACGAACGCGCCTTGCCGATGCGCTCGGAAACCGCCTCCTGCGTCAGATTGAAGTCGCGCATCAGGCTGCCGATGCCGAAGGCTTCCTCGATCGGGTCGAGGTCTTCGCGCTGCAGATTTTCGATGAGCGTCATCGCCGCGCTGGAGGCGTCGCTCGCCTTCATCACGCGCGCGGGAATCGTCTTCATGCCGACGATGCGGCAGGCGCGCAGACGGCGCTCGCCGGCGATCAGCTGAAATTCGCCCTTCGCCTTTTCGCGCACGACGATCGGCTGCATGAGCCCCTCGGCGCGGATGGAGTCGGCGAGCTCGTCGAGCGCTCCGCCGTCGAAATTCTTGCGGGACTGGTTCGGCGAGGCGGAGACGGCGGCGATCGGGATTTCCCGGAACGGAGACGCGGGCGCGGATCCGGCGGCGGGCGGAATCGGCACCGCGGTCTTCGCCGCGGCGGGCGTTCCCGCGGGAGCGGCGGGCGCCGCGGGAACGGGCGCCGGAGCGGCGTTTCTGCGGAACGAAGCCTCCGCCGCCTTCTTCACGGCGGACTGCGAAATGATGTTGTTGACGCCTCTGCCGAGGCCGAATTTTTTCTTGGGCTGCGCCATGTTTTTTCCTTGTCCGAAAAGATGAAAAGCTCAGTCCGCCTGCGGGATCACGATTTCCTTGCCCGCGGGCAGCCGGTCGGGATTCAGACCGGGATTGACGTAAAGAATCCACGCGATCTTGGAACGCTGTTCCCGCGCGATCTTGGTCAGCGTGTCGCCGACGCGGATCTTGTATTGAATGCCGCTCGCGGGAAGATCCTTCGGCTCCGCCGTCGGCGCGGGCGTTTTCGGAGCGGATTTGGCGGCGGAATCGAGCGCCTCGTTGACCTGGCGGCGGAATTCCTTCAGCGCGGCGTTCGTCTCGGCGTTCGCGCGCGCGAGGCGCTTTTCGATTTCGGCGGACAGTTCGCGGCGGAGCGCTTCGAGCCTGCCGCCGAACTCGACGCGCAGCGCGGCGATTTCCGCTGCGAAATCGGCGCCCCGGTTTTTGGCGGATGCGCTCTTCTCCTGCAGCGCGGCGTTTTGTTCGCGGAGGTCTTCGACGTCCATGCGCAGACGGTTGACTTCGTCGCGCAGCGCGGTCACTTCCTCGATGAGCGCGGCGACCTGGCGCGCCGACGGCTGCTGTTGGGCGAAGAGCCCCTGCGGGAACGCCGCGGCGCAGAACGCCAAAAACGCAATTTTTGAAATCGTGAAAAATGAATTCGCCATGTTCTGCGGAGAGTATCCGCGAAGTGCCGCGCCTCCGCGAGAAAAATTTTGAGGCGGCGCGGGAACGCCCGGCGGGATTTTCCGGCGCCCTCAGCGCTCCAGAATCCAGAGCGGCTCCTTCTGCGAGAAGGCGAGGGCGTCCTCGAAGCGGATCCAGCGTTCGGCGGCGGAATCGCCCCAGGAATCGGAGACGCAGATTTCCTTCGTCTTCGCGTTGTAGCCGATGATGAGGCACATGTGCGCGTATTTGCGCAGCTCGCCCGAAATCTTGGGCACGGCCTGCCGGCGCAGCCCGCGCGCGAAGGCGGAAAAGTCCGCCGCGTCCTCTCGCGCGAGCGTGTTTTCGCGCAGGCGCGCCAGATACTCGGGCGCCGAAAACATGCACCACATCATCGGTACGCCTTTGTCCGCGCAGACTTTGATCTTCGAAAAATTCATCGGCACGGAGGCGAATTTCAGGCGGCTTTTTTTGACGACGGGAGCGAGGCCGCCGACGACTTCGCGGACGGACGTTCCGCCGCCGACGCCCGTTCCCGCGAGCTCGGCGATTTCGTGCATGTCCACATCGCCGACGCCGTAGTGGCGCAGCACGCGCTCGACCGTCGCGGGAACGCAGTAGCCCTTGCCGCCCTGGTCGATCATCGGCAGCCCGCCGATGAAGACGTCGCCGTTCGGGCGGCGCACGACGCTCTTGCGCACGTCCGCGTCCGCGCGGTCCGCCTTGCCCGAAAGCGTTTCCTTCAGCCCGGCGGCGGGAACGACGGAAACGCGGACGAATTCGTTTTCCTCCGCCTCGAGCACGAACGCCGTTTCGCCGCTTTTCCAGACGGAAACGCGGCGGCGCAGTTTGGAGGTTCCCGCGCGCCCGCGCGTCTCCTCGCCCAGCGGCGCCAGGCGTTCCCGCACGGCTTCGAAGCTCGCCTTCCAGCTTTTGCGGACGAACTTCTCCTTTTCGTCCGAGGACTTTCCGCTTTTGCTGCCGAAACCCTCGCGCGCCGCGGAATCGCCTTTGTTGAAGAACATGATCTCGATTTCGGCGAGCCGACCCTCGCGCGCGCGCGCCTTCGCCTCCTCCGCGGGAAGCCCGAGAATTTTTTCGCCGCGCAGATAGACGGAAAACAGCGTCTCGACGACCTTGTCGCCCGTCTCCGTCTTTTGGGCGCGGCGCCCCGCCCAAAGTCCGCCGGCGTCGAAAAGCGCCTCCGCGGGTTCGCCCCAGAATTTTTCCGCGGCGCGCGCGAACTCCGCCGCTTCGCGGGACGCGTCCTCGGCGGCTTCGGGCGCTTCCGGCACGGCGAGGCTTTCGACGGCGGGAACGCCGCACGCCGCCGCGAGCGCGCACGCGGCGAACGCGACGCGCCGCCGGAAGAAAATTTTTCGGGGGAACGCTTTCATCGTCCGCGAGTCTGCCTTTTCTCCCCGCGCCTGGCGACACAGAAAAAAGGTTAAGGGTCAAAGCTTAAAGAGAGCGCTCTGCGCGCGGGAGCGTTCTTCTTTTCCGGCGCGTTTTTGCGTTGAATCGGAGGCGGGGGAAGCGCAAAATTGCGGCAGTTATGGCAAAATCTACATCCAAATTCAAAACGATGGACGCGAACGAAGCCGTCGCTTCCGTCGCCTACAGACTCAGCGAGGTAATCGCGATTTACCCGATTACGCCTTCCTCCCCGATGGCGGAATCGTGCGACGAATGGTCGGCGAAGAAGATGCCCAATCTCTGGAACAATACCCCGAGCATCGAGCAGCTTCAGTCCGAGGCCGGCGTCGCGGGCGCCGTGCACGGCTCTCTGCTCGCGGGCGCGCTGACGACGACGTTCACCGCCTCGCAGGGCCTGCTGCTGATGATCCCCAACATGTACAAGATCGCCGGCGAGCTCATTCCGTTCACGATGCACGTGACGGCGCGCGCGCTTGCGACGAACGCGCTCTCGATCTTCGGCGACCACTCCGACGTGATGAGCTGCCGCTCGACGGGCTTCGTCATGCTCAACTCCACTTCCGGGCAGGAGGCGCAGGACATGGCGCTCATCGCCCACGCGGCTTCGCTCAAGTCGCGCGTGCCGTTCATGCACTTCTTCGACGGCTTCCGCACCTCGCACGAAGTCTCCAAGATTCAGACGCTTTCCGACGACGAAATCCGCGCCGTCATCGACGAAGAGGACATCGCCGCCTTCCGCGCCCGCGCCATGTCGCCGGAGCGCCCGAACGTCCACGGCACCGCGCAGAATCCGGACGTCTATTTCCAGGGCCGCGAAGCCGTCAACAAATACTACGACGCCGTTCCCGGAATCGTCCAGAACCTCATGGACAAGTTCGCGGAAGTCACCGGCCGCCAGTATCATCTTTATGACTACTACGGAGCTCCGGACGCGGATCGCGTCATCGTCTCCATGGGCTCGTCCTGCGAAACGATCGAAGAGACGATCGACGCGCTCAACGCGCAGGGCGCGAAGCTCGGCCTCGTCAAGGTCCGCCTGTTCCTGCCGTTCGACGCGGAAGCGTTCCTGAAGGCCGTTCCCGCGACGGCGAAGAGCCTCGCCGTGCTCGACCGCACGAAGGAACCCGGCTCGCTCGGCGAACCGCTGCTGCTCGACGTCTTCGCCGCCTACGCCGAATCCGGCAAGGCGATGCCGACCATCATCGGCGGCCGCTACGGCATCGGCTCCAAGGAATTCAACCCGGGCATGGTCAAGGCGATCTACGACGAGCTCGCCAAGCCCGCTCCGAAGAAACGCTTCACGATCGGCATCTACGACGACCTGACGCACACCTCGCTCGAATGGGACAACGCGTTCGACATCGAGGCGGACGACGTCAAGCGCGCGGTCTTCGTCGGCCTCGGCGCGGACGGCACGGTCGGCGCGAACAAGAACTCCATCAAGATCATCGGCGAACAGACGCCGAACTTCGCGCAGGGCTACTTCGTGTACGACTCCAAGAAGTCCGGCGCCTCGACGGTCTCCCACCTGCGTTTCGGCCCGCGTCCGATCCGTTCCGCCTACCTCATCCAGAAGGCGGGCTTCGTGGCGTGCTCGCAGTACGTCTTCATCGGCCGCCAGCCGATTCTGGAATACGCGATGCCGGGAGCGACGATTCTGCTGAACTCGCCGTTCGCGCCCGCGGAAACGTGGAAGCGCTTCTCCAAGGAATGGCAGGAGGAGATCATCGCCAAGAAGCTCCGCGTCTTCGTCATCGACGCTTCGAAGGTCGCCGCCGAATCCGGCATGAAGGGCCGCACGAACACCGTCATGCAGGCGTGCTTCTTCGCGCTCGCGAACATTCTCCCGAAGGACGAAGCCATCGCGCAGATCAAGAAGTCCATCGAAAAGACCTACGCCAAGAAGGGCGAGGAAGTCGTGCAGATGAACTTCAAGGCGGTGGACAACTCGCTCGCCAACCTGCATGAAATCGACGTTCCCGCGACGCCGGACGCCGACGCGAAGCCGCAGACGCTCCCGGAATACAAGGGCGCGCCGGAATTCTTCAAGCGCGTGCAGGCGATGATGATCGCGAACAAGGGCGACCTCATCCCGACCTCCGCGATGCCCGCGGACGGCAAGTTCCCCTCCGCGACGACGCGTTTCGAAAAGCGCGACCTCGCCGACCAGATTCCCGTCTGGAATCCGGAACTCTGCATTCAGTGCAACAAGTGCGTGACGATCTGTCCGCACGCCGCGATCCGCGCGAAGTTCTACCCGGAAGCGCTCAAGGCGGGCGCCCCCGAAACCTTCAAGGGCGTGCCCTTCAAGGCGAAGGACTTCCCGGGAACGCTGTTCACCATCCAGGTCGCTCCGGAAGACTGCACGGGCTGCACGATCTGCACGCACGTCTGCCCCGGCAAGGACAAGAACGATCCGACGCGCCACGCGCTCATGATGGCGCCCCAGCCGCCGCTGCGCGAAGCCGAGGCGAAGAACTGGGACTTCTTCATGGATCTTCCCGATCCGGACCGCACGAAGCTCGGCAACACGATCCGCGACTCGCAGTTCATGACGCCGCTCATCGAATTCTCCGGCGCCTGCTCCGCGTGCGGCGAAACGCCCTACATCAAGCTGATGACGCAGCTCTTCGGCGACCGCACCTACATCGCCAACGCCACCGGCTGCTCCTCGATTTACGGCGGCAACCTGCCCACGACGCCTTACTCCGTCAATAAGGACGGCCGCGGCCCGGCCTGGGCGAACTCGCTGTTCGAAGACAACGCCGAATTCGGCCTCGGCATGCGCTACGCGATCGACAAGAAGACCGAAATCGCGCGCCAGGCTCTCGCCGAAGCCGCGGGAACGGTCGGCGAAGAACTCGCCAAGGCGATTCTCGAAGCGCCGCAGACCACCGAAGCCGACATCGCCGCGCAGCGCGAACGCGTCGCCGAGCTGAACAAGAAGCTCGAAGCCGCGGGAACGCCGGAAGCCAAGCGCCTCGCCGCGCTCTCCGAATTCCTCGTCAAGAAGAACGTCTGGATCGTCGGCGGCGACGGCTGGGCGTACGACATCGGCTACGGAGGACTCGACCACGCGATCGCCTCGGGCAAGAACATCAAGATTCTCGTCCTCGACACGGAAGTCTATTCCAACACGGGCGGACAGATGTCCAAGTCCACCTCGATCGCGGCGGTCGCGAAATTCGCCGCGGCGGGCAAGAAGCTCCCGAAGAAGGACCTCGCGCAGATCGCCGTGCAGTACGGCCACGTTTACGTCGCGCGCGTCTCGCTCGGCTACAAGGACACGCAGGTGCTCCAGGCCATGAAGGAAGCCGAAGCCTACGACGGCCCGGCGATCATCATCGCCTACGCGCACTGCATCGCCCACGGCTACCGTAACCTCGCGGACGGCACGGCGCACCAGAAGGTCGCGGTCGAATCCGGCTACTGGCCGATCTTCCGCTACAATCCGGCGAACATCGCGCTCGGCAAGAATCCGTTCACGCTCGACACGCCCGTGCCGAAGACCGCGCTTCAGGACTTCATGAACCTCGAAACGCGATTCAAAGGTCTGCAGCGCGCGAACCCGGCGCACGCCGCCGAGCTCTACGCGAAGGCGCAGGAGGAAATCTCCAATCGATTCCACTACTACCAGGAATCGAAGAAGGCCTACGAACCGGCCCCGAAGGCGGAATAATCCTCCGCTTCCGCGACAAGAAAGCCGTTCCCGCTCCCCGCGGGAACGGCTTTTTCGTTTTCAGTGCTCACGGAGATCCGCGGGAACGCGGAACCGCGAATTTCGCGAAATCCGCAGACGCAAATTCTCCCGCCAAGACGCCAAGGCGCAAAGAAAAACCGAGAAGTCAAAAAAAGTTTTAAAGGGGAAAGGCGGCATGGCTCCACGCTTTGCTTACCTGCCGCTTCCTCGAAATCCGCAGACGAAAACTTTTTCAACAGGGATTACGGGGATTTTAAGGGATTTTCTTTCTTTTGCGGGAACGCGTCTTGGGGGCGAAGGCATTCCTGCCTTCGATCGTGAGGCGCAGTATTGTCCGCAGACGCAAACTCCTTTTTCTTGACCACGGAAGCTCACGGAAATCTCCACGGAAAAGCGCCGAAACGCCGCTTCCTCGAAACCGCCGCGCGTTTCCGTGAGCCTCCGTGAGGATTTCCGTGAGTTTCCGCGGCTAAAAAATCCTCGAGGATTTCTCCCCCAGAGCATTGGTTTTACAGGCGTTCTCGCGGGGGAATCCGACGCGTTCGCGAAAATCCTTCTCCGCCACGCGTTTCTTGGCTTCACTCCGACGACGGCGAAGCGTAGGCTTGGCGCAATGAATCTTTTTTCGGCATACGCGCTCACGGGCGGCGTCTTCTGCGCGGCGGGAGCGGCGCTCTTCTTCGCGGAAACGCGTCTCGCGCCCGCGCTGACCGCGTTTCCGCGTTCCCGCGCCGCGGGCAATCTGCTCTGGGCGGCGGCGCTCGCGTGGTTCGCGTATCACCTCGCGACGATCGGCGAAGTCGATCTGGCGGGCTTCCCGCGCTGGAGCTTCTTCGTGCTCTTCGGCGGGGCGGGCGTGCTCGCGTTCAGATTTCTCGCGGACCTTCTGCCGCTGCGCGCGCTTGCGGTGCTGACGCTCTTCGTCTGCAACGAGCTGCTCAAAATCGGTTTCGGGCAGACGCCGCGCTCGTGCGTGCTCGCGGGAACGGCGTATCTGCTGATCGTCGGCGCGCTCTGGGTCGGCGCCGCGCCTTACGTGCTGCGCGACGCGCTCGCGTTTTCGACGCGCACGCCCGGGCGTTCCCGCGCAGTCGGCGGCGCGCTGCTGCTGCTCGGCGCCGCGAATCTCTCCTCGCTCCTTTTTTTCTGAAATGACCATGGAAACATTCCGCTCCAAACCGATTCTGCTGCTGGTCTCCGGTCCCGCCGGAAGCGGGAAGACCACGCTCTGCGACCGCATGCTCGAAGCGTTCCCGCGGGAACTTTCCCGCGCCGTCACGTGCACGACGCGCGCGCCGCGCGGAACCGAACGCCACGGCGTCGATTACTTTTTTCTTTCTCACGAAGAATTCGAATCGGGCGTCGCGCGCGGCGACTTTCTCGAACACGCGCACGTGCATTCCAACCGCTACGGCGTGCGCCGCGCGCAGGTCGAATCCATTCTCGCCGAAGGGAAGAACGTCCTGCTCAATCTCGACGTGCAGGGCGCCGCGACCGTGCGCCGCATCGCGACGGAAAACGCGCTCGTCCGCGACGCGCTCGTCTCCGTGTTCATCATGCCGCCGAGCGTCGAGGAGCTCCGCGCGCGCCTGACCGGACGCGGCACCGACGCCCCCGACGAAATCGAACGCCGCATGCGCGTCGCGCTCGACGAGATGCCGCGCTGGCGCGAATACGACTACTGCCTCGTCTCCGGCGACCGCGAGGCCGACTTCGCCCGCATCCGCGCGATCTACGCCGCGGCGAAAATGCGCGTCTGACGCGCCTCGCCTTCCCGCTCTGTCGCGTTCCCGTGCGCCGCATCCGCGGGAACGGCGCTCGTGACAAAAAACGTTCCCGCGAAACGAATCGCGGGAACGCTTTTTTTGGGTCGGGTGTACCTGACCGACGTCAGTACACGTCCTTCTGGTAGCGGCCTTCCGCCTTGAGCGCCTTCAGCTTGTCCGCCGCGCCCGCGTCGTCGAGCCCGCCGTGCGTCTTGAAGATTTCGAGCAGGGCGGCTTCGACGTCCTTCGCCATGCGCTTGGCGTCGCCGCAGATGAAGAAATAGCCGCCTTCGTCGTTGAGCCATTTCCAGACTTCGGCGCCGGCCTCGCGGATTTTGTCCTGAACGTAAATCTTGTAGTCCTGGTCGCGGGACCACGCGCAGTCGAGGCGCGTGAGCAGCCCGTCGGCGAGCGCCTTTTCCCATTCCGCCTGGTAGAGGAAGTCGGTCTTGACGCGCTGGTCGCCGAAGAAGAGCCAGTTCTTGCCCTTAGCGCCCTGCGCGGCGCGGTCCTGCACGAAGCTGCGGAACGGCGCGATGCCCGTTCCCGGGCCGACCATGATCATCGGCGCGTTCAGATCCGCCGGCGGACCGAAGTGCGAGTTCGCGACGAAGACGGGCAGGGCGGGCGCGCCCACGGGCGCGTATTCGCCGAGGAACGTCGAGCAGACGCCGTCGCGCGCGCGGCCGTTCGTCTCGTAGCGGACGACGGCGACCGTCAGGTGCACCTTGTCCTTGCCGACGAAGCGCGGGGACGAGGAGATCGAATACAGACGCGGCGCGAGCTTGCGGAGCTGTTCCGCGAACGCCTGCGCGTCGCACTTCACGGACGGGAATTCCTCGCCGAGGTCGAGCACGTGGCGCGCGTCGATCCACGCCTTCTGCGCGACGGGATCGGCGTTGCCGAGCACTTCGGCGAGCTTCGCCTTGTCGCAGTCGCACGCGGCGTTGTCGTGCACGAACTGCACGAATTTCTTGGTGATCGCGCCGAGCGCGAGCTCCGTCGTCAGCGCGGCGCGCAGCGTGGTCGCGGCGGTCGCCTTCGGGAGCGTGACGCTCTCGTCGCCCGTGAACTTGTAGGCCTTCAGCACGGCGTCGACGAGCTTGTCCGCGTTGCGCGGATACACGCCGAGCGAGTCGCCGGACTTATAGACCAGGCCGCTGTCGCCGAGATCGATTTCGAGGTGGACGGTCTCCTTCTGCGATTCGGGAGCGTTCGCGCGGGAACGCACGGCGAGCGTCGCGAGATAGGGATTCGTCTTGGAATAAGGACACGTAGTTTCTTCTGCCATGTTTTTTAGGAGTTAAATTTTGACGGGTTCAAATGCATGAAATGCGACGGCGATTCTGCGCCTCTTCGCCGCGTTTCGCGAGAAAAAAGCGAGGACGTCCGCGGGGATTTGACGGGCGCGGTAAAATCTCCTTGTGCCGATTCCGGATTTTCCGCGGCTCCTTGTTTCACCCCTTAAAACACAATCCCCATGAAAAACACGATATTCCGTTCCCGCAGATTCTTCTTCCGCGCCTCCGCGTTCGCCGCGGTCGCGCTTCCCTTCGCCGCAGCGCTCGCGCCGTCCGCCCGCGCGGAGGAGGTTTGGGTTCCGGGCGCGAGCATGGCCGGCGGCTATATCGACGTCAACAAGTCCGGAAACATCTACACCGGTCCGGATTCCATGATGTGCTGGGCGGCGACGGCGTCGAACGTCATCGCGTGGTGGCAGTCCAAGGCGGCCGCGTCGGCGATTCCCGCGGGAACGCCGCGCACGCAGGCGGAGATTTACAAGGCGTTCACGGATTCCTTCAAGAACGTCGGACGCGGCACGGACGTCGCTTGGGAGTGGTACTTCGGCGGCTGCAATCTTGTGGCGAGCAACTACGAGAACGATTTTAAGGTCGAGGACCCCAAAACGAGCAGCGGTCGTTACTGGGAAGACTATGTGAATGAAACCTGCGGTTGGACGAACGAAGGTCTGCCGAGCTGGATTAAATTCGGCAATCTCGCGGATGTGTCCGACGATCAGCGCTACGCTAAGGACGCCGCGGGCGTGCTCGCCGACATGCTCGCGACGGGCCCCGTCGCGCTTTCGATCGCCTACGGGAACGACTCCAATTATGCTTCCGGGCACGCGATCACGCTTTGGGGCATAGAATATGACGGCGAGCTTCTCACAAAGATTTACGTCACGGATTCCGACGACTACAAGGCAAATGAGCTCATCTCATGCGCCGTGACACCTGTCGAAACGCCCGTCGACGCGAGTTCGGACGGCAAGACGCCCGCATGGACGAAAAATTCCTACACGATCTATTTGGGCGGGACGGCGACGCTCTCGAGCTGGAGCGCGCTCGCTCTTCCCGTTCCCGTGCCGGAGCCGTCGGCGTTCGCCTTGCTCGCGGGCTTGGGCGCGCTGGCGCTCGCGGGAACGCGCCGCAGACGGAAGAAGGCCTAACGAGAAAGCTTAACGTCCGCGTCTCCGTCGCGGGACGTGCGGTCGTCGCGCGGCGAAAATGTGTCTTCGGAAAATCGTCCGCCGCGGGAACGAAGGCAGGAATGCTTTCGCCCCCGAAACGGCGTTCCCGCGAATCTCCGTTTTTCTGTTTCTTCGTTCCTCTGTGTTTAAACGAAGAGCTTAAAGGTTAAAGATTAAAGGGAAGTTTGTGTCCGCGGATTTCGGGGGCGACCGAGACGGTCGCCCTCCTTTGCGTTCCCGCAAAAAAAATCCCTTAAAATCCCCGCAATCCCTGTTGAAGATTTGCTTTCGCGATTTCTCCGCGTACCGCGGAAAAGCGCGGGCGGCGGGCTCAGGCGAGCACGAAGTGGTGCTCGCGTTCGAGCCAGGCTTCGAGTCGGCGCGTGTGGTGCGCGACGTCGCGCGGATCGCATTCGAGCGCGTCGAGCGGCGTCTTCAGAATCGCGGCGACGCTCTCGCGGTCGTCGAAGGCGGAATTCTCGAACCAGTCCTCCTTGACGGGATAGCCGGTTTCGCGCGCGAGCGTCCACAGCGCCTTCAGATACGCCGCTTCCGCGTTGGGTTTTTCGCCGAAGGCGCGGAAGGCGTTGGCGCAGAGCGCGAAGACGGCGTCGGCGGCGTCCGACGGGAACGCGTTTTTCGCGAGCACGGACGCGAGTTTGCTGGCGCAGACGAGGGCGGCGTAGTTGCCGGAAATTCCCGAATTGCGGCGCACGACGCGGTATTCCTTCGCGAAGCGCGGCGCGTCCTCGGCGCCCGCCTTAGGCTTGTCCAGCAGGATTTCCGCCTCGTCGAACAGGTCGGGCACGCAGGTCGTCTTGTTCTTGCCCGCGATGCGCACGAGACACGTCTGCGCGCCGTGTTCCCGCGTGAGAACGACGACGCGCCAGAATTTTTCGCCGTGAACGGCGCGATCGAGAATGAAGCCGGAAAACTGTTTCGCCTTTTCCGGCATTTATTTCGCCTTTTTGACGTCCTCGACGGGAATGCTCAGGAAGAACAGCGTCTGCGAGTTCGGCGTGCCTTCGTAGAGCACGCCGATGCGCGTTCCCTTTTCGTCCGTGAACGCGGTCGAGGAATATCCGGCGCACTGGCGTTCGTCGTAGAGCAGGCCGCTGCTCCACGTCTTGCCGAAATCCTTGGAATATTTCAGCGTCATGCGGCTGCGGTTGCCGGCGTTCGGGTTCGAGAAGAACCATTCCTTGCCGTTGGAGAGGAGCGCCGCCTGGCAGCCGCCCGGCTGACGCAGATTGCCCTTCGCGCCGCGGGCGAGGTTTTCGTCGATGACCCATTCCGTCGTCGAATCGAGCTTTTTGAGAATGCTGCCCGTGCGGCCCCAGCCGTGGTTCGTGCGCGTGTTGAGCGCGATCGCGCCGTTCTTCATCTCGACGCAGGTCGATTCCGAGCCGCCGAACGGCGAGCCCTTCGTGGACTGCCAGGTCTTGCCGCCGTCCTTGGAATAGACGAGCAGGCCGCGGCTCGCGCCTTCGCCTTCCGTCTTGGAATTGTCCGCGTTGCGGATCCACACCTGCGCGGGGAAGACGAGCGTGCCGTCCTTCATGCAGATGCCCGCGCCGGGCCCCTGGAAGAGCGAGCCCCAGTTCTTCGTATCGGGGGCGCCGAGGCGCTTCACGCTTTCGGTGATGTTGATCGGCTTGCTCCAGGTCTTGCCGTCGTCGGAGGATTTCACGAGAATCATCTGCGAGCAGTTCGCGGGATCGGTCGTTCCCGCGCGGCTCGTCCAGATCGGGTGGCCGCACTTGCCGGCGTTGAGCCCGGCGATCCAGATTTCGCCGTTCGCGTCGTTCACGAGAATGCCCGGGTCGCCGACGCCGTTGCCGTTGCCGAGAGCCTTGTGCGCGATGGCGACCGTCGTCGGCGTCCACGTCTTCCCGCCGTCGGTCGAGCGGCTCACGCCCACGTCGATGTTCGCGGGAAGGTCGCCGGCGTGATTGTAGCGGATGTCGTAGGTCGCGATCAGCGTTCCCGTCTTCGGGTTGCGCGCGAGCGCGGGAATGCGGTAATTCTTCGAGCCGAGGTCGCCGGGCTTCGCCACGCAGTAGCCGATGCGCTGTTCGGTCTTCGCGTCCCTGACGCTCTGCACGCGCGAGTTGACCGTCAGCCCCGTGACGGCGAGCGCGAGCTTGCCCGTGATGTCCGCGTCCTTCTTCAGCTGAACGCTGACCCAAAGCTCCTCGCCGCCGGAAAGTTTCCGCTTGCCCGAGACGGTGAGCTTCGGCGCGCCCGTGACCTTCGCGGAGCCGAATTTCTCGCCCGCCTTGCCGACCGAGTTGCCGCCGAAATACACGTCCACGCTCGCCACGTCGCGGATTTTCGTCGTTCCCGTGAGGTCGATCTGCACGCCGCTCAGCGTCTCGCCGTCGGAGGTGAGCGCGAGCTTCAGCACCGGGTTGTAGTCCATGCGCGCCATGACGGGCCAGACGTTCGTTTCCGGCTTGGCGTTGACGGCGGCGAGCGCGTCGAACGTTCCCGCGAAGATGAACGCGGCGACGGAGATTTTCGTGAGGAGGGAGGGGATTTTTCGGAGGTTCATAAATCGGATTTTCGTTGGATTTTTACTGCGGCAGACTTTAACGGCGCGCGCGCGAAGATGAAAGCTTAAAGAAGTGGTTATGAAGGTCGTGGAAGTCGTTTTGCTTTTCGCTTCGCGAAGAGGTTTTTGAAATCCTTTCGGCGGAGCCGAACGCAATAACCCTCATAACCTCATAACCTCCATAACTTCATAACCTTCATAACCTTCATATCGTCATGACTTCGTCGCCTTATTTTCCTTCCGCGTTCTTTTCGCATTCGGCGACGACGCGCTGCGTGCGGCGGCGCAGGGCGGAATCCGGATCGATCTTCGCCTGGCGGCACGCGGCGACGATTTCGAAAAGCAGCTCGCCCGCGCGTTCTTCGGTGAGCGTTCCCGCGAGCGCGTCGATTTTCGCGCGGTCCGCGGCGGCGCCGGGATCGAGATTCTTTTTTTCGACGACCTTCCAGGTGTCGCGCGCGCGGAGCAGATTGTTCAGCGTCGCGGGCAGGTCCTTGAAGAGCGCGGAGCCCGGGCGGCGCGTCGCGTTGCTTTTTTCGCCCGCCTTGATTTCGTCCCATTTCTTCAGCACGGCGTCGGAATCGCCGAGGCGCGTTTCGCCGAAGACGTGCGGGTGGCGGCGAATCATTTTTTCGTTCACGCCGCGGGCGACGTCGTCGAAGCTGAAGTCGCCGTTTTCCTGCGCGATCTGCGCGTGCATGACGACCTGAAGGAGCAGGTCGCCGAGCTCTTCGCACATGTGCGCCTTTTCGTCGAAATCGACGGTTTCGATGAATTCGGCGGCTTCTTCGACGAGGCATTCGCAGAGCGAGCGGTGCGTCTGTTCGCGGTCCCACGGGCAGCCGTCCGGCGCGCGCAGGCGGGCGATGGTTTCGAGCAAATTTTCGATGGAGGACATGAACGCCGAGCTTACGCGCTCCCGCGGGAACGTGCAAACGCAAAGCTGTTCCCGCGCGGGCGGCGCGCCGCGGCGTCTCAGAACTGGAGGCGCAGGGAGATGCCGGCGGCGTCGCTCTGGTCGTAGGTCGAGGCGGGATCGAGCGGGCGCGCGTGCCGGTAGTCGAAATACAGCTCCGCGTTGTCGCCCAGGCGCCAGGAAAAGCCGAAGCCGCCGCCGAGCGAAAGGTCCTCGCGCAGCGAAGCGTCGGATTCTTCCGTCGAAAAACGCCGCGGATCGACGCCGACGAGCCCCGCGCCGTAGAGCCGGAACGGCGACGCGCTCCCGTTGAGCGCGAGCTTCGCGTCGAACCAGCGGCGGTCGTCCGCGCCTTTTTCCGCCGCGCCTTCGGGATCGCGCGGCCGCCCGCCCGAATGCAGCCCGACGACGTCGCCGTCGCCGAAGAAGAGCGGCGAATCCGCGAGCGCGGACGTCGCGCCGGCGTTCCCGTAAAGCGCGCCGTAGGCGTCGTCGAAGCGGCGCAGAAATTTTTCGCGGGCGAGCGCGCCGCCGTCGTCCGGCGCGGCGGGAACGTCGTCGCCCATGCCGTAGCGGCGCAGGATCGCGTCTTCGAGAAACGCCCGCCGCGCCGTTTCCGCCGAGGCTTTCCCGCGGGCGCGTCCGAGCGCGAAAAGCCCCGCGAGCGTCGCGGAAATCAGCGCGAGCGTGACGAGCGCGGCGACGACGTTGCGCCACGGAAAATACTTTTTCTGGAATCGTTCGGACATTTCGGAAAAAAGCTTAAAGGAAAGTTCAGGAGTGATTGTCTTTTCATCTTCTGAACCTTTTCGTCCCTTCGTCTTTTCACGAGCGTTCCCGCGAGAGGTTTTTGTGCATGCGCGCGCCGAGAATGACCGCGATGCTCGCCAGCCCGCTCGCGAGTCCGATCCAGACGCCGACGCCGCGCAGCTCCAGCGGGAACGCGAGAATCAGCGCCGTCGGACAGCCGATGATCCAGTAGCTCACGAACGCGCCGACGGCGATGACGCGCACGTCGCCCAGCCCGCGCAGCGCGCCCGAAGCGACCGTCTGGAACGCGTCGAAAAGCATGTAGGCGACGGCGACGATCAGAATTGCGCGCGCGATTTCCGCGGCTTCCGCGCCGAGGTTGAACGCGGCGGGAATCGCGTCGAGAAACGCGAGCACGCCCGCGCCCGCGACGCACATCAGCGCGAGCGTGAACAGCGTCGCTCCCGCGAAGATGCGGCGGATGCGCTCCCGGTCGCCGTTCCCGAAGGCTTCGCCGACGCGTATCGAAAGCGCCTGCGAAATGCCCAGCGGCACCATGTACACGAGCGAGGAAATCGTGATCACGACCTGATTCGCCGCGATGGACGCCTCGCTGATCCAGCCCATGAAGAACGGCGAGACGATGAACAGCCCCGCCTCGAAGAGAATGTGCAGCGCGCTCGGCACCGCGATGCGCAGATTTTCGCGGAGTTCCCGCAGCGAAAAGCCGCGCGCGAGCTCGAGGCGCAGACGCCCGTGCAGCGCGATGCCCGCGAACGCGAAGACGCGCGCGATCAGCGTTCCCGCCGCCGCGCCTTCGAGCCCCCAGTTCGGGAAGCCGAGCGCGCCCGTCATCAGCACCCAGTTCAGAAAAACGTTGGCGGCGAGCCCGATCAGCGTCCACGTCAGCGAGACCCACTGCCCGCCGCTCGCGTCGCGGAACGACTTCACGGCCTGAAAACCCGCCGCCGCGGGAAGCGAAAGCGCGACGATGCAGCAGAAATTCTTCGCGTCGGCGGAAACGCTTTCGGGCTGGCCGAGCGTCGTCAGCCCGTCCGCGAGCGCGAACGCGCAGAGCGCTCCCGCGCCGAGCAGCGCGAAGCCGAGCGCGACGAGCAGGCCGTGCCGCAGCACGCCGGGAATCTTCTCCGGCGTTCCCGCGCCGCGCGCCTGCGCCGTGAGCACGGGAAGCGCCACGCAGAGCCCCATCGCGACGACGAGCGGAATCCAGTTCACGTTGTTCCCGAGCGTCGCCGCCGCGAGCGCGTGCTCGCCGAGAATGTTGCCGATCATCACCGTGTCGATGACGCCGAACAGCCCCTGTCCGATCAGCCCGACGGCGATCGGCGCGGAAAGTCTCAGCGTGTATTTCAGTTCGCGGAACATGATGCCGCGACGTCAGAGCAGGGCGACCGCGGGAACGTGGTCGTGCACGGAAAGCAGCCGCGCGCGGATTTCCTCCGGCGACATCGCCTGCAGCGCCTCGATCGTGACGGCGTCGTTCAGCGAGAATTTTCCCGAAGCCGTGCGGCGCAGCGCCGTCAGGTGCGCGCCCGGGCCGAGTCTGCGACCGAGATCGTGCGCGATCGTCCGCACGTACGTGCCCTTCGTGCATTCGACGTAGAAATCGACGTCGTTCCCGCGCTTGTCGAGCAGCTCGAACTTCGCGATGCGGATGAAGCGCTTTTCGCGTTCGACCTCCAGCCCCTTGCGCGCCGCCTTGTAGAGCGGGCGACCGTTGATCTTGATCGCGGAAAACATCGGCGGCGTCTGGTACTGGTCGCCTTCCGAGGCGCGCATCGCCTCGGCGATCTTCTCGCGCGTCAGCTCCGCGGGAACGGGATTTTCCTCCAGCACTTCGCCGTCCGCGTCCTGCGAGTTCGTGACGACGCCGAGACGCAACGTTCCCGTGTACGCCTTTTCCTGGCTCATCAGGTACTGCGACGCCTTGCACGCCGTGCCGACGAGGACGACGAGCAGCCCCGTCGCGAGCGGATCGAGCGTTCCCGCGTGGCCGACGCGCTTCGTGTGCAGCACGCCGCGGAGCTTCGCGACGACGTCGTGCGATGTCCATTCCTGCGGTTTGTCGATGAGGAGAATGCCGTTGAATTCCATGCCGCGATTATAGCCGAAAACGCGGGCGCAGGGAAAGCGCGGAACGCGGCGCGCGCCCGCGCGGGAGCGGGAACGTTTTTCTTTTTGACCTTTCGGGCGGGCGAAAGCATCTTTTCGGGCATGGAGAATTTTTACGCGGCGACGCGGGCGCTGAGGGACGCGCTCGGCGACGAGGCGGTCCGGACGGACGACGGGACGCGCTTCGCCGCGTCGTTCGACAACACGAAGATTTCCTTTCTCCCGGAGGCCGTCGTGTTCCCGCGGAGCGACGACGACGTCGGCGCGACGCTGCGGCTCGCGAACGAACACGGCGTTCCCGTCACCGTGCGCGGCGCGGGCACGGGAACGGTCGGCGCGGCGACGCCCGTGCGCGGCGGCTGGGTGATTTCCTTCGCGGAACGCACGCGCTGCGAAATCGACGCGGACGCCGCGACGGCGACGGTCGAGCCCGGCGTCGTCACGGCGCGGATCAGCGAGGCGGCGGCGCCGTTCGGGCTTTTTTACCCGCCCGATCCCGCGAGCGTGAAGCACTGCACGATCGGCGGGAACATCGCGACGAACGCCGGCGGTCTGCGCGCCGCGAAATACGGCGTGACGCGCGACTACGTGCTCGCGCTCGAAGGCTTTCTGCCCACGGGCGAAAAAGCGCGCTGGGGCGGGGCGGTCAGAAAATTCGTCAGCGGCTACAACATGCGCGATCTCTGGATCGGCTCGGAGGGCACGCTCGGCGTCGTCACGCGCGCGGTGCTGCGGCTCGTGCCGCTCCCGGAGGCGCGGCACACGTTCCTCTGCGCGTTCGCGGACGACGCTTCGGCGCTGCGCGCGGCGGCGGAGCTCACGCGGGAACGCGTCGTGCCCTCCGTATGCGAATTTTTGGATACGCTTTCCGTCGGCTGCGCGGAGACGTACGCGGAGAAGAAGTTTTTCGAAAAGAAATCCGCCGTGCTGCTCGTCGAGACGGACGGCGACGCGCGGAGCGTTCCCGCGCAGGCGGAGCGCGTGCGCGCCTGGGCGCGTTCCCGCGCGACGGAGTTCCGCGAGACGGCGGACGCCGCCGAGGCGGAGACGCTCTGGGAAGTGCGCCGCGTCTGCTCCCAGGCGATGTTCCTGCTCGCCGACTCGAAGCTGAACGAGGACGTCGTCGTTCCCGCGAAGAATTTCATTCCGCTGCTCGAGGCGATGCGGAAGATCACGGCGGAGACGGGGCTGGAGACGCCGATTTTCGGGCACGCCGCCGACGGCAATCTGCACGTGCACGTGATGTATCGCCGCGCCGACGCGCGGGAACGCGAAACCGCGCAGGCGGCGATCCGCCGCGTGATGGAGACCGTCGTCGCGCTCGGCGGCGTGATCACGGGCGAGCACGGAATCGGGCTCGCGAAATCGCCGTTTCTCGCGATTCAGCACACGCCGGCGGAAATCGCGGCGATGCGCGCCGTGAAGGCGGCGCTCGACCCGAACGACGTTCTCGGACGCGGAAAAATCTTCGAGCCCTTCAACGTCTGGGAGCATGAGCCCGTCGCCGTGCGCCTGCCCTGGGAAAAGCCGAGGCCGACGCGATGCCGCTGACACCCCCGAGCCGCCGCGCGCCGTTCCCGCGGCTTCGCGCCGCGCTCGCCGATTTCTTCGGCGGGGCGCTCGACGCGCTTTTCCCGCGTTCGTGCCTCGTCACCGGCGAGCCGACGGACGGCTCGGGCGCGGCGCGCAACGTCTCGGAGGCGGGCGCGGAAAAGCTTTTCTTTCTGGACGAGGCGTGCGCGTGCCCGCGCTGCGGCGCGTTCGCCGGCGCGTCGGGCGGCGTCTGCCGTTCCTGCGGAAGACGCGAAGCGGAGGGCGACGAATTCCAGTTCGGGCGTTCCCGCAGCGCCGTCGCGCTGGACGATTTTTCGCGCCCGATCGTCGTCGCGCTGAAGTATCACGGGCTGTCGGCGGTCGCTCGCGACATGGCGGCGCTGGCGCGGCGTTCCCGCGGCTTCGCGGAGCATCTCGCGGGGGCGACGCTCGTTCCCGTGCCGCTTCACGAAAAGCGTCTGCGGCGGCGCGGCTACAACCAGAGCCTGCACCTGGCGCGCGCGTTCGCGGAAATCGCGCCGGGCGCGACGGTCGCGGACCTGCTCGCGCGCACGCGCGACACGGGCACGCAGACGCGGCTCGACGCCGAAGCCCGCCGCGAGAACGTGCGCGGCGCCTTCGCGATGAAGCCCGGCGCGCGGACGAATCCCTTCGCGCGCTACGTCGTGATCGACGACGTGTTCACGACGGGCTCGACGCTCTCGGAATGCGCGCGCGCCCTGCGCCGCGGCGGCGCGCTCGAAATCGACGCCGCCACCTTCGCCCACGGCTGAAGCCGCTCCCGCGTTCTCGCCGCGTCTCATCCTTTCAGCGAAGCGAGCGGGCGCAGTCGGACGAGCGGCTCGATCAGATCCGTTTCCGCGGCGATGACGGATTCGATCTCCTTGTACGCCTGCGGCGCCTCGGAGAGGTCGAGCAGGCCGGAGCGCGCGGATTTGCCGAAGCCCTTGTATTTCTTCCAGCGCTCGAAGACGATGCCCTGCAGCGCGGCGTCGCAGTCCTCAGCCTTCAGCTCCATGCACGCGCGCGTGCGGCTCAGCCGGCGTCCGGCGCCGTGCGAGCACGACGTGAACGATTCCGCGTTCCCGAGCCCGCGCACGATGTAGCTCGCCGTGCCCATCGAGCCCGGAATGATGCCGATCTCGCCTTCCCGCGCGCGCGTCGCGCCCTTGCGGTGCACGAACACGTCCTCGCCGAAATGATTTTCGAGCGCGGCGTAGTTGTGGTGGATGTTCACTTCGCGGAGAAAATGCGCGTCCGGCGCGAATTCCGCCAGCGTCTCCCGGCACGCCGCCATCATGCGGGAACGGTTCTCCCGCGCGTATTCGAGCGCGAAGTTCATGTCGCGGAAGTACGCGCGCCCTTCGTCCGTCTTCATGGGCAGAAACGCCAGGTGCGGGTCGCTCAGCTTCACGTGAAACATTTCGCAGAGCTTCATCGCCTTCTGCTGGTAAAAGCGCTCGATGCGCTGCCCGAGATTGCGGCTTCCCGAGTGGATCATCATCCACACGAAGCCCGCGTCCGACGCCTGCAGCTCGATGAAGTGGTTGCCCCCGCCGAGCGTGCCGAGGTTCTTGCGGTCGAGCCCGTTGGGAAAATCGCACACGCTCCCGTGCGCGTCGAGGTAGCGCTCGAAGCCTTCCCAGCTCTGCTGCGTCTTGTGCGCGACGCCTTCGCCGACCGGAATCCGCGCCTTCAGCGCCTCCTGGAAGCCGCGGCGGAAACGCATGTCCGCGAAATGCTCCGCGGGAACGTCCGTTTCGACGGCGATCATGCCGCAGCCAATGTCCACGCCGACCGCCGACGGAATCACCGCGTCTTTGACCGCGATGACGCCGCCGATCGGCATGCCGAGTCCGCCGTGGCAGTCCGGCATCAGCGCGACGTGGCGGAACAGCGTCGGATGCGACGCCAGCGCCTCGACCTGTTTCCGCGCGAACTCGTCGAGCTCCGCGCACCACGATTTCACCGGGATTCTCCCTCCCGGCATTTCTTTGATCCATTTCATGATTTTTCTGCTTTCGTTGAATTGAGAGGCCGGAATAAAAGCAACGCGCGTGCCGGGCGTTCCCGCGGGGACGATTTCGTCTCCGAACCCGCATGAACAAAGGGATGAAAATTTTCGGAGCGGAGAACGAGCGTTCCCGCGGCTTGATTTTTTATTAGAAATAATTAGAATTTTTAGAAAATTTTACAGACAATGAAGAACGTCGTCGTCAGTCTTCTCGGAACGAATCTCGACCGCCGCGGCGGCGAGGATCCCTTCGCCCGGTGGCGGCCCACGATCGGGCTCGTCTCGCAGCCGGTTTTCAAGGTGGACCGCCTGCACCTGCTTTACGAAAAACGCTTCGCCGAGCTCGCCGCAGCCGTCTCGGAGGACGTCTCGAAGGTTTCGCCGAAGACGAAGGTCGTGCTCGAGGAAGTCCGCTGCCGCAGCCCGTGGAATTTTCAGGACGTGTACACGATGCTCTACGACTTCTGCGGGCGCATGAATTTCGACCCCGACAAGGAAAGCTACTTCGCGCACATCTCCACGGGAACGCACGTCGCGCAGATCTGTCTGTTCCTGCTCACGGAATCGCGCCACATTCCGGGAAAGCTCGTGCAGACTTCGCCCGACGGCAAAAAGAATCCCGCGGGAAAGATCGACGTCATCGACCTCGACCTCGCTCGCTACGACATGATCGCGCGCCGCTTCGAGACGGAACGGCGCGACGACCTGGATTTTCTCAAGGCGGGCATTCCGACGCGCAACAGGGACTTCAACGCGCTCATCGAGACGATCGAACGCGTCGCCGTGCGTTCGGAAGAGCCCATTCTGCTCACGGGACCGACGGGCGCGGGCAAGTCGCAGCTCGCGCGGCGGATCTACGAGCTGAAGAAGGCGGACGGCAGAGTCGCCGGCGCGTTCGTGGACGTGAACTGCGCGACGCTGCGCGGCGACGGCGCGATGTCCGCCCTCTTCGGTCACGTGAAGGGCGCCTACACGGGCGCGGCGCGGGACCGCGCGGGGCTGCTCAAGGAGGCGGACGGCGGCGTGCTTTTTCTCGACGAGGTCGGCGAGCTCGGGCTCGACGAACAGGCGATGCTGCTGCGCGCGATCGAGGAAAAGGCGTTCTTTCCGCTCGGCGCGGACCGCGAGGAGCGCAGCGCGTTTCAGCTGATCTGCGGGACGAACCGCGACCTCGCGCGCGCCGTCGCCGAAGGGCGTTTCCGCGAAGATCTGCTCGCGCGCATCGATCTGTGGACGTTCCGCTTGCCGGCGCTGCGGGAACGCCGCGAGGACATCGAGCCGAATCTCGATTTCGAGCTCGAGCAGTTCTGCCGGAAGTCCGGCCGCCGCGTCACATTCAACAAGGAGGCGCGCAAGGCGTTCCTCAATTACGCGCTTTCGCCGAAGACGCTCTGGCGCGCGAATTTCCGCGAGCTCAACGCGGCGATGACGCGCATGTCCACGCTCGCGCCCGACGGCAGAATCGACCTGCGGACCGTCGGCGAGGAGATCCGCCGCCTGAAGCTCGCGGACGGGAACGCTGCGCGCGGCGACGGCGCGCCGGAAACCGAGTCCGCCGCGCTGAAGAAGCTGCTCGCGCCCGCCGAGCTCGCGGAAATCGACGCGTTCGACCTGCCGCAGCTCGAGCACGTGGTGAAGGTCTGCCGCGAATCCAGGAATCTTTCCGAGGCGGGGCGGGCGCTCTTCAACCGTTCCCGCCTGCGCAAGAAGACAGCCAACGACGCCGACCGCCTCGCGAAATACCTCGCGCGTTTCTCCCTCTCCTGGGAAAAAATCCGCGTCTCCGCCGCCTCGTCGGAAAACTGAATTCCCGGGGAGCGATCTTTCCGGGCGCTTCCTCGAAATCCTTTCCTATGCAAATTTTTAAAGGAGGGTAAGCGTCCCGCTTGCCCTGAAATCCGCGAACACAAACTTCTTTAACGCAGAGAACGCGAAGAAAAACCGCAAAGTTAAAGGAAGTTAAAAGAAAAGTTTTAGGGGGAAAGTCGACATTCCTGTCGCTTCCCCGAAATCCTTCTCGCACAAACTCCCCTTTAACCTTTAAGCCTTAACCTTTAAGCTTTCTTTTAAACACAGAGGAACGGAGAAACGAAGAAACGGAGCTTCGCGGGAACGAAAAGGAGAGTAGGGGGCTCGTCTGCCTCGGAAATTCGCGGGAACGCGCGGTCGGGGAACGAAAAGTTTTTGTCGCGGATGAGCGCAGACGAAAGCCCCGAAGGGGCGAGATTGTTCAGCGTAGGGTTTCAACCCTACGTAAACGGACAAAAAACGCCATGCGCGCTGTAAGTGCGCGATTGCGGAAACTCGCGCGGGCGAGAAAACCTCCCGCAGATGTCGCGGATGGGCGCAGACGAAAGCCCCGTCGGGGCGACCCCAAAAGAAACCCCGGGCGGAAGCCCGGGGAATACGCGCAAAACGGAAAAGCCTTGTAAAGGCGACCCTGTTCCCGCGGCAAACGAATGCTCCCGCCGCAGGGACGCCCCGACGGGGCTTGTCGTTTTTTTCCCGGAGTGTCCCCAGGTTCCCACCTGGGGTTTCTAAAAGGAACGCCCCTTGCGGGGGCTTTGTGATGTTCTCGCGCGCATGGGAGCGGAGACGTCCACGTCTCCGCCGCGGGAACGCGCGGACGTCGCGCGGCGGAAGTTCGCGCGCAGAAAATCGTACGCCGCGGGAACGAAGGCAGGAATGCCTTCGTCCCCAAATGCTCGGAAACGCCAAGCCTCGAAGGGGCGGGATTGTTCAGCGTAGGGTTTCAACCCTACGTAAACGGATAAAAAACGAATGCGTCCTGTAGGGACGCGATTGCGGGAACGCGCGCGGTCGAGAAAACTTCCCGCGGATTTCACGGATGAGTGCAGACAAAAGCCCCGCCGGGGCGACCCCAAAAGAAACCCCGGGCGGAAGCCCGGGGAATACGCGCAAAACGGAAAAGCCTTGTAAAGGCGACCCTGTTCCCGCGGCGGACGAATGCTTCCGGCACAGGGACGCCTCGACAGGGGCTTGTCGTTTTTTTTTCCGGAGTGTCCCCAGGTTCCCACCTGGGGTTTCTAAAAGGGACGCCCCTTGCGGGGGCTTTGTGATGTCCGCGCGCATGGGAGCGGAGACGTCCACGTCTCCGCCGCGGGAACGCGCGGACGCCGCGCGGCGCAAAGCGTGTTCCCGCGCGTCCGTTCGTCACGCGGGAACGGAATTCGTTCAGTTGCGGGAACGCACCGCTCGCCGCAATTTGTTTCGGCGGATCGCGTTCAGAAGATTGAAAGCGAAGAACGTCACGAGGGGAAGAAGCGTTGCCGCCAACGCGACGGACAGGACCCAAATCGCGGTTTCCCGATTTTCAATCTGCTCCCGCGCAAGCTTCAATTCGGCTTCCGCCTTCTCCGCTCGTTCTCTCGCCTCTTTCTCACGTTCAATTGCAGCGTTGTATGTGCTTTCTCTCACAAATCCGAGCTTTGTTGCGAAGCTTTGCGGGCACGTGATGCAAAGCGCCGTGACGCACACGGTAAAAGTGAGGGCGGTTTTCTTCATTGGAGAAAACTTCATTTACTGTTCTCTTTCCTTTCAAATTCTTGGATTTCGGCGTATCTGGATTTCAGATACTCCGTTAGAGTCATATTCAGATTCCGCGGCTCACGATCCACAGATGGAAGAAATTCAAAAATATCTCCGGACTCGCAACAGAGCGCATAATCTTCTTCGCTTCTGTCTTCCAAGACCCAAAATTTTCTTTCGACCTTGGGATAGGCTTCCCGAAAATTCAGTGTCGCCCGAATCATGTCTGACTTCTCTTTTTGAATCTCGTTGACGCCATTCAATTCGACGAACGAAAAGGCTACGTAGCCGAGATTTTCAAGATATTCGCGGAGTTCTCCTGGAAATTTCATCCCGAGAAGCATTTCCAATGAGTTCAACGTTTCCGCGCTAGGAAGTCTGTCTCTTGGAGACGTTTCCAGCGAAGGCATTGTTTTTTTCAGATCATTTATATTCATATCCTCAGATTCCTTTATTCTGTAAATCTAAATATTCTTGAGCACGAGCTTTCCAATGCTCGACGCGGTCGTGATTGTATCGCGCAGAAAGAGAAGAATATCTTCCGCTCGGGTCAGCTTGATGGCGCCAGCTTGGAATATCTTCGTGAAGAATCGAATGTTTTCCGTCGCCATGCTCGGAATCCGCGCGCAGTTCTGCGAACGGAGATTCGTATTTCTGCCCGATATGGTGGAGTTCATACTTTTCTCCAGTGTGTGCGTCAATCGGAGATCGTCCTGATTTACACAATTCAAAATTCGTTTTTCCCGTTTTGGGATTTACATAATCCATATCGATTTCCTTCACGAGACATGTACGTCCATTTACGGTCTTTTCCGTGAGATTTGCGTTTTGGAAAATCTCGGCTTGTGCGGAATTTTTTATGTTCCCGATGATTTCATCCGACCATCCGGTTTCAAAACCCAATTTTTCACGGAATACGAAGTCGCCGAAATCCTTGTAGAGCCCCTCCAAGGAGCTCTGCACGGATTCGAGCTTTTCGGACAGAGTCGTTTTTACATCGTTGGTCAAAGATTCGAGTCTATCACTCCAAGTCTCTTCTTTCCCGTCCGCGTGATTTTCGAGCTTTTCGCCAAGCTCGGTTGCAGCACGCTTTTCGCTTTCGAGTGCTCCGCTGGAATCCGCTTCCCGAAGGCTTGAGCGAATTCCTTCCTGTTGAGAAATTCTCGCCATTTCGGCGGTTTGCGTTCCCGCGAGTTTTTCCGCAAGTTGCTGTTTCGCCACTTCGACGGCGGGCAACTCGATTTCGCTCGCGACTTTGGCTGTAAGTGCTTCCAACATCGCTCAGATTCCCCCCTTTCCGCCGAAGAGGCGCGCAAGAATCATATCTTTCGAAATTTCTGCCGGAATTTCATCCAACAGCCCTCGAACGATGCGTTCCTGCAATATTTGCGGCAAATCCGCGCCGCTCGGCGCAAGCGACGGTAACGCACGTTCAATCGCTCTCGCGAGTCGCTCGTTTTTGTCTGCAAGATGCGCGAAACGGTCGTATTGTCCGTTAACGTTCTGCAATATGCCCAAATGCCCATAGACGATTCCCGCGAGATCATCACTCCCGGAAAGCCGATACAGAAACGCCTTCGTCTCCGAGAAATACGCTTTGAAGGCGCGGCGATATTCGTCAAGCGCTCCTGCGGACATTTCATCGCCGATTGACACGAAGGCTTCTCTGCCTCGTTTCTCCAATTCAAGCAATGCTTTGTAATCGCCGCCGTATCGGCTCCAAAGTTCCGAGCAGATTCGTTCCCAATGAACATCGAACCAAGCATGTCTTTTTTCTCTCCACGGCTCAGCGAAACGTCCGCGCGAGCGCACGTTTTCCAAGAGCGCCGATCCGTCCTCTCCGAGACCGACGGCGAGCATCGCCTTGTGCAGGTCGTCGCGGAAACGCGTGTCTTCGACGTCGACTTCGGCGTCTCGAAGCGCGAATATCGCCGCGCGTTCGGCACGGAACTTCCGCGTAGCCTCGGAGACTTCGCCGCCCTTGCGTTCGTCGTGGCACTCGTCTTTCTTGACGCGGCACATGTACGCCTTGGCGTCGCCGTCCTGGTTCACGACACATTCGCCCGTGCGCAGCAGGCACAGGTCGTCGATCTGTTCTTCGTTCAGTCCCATGGTTTCTCCGACGCTCTCGCGATCGTCCTTCGCCAAAAGGCGATGCACGATTTTCGTGCCCGTGCCTTTGACGATGTTCGGGCTCACGCGCGAGGGCAGCTGGTCCGCCACGATCACGGACTGCCCCATGGCGCGGATTTCCGCGAGCATGTCCACGAAAGCCGAAACCGCCTTGCCCTTCACGTTCGCCGTTTCCTGCGATTCCGCGGCGGCGGGAATGTTGCTCAGCAGGCGGTGCGCTTCCTCGATCACGAGCACGTGTCGCGCCTTCGCCTCTCCCGGCTCCGCCGTGAACGTCGCCTTGCGGTATTCGTAGAGGCGCGAAACGAGCAGTCCCATGAGGAACGCCTTTTCGTCGTCGTCGCCCATGTTTTCGAGCTCGATGACGACGGGATTTTCAAAAAGCTCCTTCGCCGAAAGCGAGCGGGCGCAGTTGAACATCGAGCCTTTCGCGCCTACCATCAGGCTCGAAATGCGCGCCTTCAGCGCCGCGCGAATGTTCTGTTCCTGTTCGTTGAAATATCCTTTGCGCTTCACGACCGCGTCGATTTTCCAATACAGGTCTTCGAGCGTGGGTACGTAGTCGCTGAAGTCTTCGCGGTAGATATCCACGTAACGATTGCGGGAACGCCCCAGATCCCAACCGCGATCGCGATAGACGTCGAGAATCGCCTCTTCCAAAATGTAAGGCATGGACGCATACATCGGGAAGCTCGCGTTGAACGTCGCCTTCAGCCGGTCGATGTGCGTCAGCACGTGGACGCGCCGCGCGTCCGTGTCTTCGCCCGGGTCGAACGCGAAGGGATTGAGCCGCAGCGGGCATGCGTCCGTCGTGTCGCTCCCGGCCGAAAACACAAGCAGCTTTTCCCCGAGTTCCTCTCGATTCGCCAAAGCGCGATATTCCGCTTTCGCGGGTTCGATGACGAGAAACGGCACGCCCGTCTTCTTCCAAAATCTTCGGAGCAGACAATGAACCGTGTTCGTCTTGCCCGACCCCGTCAGCCCGAACACCGCCAGGTGTTTCGGAAAATTCGTCGTCGCGATCGCGTATTCCTGTCCGACGTCGTTGCCCTTTTCGAGAATTTTTCCGAGCACGACCGATTCGCCCGCTCGCGCGGAAAAATTGACGCCGAATCCCGGACGCTTCGTGACCGTGACGCCCTCGACGTCCTGCATCGCCACGGGCGTCGCGATCGCGAGTTCGCGCGTGTTCACGGGCGTTCCCGGACCGTTGAAGAAAATCCCGAGCGGATGATCGGTGAACGTGTCCTTGCCGCCTTCCGTCTTTTTGAAGCGCAGATAGACGTTGCGGAAGCGGCTAAGCACTTTCCCGAAATCCGACGGCATGCGGATCGCGCGCGGCGGCTCGTACTTGCTTTCCATTCCGGAAAACAGCGAGCGCACCACGCCCGTACCGCGGCGAAACGTCTCTTCGTCCGCGGCGCAGAAATAGTGCCCGAGATTCCACATGCCGAGCGCGACGCCTTCCGTGAGGCGGTCTTCGTAGGCCTTCAGCGTTTCTTCGGCGTATTGCGCCTTGCGGTTCACGATTTCCTGCCCGATGGTCGAGGTGTCCGTGAACGTCACGCCGACCGAACCGAAACCGCCGCCCATCAGCTGTGACGAAAGCGATTTGGAAATCGTGTCGGTCTTCGTGATGGTGTCGCTGACGGTTTCCGAGTGTCCGGTTTTTCCAGAGATTGCAGTCCCGATTTTTTCCGCAGTTCCGCCCAATGCCGTCCCAACAGCGGTCCCAACAGCGGCACCTATTGCAGCTCCAAGGGCAGTTCCTACCCCAGGAATGGGAATTAACGTGCCCAAAAGGCCACCTACGATTGTGCAGCCGGCAGAAATTCCCGCAGTTATGCGCTGATGAGCCTCGGCGAAATTCTGCGTCTTGGAGTCTGTGTGCGACTTCGATTCCGAATGCGCTTCTCCCGACGTGTCCGCCGAGCCTTTCATCCCGAACACCCCGAGCATCGCGGTTTTGCCTTTCGATTTCGATTCGGAGACGTCCGTTTTCACGAAGCGATGAACGTCCGTCTGCAGCGCTCGGCATGCGCGGATCACCTCGTCGAGCTCGCTCTGCGGAATCGGATCCGCGATGCTGAGCCAACAATAAGATTTCCCGCGCATCGCGCGAATCAGGCGCTCCAGCCCCTGCACGAACGAGTGTTCGCTCTCTTCCCGCTTCAGCGACGGAATCCCCGTCAGCACCGCGATGTCTTTAAGGCTGTGCCGAAGATCGAATCCGAGTTTTTCGATTTCCGCGCGGAAAACCTTCGTCGTCTTCATGCCGGGGAAATACGCGTTCCAAGCCGCTCGGTAGCTTTCCGCCGCCGCCGCAATCGCGTTTTCATCTCCGATTCCGAACGTATCCGCCACGCCCATGTAAACGGACGTTTTCGAGGCGGTGCCGCGGACGAGGAAAACGAGCGAATGTCCGCTTTCGCGCATGGACGAGAGCACGCTTTCGACGCCGGGAAGATGCACTTCCGTTTCGCTCTCGAAAACGATTTCCTCCACCTTGAAGAATCGCGTGTATTTCATGACGTCGAACGCCTCGTCGGACGTTTTGGACGCCTCCATCACGACGTCGGAAAATTCCGGCAGCGAAAGATGGTTGCGGGCGAGCGCCCATCCGATGATGCGGTCGGATTCGTCGCGGGCGAGGATTTCCCGTTCGTTCGCGTCGAGCTCGTCTAATTTTTTCGTGATTGAATTTGCCATCAGGGATTCCTTTCAAGTCTCAGTTTTTCGAAAGCGTGATTTCCTTGCGTTGCCCGAAACCCAACCAGCCGGAACACGACAGACGATTGGAAATCAGCTCGGCGTTCAGAATCTCTTTGCCGCTTGCGTCTTTGACGATGCAGTAGAGATCTTTTCTCCCGAGAGTCGCGCCTTCTTTGACCTTGACGTAAATCGGATAGCCGTCCTCGATTCCCGATGTTGCTTTTCCCCTGAAGGCGTTCCAGATGTTTTTAGGTTTCTGCAGAACAGGAGCGTTTCTCCTCGCGAAGAAGGAAACGATGGAGACGTCTTTCGGCTTCTCCCGCGCGGCGTCTTCGGGCTTCATCGCCTCCGAAAACGCAAACGCGATTTCCTGCGAGAACAGATACTTCGTTTTTTCGAACTTGCAGATTTTGAGAAGCTTCTCGTCTTCGGATTTTTTCCTTCGAGGCTTCAGAATTTCTTTCGCTTCGCTCCAATCCCAGTCTTCCGGCGCCTTCTTCCGATTCGGATTGAGGCAAAAGCGCAGATAAAGCCCTTTCGTCGCTTCCGGCTCGCCCTTACGACCGATGTTGACGGCGCTTCCGATGGCGACGTCCGTGTAGGCGGAACCGGATTTGAAAATTTTTTCCTCCGAAAGCGCGAATTTCTCTTGAACGAGTTTGTCCATGAAAAACCATTGAGACGAACCGCCCGTCAGAATGACTTTCTTGATTTTCCCGTCCCACATGTTCGAGCAATTGTCCACGGTGTCATTGATGCATTTTTTGACGCGACCGACGATGTGCTCGAAATGCCCCTTCCAGCGATCCGGGCTCCATTCCGCCAGCTGATCTTTGGTCACGGTGAAGGAGGTCTCGGGGCCCGGCAATCCGGGAAATTCTAAGCGCACCGAATCCTTGTTGTCTCCGGAAATTTCCATTGAAATACGGTTTTTGTTGTTGCGGCACAGCGATCGCAGCTCGTTTTTCCAATACTCTTTCTGCCTGATGTCGCCTTCGTTCCCGTCGAAATGCGTCCAGAAGAGTTTTTCGATGACGGCGTCGAAATCTTTTCCTCCGAGAAGAGAATCGCCGGCGGAAAACACGATTTTCGGAGGATTTTGGATATCCGTCTTGATGATGCACGTGTCCAAAGTTCCGCCTCCGAAATCGACGACCAGATAATGCTCGGAACGATTTCCGAAGAGCAGTTCCCTGTCTTCGGAAACGCGAAGGCTGTGCATCGCGGCGATCGGTTCCTCGATTGTGCGGATGCCTTCTTCGTCTTCCGGGAATCCGACCTCCGCGGCGAGCCGTTTCAGCAGATTAATCTGCGTTTGTGACCATGCGACCGGATGAGCGATGCAGGTCACGTATTTTTCCGGAGAAAGTTCACCGCCGCCTTCTTTTTTATCGCGGACAAGCTCCGCGAGTTTTTTCAGAAAAAGCTTCGTGTATTTTTCGGCGTTCCGTTTCGCGTCGGCGTCCGGATCGTCCCGAGCGGTTTTGTCCGTGTTGCCGAGGTAGCGCTTGAAGTCGGAAACGATTTTTACGCCTTCCGTCTCCTGCACCACCTCCTTGGGGATGTCTCCCCAGGCGATGACTTCCGGGTCGCCGTCGTCGTCTTCCCGGATCGCCATTCTGGTCGGAATGATTTCTCCGGAGTTGATTCGAATCAGCTCCGGCGCTTCGCGGGAACCGATGCGCATGACCGCGACCGCGCTCTGCGTGCTGCCGAAGTCGATGCCGATAACATATCTATTGTCTGCGTTTTCCATTTTCTAAATTTGAGATGTTTGTTGTCGATTGAAATTCAGGTTTGCTTCAGGTCGTTCATACTCGTGTCAGCCGAGCGCGGGGGCGGTTTTCCGATTATTTTTCGGAATCGGATTTTTCGAGGTCGGCGAGGAGGTGGGCGGCTTCGGCGGAGCCCTGCGCGGCGGCGAGGCGCAGGTATTTCGCAGCGAGAGGCGGATTCGCCTCGCGGCGCGGGAACGCGTTCATGTCGCCGAGGTGGAGCATGCCGAGCTCGAGCTGCGCGGCGGCGTCGCCCGCGTCCGCCTTTTTGCGCAGACGCGCCTCGCGGGCGCGTTCCCGCACGTAGAGCGGGCGCCAGAAAACGTCGCGCGCGTCCGCGCGGCCGTGGGCGTGCGCGCGGACCATCCACTTGAACGCCTCTTCGCGGCGGGCTTCGGGCGTGAGATCGCCGTCGGCGAGTCCGTCGCGCAGCCGCGCGGCGAGCGCGAGTTCGGCGTCCGCGTCGCCCGCTTCGGCGCGTCGGCAGATTTCGGAAAGCGGGGTCGCGGGGAGCAGCTCGGGAAAGTCGCGTTCGAGAATCCGCTGCGCCCTTTGCACGACGTCGGCGTCCCCGAGGTTTTCGGGATCGGGTTCCGCGCCGGCGGTGCGGACGAGCCAAAGCGCCGCCGCGGAAAGGTCGGGAAGACAGCCGTCGCCGCGCATGTTGGCGACGCCGAGATTGTAGCGCGCGCCGAGAATGTACGGCGCGGCTTTTTCCCAGTGCGCGAGCGCTTCGCGCGCGGACGCTTCGTCGCCTTTTTCAGAGAGAATGTTGCCGAGCAGGAAGTGCGCGAGCGGGTTGTTCCGCGCGGCGGCGAGGCGCAGCAGGCGTTCCGCCTCGGCGGCGTTTTCCGGGACGCCGACGCCGTAGAGGAGGCGCATGCCGAGCTCGGTCTGCGCGCCGGAATCGCCCGAGTCGGCGCGTTTTTTGAGCTCGGCGAGCGCGTCGGACGGGAGCGCGGAAGCGCTTTCGGCGTCCGGTTCGGAGGCGGAGGGCGCGTCGTTTCCGGCGAACGCGGGAACGGCGGCGGCGAGCAGGAGGAAAAAGGGAAGCGGCGGTTTCATGATCGAAAGGGGCGGAGGTTCAAAAAGACAAGGCGCAGGTTTCGGAATGAATCTGTAAGGTGGTGAATGAGGAAATTTAAGCGTCCCGCCTTTAATTTTGCAACTGCTGTTTCAGTTGTATTCTATCTTTTGAGTGGAGCGTTTCCGCAAGGCGAAATTTGGAGGCATGTCAAAGTCGTCGAAACTCGTAACCGTCAGCATCCCGATTCGCCTCATGGAGATTTTTTCCGAGCACCTGCAGCCGAAACATCTGCGGGACTATCTGCGGGAAGCCTTCGCGGAGAAACTGACGCGGGATTTCGGAGTGGAGATCGACAAAAGGGACGTGAACCGCAAATTCGGCGAGCGCGTGGATCTGCGCGGAAAATCTCCGGAAGAGCTCAAATCGCTCGCCGAGCGCTTTCGCGCGAAGAAGTCGGGAGCTCCCGCCCGCCGCCGCAGGAAGACGCAGGGCTGAGAGCCCGGAGAAGAATCCGAGGGAGGGATTTCGAGGGCAAGCGGGGACGCCTACCCTCCGTCGCGTTCCCGCGGGGCGGTTACGCTTTTCAGGCGCGAGTTCTTTTGCGGGAGCGCCCCCAAGCGGCGTCGCCGCATGGGGTTATTTTTGTTCCGCATTTCATGCGGGAACATGGGGGCGAAGGCATTCCTGCCTTCGGTCGTAAGGCGCGCGCATATTTTTCCGCTCCGGCGGAGCGCGGCGCGGGAGTGAATCCAATCCCTCAAAATCCCCGAAATCCGCGACGCCCCGGGAAGTTCGCCCCCTTCGGGGACGCGCGCGTTTCAGGCGATTCCGCGGGATTCGCGCGGAGCGCTCTCTCCGCGGTTAGCGTCAGTTCGCCCGCATTCGCGGACGAAAATTCGCGGAGGAAAACTTCAATTCCGTTTTTCGGCGGAGCGCGGCGCGGGAGTGGATCCAATCCCTCAAAATCCCCGCAATCCCTGTTCGTTTTCGCGTTCCCGCAATCGCGCACTTACAGCGCGCTTTGTTTTTGTCCGTTCACGTAGGGTTAAAACCCTACGCTGGACAATTCCGCCCCGACGGGGCGAAACAAACGTAACCCCATGCGCGACGCGAAGCGCGCGCTTGGGGCAAAAACCGCGCATGTGCCGCGCCTGAAAGGCGCAACCGCCCGACGCGTCCGACGTCTCGCGGCGCGGCGCTCCCGCGGGGCGGTTGCGCTTTTCAAGCGCGTGTTCTTTTGCGTGCGCGTCCCCAAGCGGCGTCGCCGCATGGGGTTATTTTTGTTCCGCATTTCATGCGGGAACATGGGGGCGAAGGCATTCCTGCCTTCAGTCGTAAGGCGCGCGCATATTTTTTCGCTCCGGCGGAGCGCGGCGCGGGAGTGAATCCAATCCCTCAAAATCCCCGAAATCTCTGTTCGTTTTTGCGTTCCCGCAATCGCGCACTTACAGCGCGCTTTGTTTTTGTCCGTTCACGTAGGGTTAAAACCCTACGCTGGACAATTCCGCCCCGACGGGGCGAAACAAACGTAACCCCATGCGCGACGCGAAGCGCGCGCTTGGGGCAAAAACCGCATATGTGCCGCGCCTGAAAGGCGCAACCGCCCGACGCGTCCGACGTTTTCGCGGCGCGTCGTTCCCGCGGGGCGGTTGCGCTTTTCAAGCGCGTGTTCTTTTGCGGGCGCGTCCCCAAGCGGCGTCGCCGCATGGGGTTATGTTTGTTCCGCATTTCATGCGAAGAGAAAAGAAGCGGAGACCGGAAGGCCGCTCCGGAACGCTCACACGGTCTTGGAGTGGCGGTTCGGCGCGCCGGCGCGGAAATAGGCGTCGAAGGGCAGGGCGATGTTGCGGACGAACATGCGCCCGACGCGCGTCACGTCGAGCCCGCCCCCGTCCGCGCGGAAGGCGACGAGCCCGTCCGCGGCGAGCGGCGCGAGCGCGGCGAGCTCCGCGGCGTAGGTCTTTTCGAAATCGAGGCCGAGGCGCCGCGAAAGCTTCGCGTAGTCGAGCTCCAAGTCGCACATGACGCTCGTGATGATCGCGCGGCGGCGCAGATCCTCTTCGGAGACGAGCAGCCCCTTGACGTGCGCGGACGTTCCCGCGGCGATGCGCGCCTCGTAGCCGTCGAGCGTCTTGTCGTTCTGCAGGAACGTGCGCGCGGACTGCGAGATCGCCGACATGCCGAGCGCGACGATCGGCAGCCCGGCGTGCGTCGAATAGCCCTGAAAGTTGCGCTGCAGGCGGCGTTCCCGCAGGGCGCGGACGAGCTCGTCGTCCTCGCGCGCGAAATGGTCGAGCCCGATGTAGACGAAGCCCTCGCGCGTGAGGCGTTCGGCGACGGTCTTGAAGAGCGCGAGCTTTTCGTTCGGCGAGGGCAGCCCACCTTCGGCTTCGAGGAGCTTCTGCTGCGGCTTCAGCCACGGCACGTGCGCGTAGCTGAACACGGCGAAGCGGTCGGGCGCGAGCGCGAGCAGGGCGTCCAGCGTCTTTTCACAGCTTTCCGGTGTCTGAAACGGGAGCCCGTAGATCAGGTCGCAGTTCACCGAGGTGAAGCCTTCGGCGCGGAGCGTCTCCATCGCGGCGCGCACGACGGGCTCGGGCTGGACGCGGCGGATCGCCACCTGGACGCGCGGGTCGAGATCCTGCACGCCGAGCGAGGCGCGCGTGCAGCCGAGGCGGCGGAACGCGGCGACGATTTCCGGCGTCGCCGTCCGCGGGTCGAGCTCGACGGAGATTTCCGCGTCGGGCGCGAACGCGAACGCCGCGCGCAGCATGGCGGAAAGGCGGTCGATCTGCGCGGGCGTGAGGGCGCTCGGCGTGCCGCCGCCGAAGTGGAGCTGTTCGACGCGGAGCGGCGTTCCCGCCGGCGCGAGCGCGCGCGCGCGAAGGGCGATTTCCTTTTCGAGCGCGTCGAGATAGCGGTCGGCGTCGGCGGCGTTCGTGGCGGGAACGTTCGTGCAGCCGCAGTAGCGGCACAGCGTTCTGCAGAACGGAATGTGGACGTAGAGCGAAACCGCGTTCCCGCCGGCGGCGACGTCCTCGCGCATCGTCCGCGTGATTTCCTCTTCCGAAAAATCTTCGCGGAACTGCAGCGCGGTCGGGTACGAAGTGTAGCGCGGCGCGGGAACGTTGTATTTTTTCACGAGTTCGAGATCGACGTCCAAGGCGTGTTTCATGTGCGCGATTATCCGCCGAAAAAGGGAAAACGGAAAGAGCAAAAGAGGGCGGGGGAAGGAAGAGGTTATGAGGTGATGAGGTTATGAGGTTATGGAAGTTCTTTGCGCTCGGCTTCGCCGAAAGGATTTCGAAAAAGATTTTTCGCGGCGCGAAAGGCAATGAACCTTCATAACTCCATAACTCCGTCACCTCATCACTTTTCTAAGGTTATGGAAGTTCTTTGCGTTTCGCTTCGCGAAGAAAAGTTTTCCGAAGCCTTTTCGGCGCAGCCGAACTCAATGAACCTTCATAACCTTCATAACTCCGTCACCTCATCACTTTACTTCCCCCTCGCGCTGCGCCGCTTTACAAGGCGGGGCGTTTCGTCTAAGCTTGAGCGAATATTTTATGGCTCACATTTCCAAGAGAAAACGCCGTGAGGAGGGCGCGCTGATTTACCGCGTCTTTCAGGAGCCGCGCGTGCCTCTGCGGGAACGCTTCCGGCGGCTGCTCGCGGGAACGTGGCTGCTGCTGGTCTTCGGCGCGGCGCTTTCGGTCGTCGCCTTTTTCGGCCGTCCGCCGCGCGCGCCCGTCGTCTACGAAGGCTACGTGCCGAATTATTCCTTTTCGGCGCCGTTCAGCTTTTCCTACGCGAGCACGCTGCTGCGCACCGAGCGCGAGGAGAACGCGCGCCTGCAGGTCAACCCGGTCTATGCGCTGAAGCTCGGCCCGCAGGAGGCCGCGCTGGGCGCGCTCGAGCGCGTCTTCGAGCGCGTCGCGGCGGATTTCCCGCGGCTGAAGCGTCTGCGCGTGCGCACGACGCGCGATGCGGCGCTCGCGGAAATCCTCGCCGTGGAAGAGTCCGAGAAGGGCGTTCCCGCCTTCGCGCGCGAAACGACGCGGCAGGATCTGGCGCTGGGGATTTCCCGGCTCGTCGAATACTGCGACGACGCGACGCGTTTCCGCGAGCTCGCGGACGCGGCGAAAAGCGTCTTCTGGATTCTGGCGAAGGAAGGCATTTTCGAGGAATCCCGCGAGGGCGGGAAGAAATTTTCGCGTCCGCTCGGGCGCGCGCGCTTCGGCGACGAGGCGGGCTGCACCGAGCGCGAGGCGGAGGGCGTCTTTTCCGAGCGTTTCCGCACGGTGCTCTGGCAGCGCGTCTTCACGAAGGAGATGCGCGGCAATCTCGGCAAGGTCGCCGAGGAGGTCGGCTACGTCTTCCAGACGGCGGGGCTCTTCCGCGCCAACATGTTCTTCGACCGCGAGGCGACGCTGAAGCAGAAGAACCTCGCCGCGCAGAACGTCGGCGAGAGCGTCGTGAAGGTGCACACGGGCGACCCGCTGCTTTCCGAGCGCGTTCCCGTCTCGGCGGAGATGCTCGAGCGCTGGCGCGCCTACCGCGCGGCGGAGGAAACGCGCTCGGACGGGCTTTTCGAGGAGCGGCTTCCCTTCCTTTCCAACACGTTTTACGCGTACTGCATTCTGGCGAGCGCGGCGATCTTCGGGATGCTGCTGACGCCGAACGTCTTCCGCGAACGCCGCCGCCTCGCGCTCGCGGGAACGCTGATTCTCGTGAACACGGCGCTCGTCCGCCTGATGCTCGGCGTCGTGGAGTCGCCGCGTTTCGAAGAAATCTTCGCTCAGACGCAGAATATCCAGGTGTGGCTTTCGGCGCCGACCTGCACGGCGATTCTCGCGGCGCTGATGCTGGGCGCGCCGCTCGCCGTCGTGACGTCGCTCGCCGCCGCCTCGATTTCGTCGCTGATGCTCGGCGGGAGCGCGGAATCGCTGCTCGCGGCGTCCGTCGCGGTGATGACCGCGGTCTACATCGTGCGCGACGCGCGGAAGCGCTCGGTGCTGCTGCGCGCGGGCTTTTATTCCGGCGTGGCGACGGCGTTGGCGTCGCTGCTGGTCGGCTTCCACGAGAATTTCGTCTGGGAATCCTTCGCGGCGAATTTCGTCGCGGCGGTCGCCGCGGGCGCGCTTTCGGGCGTCGCCGCCGCGGGCGTGCTTTCGATCTTCGAAGGCATCTTCAAGATCACGACGAACATCACGCTGCTCGAGCTCGCGGACTACGATCACCCGCTGCTGCGGCGCCTCCAGGTCGTCGCGCCGGGAACGTTCCTGCACAGCGTCATGGTCGCGGACTTCGCGGCGAAGGCGGCGCAGGCGGCGGGCGCGAATCCCGTGCTCTGCCGTTGCGCGGCGCTCTTTCATGACGTCGGCAAGACGCTCAAGCCGGAATACTTCACGGAAAACAAGAAGGAAGGCATGCCCAGCCCGCACGACCGGCAGACGCCGCGCATGTCCGCCCTCATCATCCGCAGCCACGTGCGCGAAGGCGTCGAGCTCGCCGAGGAATACCACCTGCCCGAAGCCGTGCGCGACCTCATCATGCAGCACCACGGCCGCGGGCTCGCGGGATTCTTCTTCGAAAAGGCGAAAAAGCTCGCCGTCGCGGCGGCGGAGGATACCGGCGAAGATCCCGCCTTCGTGGACGACGCCGACTACCGCTACGACGGGCCGCGCCCGCAGACGGTCGAGGCCGCCGTGCTCATGCTCTGCGACGTCGTCGAGGCGTCCGCGCGCTCCATCAAGAAATTCTCGCGCCAGGCGGTCGAGGACGTCGTGGACAAGCGCATCGCGGAACGCGTCGCCGAAGGCGAGTTCAACGACTGCCCGATCACGCTGAAGCAGCTCGACGCCGTCCGCCGCAGCCTCGTGGACTCCGTGTTCACGAGCCGCCACGAACGCATTTCCTACAACACGGACGGCGACGGGAACGCCGCCGAGAAGAAGCCCGCCGACGAGCCGCGCGCGCGCGTGCTCGATTCCGCGGCGCTCGCCTCCGTGCTGCCGCCGGCGGACGCTCCCGCGGAAGAAAAGGCCGCCCCCGCCGAGGAAGAGAAAACCGCTCCCGCAGAAGAGCCGTGAACGACGAGATCGCCATCGCCTGCCGCGGTTTCCGCATCTCCCGCCGCGAAGTGAAGACCGTGCTGAAGCGCCTGCGGGAACGCGCGCCGTGGGAATTCCCCTCGGGATCGCTCTCCGTCGCCTTCGCGGACGACGCGCGCACCTGCGCCCTGCACGCGCGTTTTCTGAACGACCCTTCGAAGACCGACGTCATCACGTTCCCGGGCGACGAAGTCTTCACGAAGCCGCGCCGACGCGACGTTCCCGCGGAACCCGCTTCCCGCCGCCGAGCGGCGCGTTCCCGCGGCGGGGACGACGACGCCTTCGCCGGGGAAATCGTCGTCTGCGTGCCCCAGGCGGCGCGCGCCGCCGCGCAGTTCGGCACGACGCCCGCCGACGAGCTGCTGCTCTATCTCGTCCACGGCTGGCTCCATCTCGCCGGGCTGGATGACATCGCCGAGGACGACCGCGTGCGCATGCGCGCCGCCGAGGCGGAGGCGCTCGAAATCCTGCGCGCCGCCGGCGCCGCGCCGTTCTCGCGCGTCGTGTTCCCGAAAATTTCCGAATCCTTCAACGAAAAATCCTCAACCTGAAAAAACGTATCCTGTCATGAAATACATTTCCACTCGCGGGCTCGCGCCCATGGTTTCCTCGACTGAAGCGCTCCTCAACGGCATTGCGCCCGACGGCGGACTCTACGTTCCCGCCGAAATGCCGGGCGGCGACGCGCTCCCGGACTGGCTCGAACCCTCCGCCGGCTACGCGGGAACGATGCGCGGGATTCTCTCGCTCTTCTTCGACGACGTGCCCGAGAGCGTGCGCGAGGCCGCGGTCGCGCGCTCCGTCGCGCGTTTCGCCGAGCCCGAAAATCCCGTGCCGTTCCGCGCCGTCGGCGGAAACGTCGTCTTCATGGACCTGGCGGAAGGCCCGACGGCGGCGTTCAAGGACGTCGCGCTGACGATTCTGCCGACGCTGCTGCAGCACGCCGCGTCCGTCGCGGGGCTGAAGAAGGTCGCGATTCTCACGGCGACGAGCGGCGACACCGGCTCGGCGGCGATGCGCGGCTTCGCGGACGTCGCGGGAACGGAAGTGCTCGTGTTCTTCCCGAAGACGGGAACGTCCGAAATCCAGCGCCGGCAGATGGTCTGCTGCCCGGGCGCGAACGTGCACGCGTGCGCGATCGAGGGCAATTTCGACGACGCGCAGACCGCTGTCAAGGCCGTCTTCGCCGACGAGAAAATCCGCGCCGACGCCGCCGCGAAGAGCGTTTTCCTTTCCAGCGCGAACTCGATCAACATCGGCCGCCTGTTCCCGCAGATCTGCTACTACATCATGGCGTGGCGCGAGCTGCACGCCGCGGGAACGCTCGGCGCGGACGGCTTCGACGTCGTCGTGCCCACGGGCAATTTCGGCAACGTGCTCGCCGCGTTTTACGCGAAGAAGCTCGGCGCGCCGATCCGCCGCTTCGTCGTCGCCTCGAACGAAAACTGCGTCGTCGCGGACTTCATCCGCACGGGCGTGTACGACGTGCGGCGCACGTTCCGCGTCACCAATTCGCCGTCGATGGACATTCTCGTCTCGTCGAACATCGAGCGCTTCATCTTCGAGATTTCCGGGCGCGACGCCGCTTCGACGCGCGCGCGCATGGCGGCGCTGAAGGGCACGGGCGAATTTTCGCTCGGCGCGGACTGCGGCGCTCCCGCCGCCGCCGGCTTCGTTTCCGGGCACGCTTCGCCCGAGGAGACGGAGGCCGCGATCGCCGCGATCCGCCGCGAGACCGGCTACCTCGCCGACCCGCACACCGCGATCGGCTGGAAGGTGCTGCGCGATCTCGGCGGGCGCGGGAACGTTCCCGCCGTCGTCGCCGAAACCGCCGCGCCGTGGAAATTCCCCGCGACGATGCTGCGCGCGCTCACGGGAACGTGCGGCGCGGACGACTTCGCGAACCTCCGCGCGCTCGGCGAGCTCGTCGGCCGCGCGCCGCGTTTCGCCGAGCTGGAGAACGCGCCGGCGCTTCATGCGCTCGTCTGCGCCAAGGACCGCGTCGGCGAAACCGTCCGCGCCGTCTTCGGAATCTGAAGGAAGAAAGACGAGAGTTGAGGGCTTAGAAGTGAGAGAAGTGACTTGTAGCTGGTGACTCGTAACTGGTGATCAACAAGTTTTGCCTCGGCAAAACTCACAATGGTCCAGTCACCAGTTACAAGTCACCAGTTGCTTTCCTCTCAGCTCTCAACGCTCATCTCTAAGCTGTTTTCAACTCTTTTTGGCGAGGAGCCGGGAGGCGGCGGGAATGACGGCGAGCGAGAGGACGGTCGCCGAGATGAGCCCGCCGAACTGCACGATCGCGAGCGGGCCGAGCAGCTCGCCGCCGGGGCGGTCGATCGCGACGATCAGCGGCAGCAGGCCCAGCTCCGTCGTCAGCGACGTCATCACGATCGGCACGACGCGTTCCCGCGAGCCGACGCGGATCGCCTCGTCCGCGCTCATGCCGCTTTTGAAGAGTTCGCGGTAGCGGTTCAGCAGAATCAGCCCGGAGCGCACGCCGAAGCCGATCACCGTCACGAAGCCCACGATCGAGGCGACGGAGAGAATCGGCGCCTCGTACGCGCCGCCGCCGAACACGGACGCGAGCGTTCCCGGCGAGGCGACGAACACCGCGACGATTCCGCCGATGAGGCACAGCGGAATGTTCACGAGCGTCACCGCCGCGCTGCGCAGACTGCCGAGCGCCGTCGTCAGCAGAAACACGACGGCGACGAGAATCGCCGCGCCGAGCAGGTAGAGCCGCCGCGCCGCGGATTCGCGCGCCTGGATCGTTCCCGCGTATTCGACGGTGCAGCCGAGCTCGTGCATCGCCGGGTCGAGCTTTTCGCGGCACGCCTCGACGAGGTCGCCGAGGTTGGAGCCGGGCGCGGGATTGCAGGAAATCATCGCCTTGCGCATCGTGTCGTCGCGCAGAATGAGGTTGGTCACTTCCTCGCGCGAGACGTCGGCGGCGTCGCCGAGGCGCACGCTTCTGCCGTCCGCGCCGAGCAGTTCGAGGTCGCGCACGTCGTCCACGGACATGCGCAGCGCGGGATCGAGCCGCAGCACGACGTTCCAGCGGTCCTGGTTTTTGATGACTTCGCCGAGCCGCAGCCCGTTGAGCGCGGCGGAGACCTGTTCGGCGGACTCGGCGATCGTGAGCCCGAACGCGCCGAGAATCTCCTGGTCGTAGCGGATGCGCACCGTGTCCACCATGACTTCGCGGTTGGCGCGCGCGTCGGCGGCCTCGGGCATTTTTTCGAGAATCTCCTTCGCCTTGAGCGCGGCGGCGCGCAGCTGCGGGAGCTCGCTCCCGTAGATGTTGATCGCCATTTCGGAATTGGAGCCGGAAAGCGCGGCGGAAATGCGGTGCGCGAGCGGGTAGCCGATCATCGTGCTCGTGCCGGGAATGCCCTCGATCGCGTCGCGGATCGCCTCGCGGATTTTTTTCTGATCCTTCTTCAGATCGACGCGCACGAGCAGTTCCGACGCGGAGACGGGCTCGGCGTGCTCGTCGTTTTCGGCGCGCCCCGTGCGCTGCGCGACGGAAAGCACGCCGTCGATTTTTCCGACGCGCTCGGCGCAGCCGCGTGCGATGCGCTCCGTTTCTTCGAGCGACGTTCCCGGCACGGCGTTCACGAAGACGGTGTAGCAGTCTTCGTTGAAGGGCGGGAGAAAGCTCGCGCCGAACGTTCCCGCGAGCCAGAGCGCGCCCGCCGTCAGCGCGAGCGTTCCCGCGACGACGAGCTTCGCGCGGCGCATGCAGAAGTTCAGCACGGGCTCGTAAAGGCGGTGAATCTGCCGCACGGAAAAGCTCTCGCGCGGCGGCGTTCCCGCGTCCGCGGCGTGGGCGCCGTTCTTCTTCGCGCGGAACGCGAGCGAGCACAGCACGGGAACGACCGTCACCGCGACGGCGAGCGACATCGCGAACGCGAGCATGAACGAAACGCCCAGCGGGCGGAAGAACTGCCCCTCGAGCCCCGACAGGAAAAGCACCGGCGTGAACACGAGCAGAATGATCGCCGAGGAATAGCCGATCGAGCCGAGGATTTCGCCCTTCGCCGCCATGAGCACCTCGTATTTCGTGCGCCGCTTTTCGGGCGGGAGCGCGGCGTTCTCCGAAAGCCGCCGCCACGCGATTTCGACGAAGATGATCGCGTTGTCCACGACGTCGCCGACCGCGACCGCGAGCCCGCCCAGCGTCATGATGTTCACCGCGAGCCCGAACGCCGGGAACAGCAGCATCGCGAACAGAATCGAAAGCGGCATCGCCGCGAGCGTGACGAGCGCCGTGCGCACGTTCAGCAGCGTGAGGAAAATCACGAGCATGACGACGACGCCCGCCGTGATCAGCGTCTCCGCGCCGTTCGCGAGCGACATTTCGATGAAGTCCGACTGGCGGTAGGCGTTCGCGTGCAGGCGCATGCCCGCGGGCAGCCGGCTCGCGGAAAATTCCGCGACCGCCTTGTCCACGGCGCGCGTGAGCTCCTGCGTGTTCGCGCCGGGCGTCTTCTGCACGGAAAGCACGACCGCGTCCGTGCCCATGAATCCGGCGTTCCCGCGGCGCGGCGCGCCGTCGATGCGCACGTCGGCGAGGTCCTCGATCTTCGCCGTTCCCGACGGATGCGCGGGAACGAGCGAACGTCGCAGCTGCTCGAGCGTCTCCACGCGCGAATCCTGCTGAATCGGCAGCTCCGTTCCCGCGACTTCCTCGAGGTAGCCGGCGGGCGCCGTGGAGCCCGCGGACTCGACCGCCGCGCGCAGGTCGTCGAGCGAAATCTTCGCCTGGCGCAGACGCGCGGGATCGTAAACGACCTGATACTCCGGCAGGCGGCCGCCGAGCACCGTGACCTGGCCGACGCCGGGAATCGCGAGCAGGCGGTTGCGCAGACGGTATTCCGCGAGCTGGCGCATGTCGAGCAGCAGCCGCGCGCGCTCGGCGTCGGTGAGGTTTTTTGAAAATTCCTCGTCGGGCGTGAGCGCAATGAGCATGATTTCGCCCGTCACGGAAACGATGGGCGCGAGCTCCGGCGAGACGTTCTGCGGGAGCGAGGCGCGCACGCTCGAAAGGCGCTCCGTCACGATCTGCCGCGCGAGGTAGATGTCCGTGTCCCAGTCGAAATCGACCCAGACGAACGAAAGCCCGCCGCCGGAGGAGGAGCGCACGCGCTTCACGCCCGCCGTGCCGTTCATCGCGGATTCGACGGGAATCGTCACGTAGCGCTCGACCTCTTCGGCGGTGAGCCCGCTCGCCTCGGTTTGGATCGTGACGCGCGGCACCTTCAGCTCCGGGAACACGTCCACGGGAATGTCTTTGACGACGAAAAAGGAAACCGCCGCGAGCAGCGCCGTGAGCATCAGCACCGTGAGGCGTTTCCGCAGGCAGAATGAAATGATTGCGTTCATTTTTGTGCGTAAATTTTTATCGGATACGTTTTTTCGGGAACCGACGAGAGACGAAGGCTCGACTTCCCTCTCATCCCTCACCTCTCATCTCTCATCTTCCCTCGTCAGTGCTCGCCTTCGTGGAATTTTCCGTCGGCGTGGAAGTGCCCGGCGGCCTTCTTCGCCGCGTTCCCGTCCGCGGGAAGCACGTATTTCAGCTCGTAGCCGCCCTTGACGACGACGGTCTCGCCCGCGCGCACGCCCTTCACGGGAGTCACGCCGCGGCGCGCCGGACGCGTCTTCACCTTGCGCGCGAAGAACGCGTTTTCGTCGTGCGGGTCGCGCACGAAGACGACGTCGTCCACGCCGACCTTGACGACGGCGCTGCTCGGCACGGGAACGAAGCCCTCGTCCGCCTCGTCGCGGCGGAAGACTTCGAGCCGCGCGACTTGCCCCGGGAACACGCCCTCGGGCAGATTTTCCGGAACGAAATAAATCGTGCGCGCCTGCGTCGCCTCGTCGATCTGCGCGGAGACGCGCAGCGTGCCCGCGAGGCGCAGCGTCTCGCCGCCGACGGACACCGCGAGCCGCGCCTGCGTTCCCGCGAACGCGTCCGCGCCGAACGCCGAGCCCTTGAACTCGAGCGCGCGCGACGAGACGAGCGTGAGCGCGCCCGCGCCGCGTTCGCCCCAGGCGCCTTCGCTGAGGTCGAGCGACTGAATCCGCCCCGCGAACGGCGAGGAGACGATCAGCCTGCCGTCGCGCAGCTCCGCGCCGTCCGTCGCCGCGAGCCAGAGTCCGCGGGAACGCTCGGCGGCGGCGGCGAGCACGGGGATTTCCGCGCGCAGAAACGCGGCTTCGCTTTCGAGCGCGCCGTTTTTCGTGCCGATTTTCGCGAGGCGTTCGAGGCGCGCCTCGAGCGCGGCGAGGTTCGAGCGCGCGCGGGAAAGGTCCGCTTCCGCCTGCGCGAGGTCGCTGCGCATCGCGATCAGCTCCGGCGAGGAAAGCGAGTAGAGCGGCGTTCCCGGCTCGACGTTCTGGCCGGGCGTCACGAAAAAGCGCACGCGGCCGGCGGCGGGCAGGGCGGCGGTCTTCACCGCGTCGGCGGGAACGCGCATCTGCCCGTAGTAGGAGCGCGCCGCGCTCGCGGACGCGTCGGAAACCGTCTCGAAGCGCATCGCGACGGACTGCCGCGCGCGCGGCGAAATCTCGACGCGCGTTCCCGCGTCTTCGGCTTCGTCGTGCGCGTCGTGGTCGTGCTCATGCTCGTGGTCGGCTTCGTGCTCGCCTTCGTCGTGGTCGCCGTGGGCGTGCGTTTCGTGCGCGCCGTGGGCGCAGTTCGCGTCGTGCGCGTGTTCCGCCGCGTTCGCGAAAACGGCGAGCGTTCCCGCGAGCGCGAGCGTGATGAAAAATTTTTTGCTCATGGAAAAAGTGGGTTTGGTGACAATTCAGGTGGCAAGTGACAGGTGAAAAGTGACAGGAGAAAGTTTAAGAGCTGAAGAGCTTAAAAGTTGAAAAGAGGAATTTCTTTTTAAGCTTTTAGACTTTTAAGCTTTTAAGCTGTTCATCCAGTCACTTGTCACTTTTCGAGCGCCTTCCCGATTCCGGCGGAAAAGCCTTCGGCGGTGCGGGCGGAAATCTCCAGATGCGCTTCCGTGACGCGGAGCGAAAAGGCTTCCGTCGCCGAGGCGTCGTCCGCGGCGAAGATCACGGAATTGTCGTTGCGCGAGCCGTGCGGACGCAGGCCTTCCGCCTTGAGCGCGAGACCGAAGCGCGTCTTCGCTTCGGCGCAGAACTCGAGCGCGGCGGCGCGGGCGTCGGCGTTCCCGCGTTCGTAGAACACGCGCGTCGTTTCGTGCAGCGGGAACGCGGGAGCGCCGGATTCCGTCGCGGCGACGGAAAAGACCGCCGCGGGCGCATCCGCGGGAACGCTTGAACAGGCGGACGCGAGCGTCGCGACCGCGATTGAAAGAATGAGGAAGAATTTTTTGTTCATGATTTTTCTATGTTCGTTTTTTTGTGTAAGGGGGTTGTGTTTACGAGGTGGCTGGTAACTGGTAACTTGTGACTGGAGCAGTGAAGCGCTTCGCGCTGTTTATTGTTTAAGGTTTATTTTTCTAAACAACCATAAACAGCTCCGAAGGAGCTACCAGTTACCAGTTACTAGCTCCTAGTCTCCATTTACTTTCTCCGCGCTTTCAGCGCTTCGATTCTGATCCGCGCCTTCAGAAAATCGCCGAGCGCGTCGCAGTAGGCGAGCGAGGCGGTGAAATTCTGTGCGGCGGCTTCGGAAAGCGCGGTCGGGAGCGTTTCCCCGGCGTCGATTTCCGCGTAGATCTTTTCCGTGCGGCGCAGAAAATCGCGGGAACGCGTCTCCTGCGCGCGGCAGTGGTTTTCCGCGATTTCCTGCTCGGCCTCGAGGCGGCGCAGCAGGTGAAACTGATCCTGCCACAGCGCGAGCGTCTCGATGCGCACGACCTCGCGCTTGCCCTCCGCCTCCGCGACGCCGAGGCGGTTGCGGTTCCACAGCGGGAGCGTGAAGCCGACGCCGAGCGTGAACGAATCCGCGAACTCGTCGTTCCCGTCGAGCTCGTAGCTCGGCGAGAGCGAGAGCTCCGGATACTGCCGGCGGATTTCCGTCTTCAGCGCGGTTTCGCTCGCGGAGTAGCGGGCGAGGGCGGCGCGGACGCGCGGGAGCTCGGCGAGCTCTTCCGGCGTCGGCGAAGGCGCGGCGGCGGGAACGCCCGCGGGCAGCGCGGCGTCGAGCTTCAGCGCGCGAGCGACGGTCGGCGCCAGGCCGAGCTGCGCGGCGATGCGGGAACGCACGTCCACGAAGCGCGCGTCGAGGTCGCGCTTTTCCAGCTCGGCGGCGTTGACGCGGTCGTTTTCCTTCTGCAGTTCGGCGGCGGTGACTTCGCCGGCGTCGAAAAGGCGTTCCAGACGCGCGCGTTCCTCGCGGGCGTTGAGCAGGTAAAGCCCGGCGACGCGCAGTTTCGCCTCGACGACGGCGCAGTCCGTCCACATCTCGGCGAGCCCGGCGGCGAAATCGAGTTCCGCCTGGACGAGCGTCCAGTAGTCCGCTTCGGCGTAGCGCTCGGCGGCCTCCTCGGCGAGCGCGGGAAGGCCCGTCACCGGAATCGTCAGCGACGCGCCCGGCGTGTACGCCCACGGCTGCGCGCTCGTGTTCAGCACGCGCTTGACGGAGAACGAGACCGCGGGATCTTCCCACCAGCCGGAGGCGTCGCGCACGGCGCGGCTCTTGGCGAGGCTCGCGCGAGCGCGGTTCAGTTCGGGATTGAGCGCGAGCCCGATCAGCTTCGCGTCGGCGAACGTGAGTTCCGTGCGCTCCCGCGCGACGGCGTCGGAGAGTTCCCGCCACGCGACGGCTTCGCGCCCGAGGTCGATCGGGCGCTCCTCGTAGCTCGCGCACGCCGACAGCATCAGCGCGGGCAGGCAGAGGACGTAAAATTTTTTTCTCATGATTCGTTTCGTTTTTTTTGAAGGGGGAAATTTTCTTTTTTCGGGAAAGCGGGAAGGCGAGCCGAGGCGGAACTTCCGCGGATTTCCTTTTCGTGAAAAAAGAAGGGGATGCACGGAAAGCGGCGCGGGAACGCCCTTTCCGTCGGAAAAATGCGCGCGCCGCGGGCTACGCCAGTAGCGGGAGCACGCCCGCGCGGTTCGGCGCGCGGAGCAGGGCGAGAAGCGCGTCGTCCCCGGGCGGGAACGCCGACGGAACCGCGCGCGCGTGGAGCGCGGCGGCGTCGAAAAGCGCAAAGAAGAATTCGGCGAAGAAAAACGCGTCCGGCGCGGGAACGCCGTTCGGGCACGCGGCGGCGGCGAGGTCGTCGTCGAGCGCGACGGTCAGCGGTTCGTGCGGCGCGCGGAAATCGCCGCCGGCGTCCGCGTCGTGCGCGCAGGGCGTTCCCGCGCGGCGGTCGGCGTGCGCCGTTTCCCGCGTTTCCGCGCACGCGGCGTTCCCGACGAAGGAGATTTCTCCGTCGGCGAAGCACGCGGTCGTCGTCGCCGTGTTGCCGACGAGCGTCAGCAGCAGGGCGAAGCACAGAAATATGTCGCGGAAAATGCGCATGGAACGTCAGGCGAAGCGCTTCGCGCCGTTTATTGTTGAAGGTTTATGGTTGAGAGAAATAAACGCTGAACGATAAACCATAAACAGCTCCGCAGGAGCTTTCTTCCGGCGATTTCGGGTATCTCTGGAAAGTCTCATACTGCGGGACCCTCAGTGCGTTTTCTTCAGCAGGGCGATGAGCTCGTCGAGCTGGCTCATGTCCTTGTTCGCGACGGATTCGCGGATGCAGCTGGAAAGGTGGTCGTTGAGCACTTCCGTCCACGCGCCGCGCAGGGCGCCCGAGACGGAGGCGATGAGGCGCAGGATCTCGACGCATTCGCGGTCGTCCTCGATCATCTGCTGCAGCGCGCGCGTCTGCCCCTCGATGCGGCGCAGGCGCGAGACGAGCTTTTTCTTCATCTCCGGGGTGCGGCAGTGCGAATGTCCGTTCTTGTTCATCGTCTGCATATAGGGCTACCCCCTATCCCTCCCCGCGTCAAGCCGTTTTTCCCGCGCGGCGCGGCGGAGTGATTTTTTTGTTTTCGTATTCGGGGAATCGTCCTAAAATGCGGGCTTCATTCGGCAACACCTTTTTTGAAAAACATCCGAAAAAATCATGAAAGCTCTCGTTAAGAAAGAAGCGAAACCCGGACTCTGGCTGATGGACGTTCCCGAGCCCGAATGCGGCCCGGACGACGTGCTGATCCGCATCAAGAAAACCGCCATCTGCGGCACCGACGTGCACATCTACAAGTGGGACGAGTGGTCGCAGAAGACGATTCCCGTGCCGATGGTCGTCGGCCACGAGTACGTCGGTCACATCGAAAAGATCGGCGAAAACATCAGGCATCTCAAGGTCGGGCAGCGCGTTTCCGGCGAAGGTCACATCGTGTGCGGCTACTGCCGCAACTGCCGCGCGGGACGCCGCCACCTCTGCCCGAACACGAAGGGCGTCGGCGTGAACCGCCCGGGCGCGTTCGCGGAACTGCTTTCGTTGCCGGCGAAGAACGTCGTTCCCGTGCCCGACGACATTCCGGACGACATCGTCTCGATTCTCGACCCGCTCGGCAACGCGGCGCACACGGCGCTTTCGTTCAACCTCGTCGGCGAAGACGTGCTCATCACCGGCGCGGGACCGATCGGCATCATGGCGATCGCGCTCGCCAAGGCCGCGGGAGCGCGCTACGTCGTCATCACGGACGTGAACGACACGCGTCTCGCGCTCGCCAAGAAGATGGGCCCGACGCTCGCCGTGAACACGATGACCACCTCGCTCCACGACGTGATGAAGCAGCTCGGCATGACGGAAGGCTTCGACGTGGGTCTGGAAATGTCCGGCAACGTGCACGCGCTCAACGGCATGCTCGACGTGATGTCGTGCGGCGGCCGCATCGCGCAGCTCGGGATTCCTCCCGGAAACGCGGCGATCGACATGAGCAAGCTCATCTTCAAGGGCCTCACGATGAAGGGCATCTACGGCCGCGAAATGTTCGAAACGTGGTACAAGATGATGGCGCTGATTCAGGCGGGCATGGACGTTTCGCCGATCATCACGCACCATCTGCCCTACACGGAGTTCGACGCCGGCTTCAAGGCGATGCTCGACGGCACCGCGGGCAAGGTCATTCTCGACTGGAGCAAGATTTGAGAGAAAGCTTAAATTTAAGGCTTAAAGCTTAAAGACGGGGCCCGAAATCCGAAGGCGCGCTTTCGGATTCCGGGCCCCGAAAATTTGAACCGGACGCGCTCGTTTCTTTTTTTTGTTTCCCCGATGAAATTCACCCCCTGCCGGCGTTCCCGCGACGAAACACCCTGCGAATGGCTGATCGAGCCGCTGCGTTCCCGCGCGGACTTTTCCGTGCGGCGCACGTTCGGCTGCTGGTCGTTCTACCTCGGCGACAAAAACGTTCTGCTCTACGTTCCCGCGAAGGACGAAGACGGCGAAGGCCTGCTGATTCCGACCTCGCCGGAATTTCACGCTTTGCTCGTCGCGGAATTTCCCTCGCTCGCGCCGCATTACCTTCTGAAAAAATGGCTCTGCCTCGGCGCCTCCGCGGACGACTACGAGGCGACCGCCGAAAAGCTCGTGCGCCTCATCCTGCGCGGCGACCCGCGCCTCGGCGTCCCCGGCTCGATCCGCTCGCGTTCCCGCGCCCGCAGGAAAAACTCCGCGGGCGCGCCGGGACGCTGTTTTAGCTGAAATAAACGCTTGATTTGTGCGGAAGGATTTCAAAGAAGCCAAAGAAGCGGCAGGAATACCTTCGCCCTCAAGTGTCCGCATGAAATGCGGAACAAAAATAACCCCATGCGGCGACGCCGCTTGGGGCGTGTCCGCGCAAAAAACACGCGCTTGAAAAGCGCAACTGCCCTGCGGGAACGTCGTGTCGGGAAAACGTCGAACGCATCGGACGGTTGCGCCTTTCAGGCGCGTCGCAGGTGCGGGTTTTTCCCCAAGCGCGCGCTTCGTCGCGCGCATGGGGTTACGCTTGTTGCGCCCCGTCGGGGCGCGGAAAAAGCTTAAAGGGGAGTTTGTGCGGACGGATTTCGAGGAAGCGGCAAGTAAGAGAAGCGTGAAGCCACGCCCCCCCCCTATAAAACTTTCCTTAACTTCCTTTGACTTTGCGGTTTTCAGAAAAGCTTAAAGAGGAGTTTTTGCGGGGAAGGATTTCGAGGGCAAGCGGGACGCTCGCCCTCCTTTCCGTTCCCGTTCGTGTTCGGAGACGTCCGCGTCTCCGCCGCGGCGCTCAGGGCTGTTCGCAGGGTTCGGGGAGCTCGATGATTTCGGCGGAACGCGCGCGGTTGTAGATCGTGATGACCGCGACCGAGACGGGAACGCTCGGTCGGCGCGGGCCGGCGCTGCCCGGATTCACGCGGAGAATGCCGCCGAAAAGCTCCACGCGCGGCAGGTGCGTGTGTCCGGAGACGATGATGTTCACGCCTGCGGGCATGCCGTCGAACGCGTCCACGTGCCCGTGGTGCAGAAATATTTCCGCGCGCCCGATCTTCACGACGTCGAAGAGCGGCAGCTTGCGGCATTTCGGCGTGAAGTCGGAATTGCCGCGCACGGCGGAGACGGGCGCGAGGCGCGAGAGTTCGGCGAGCACGTCGTCGGAACAGACGTCGCCGGCGTGCAGAATGTGATCGACCGACGAGAACACGTCGAAGACTTCCGGACGCAGAAATCCGTGCGTGTCGGAGATGACGCCGATCTTCAGCGGGGAACCGAAATTTTTCATCATGGGGAAAAGCGTTTTTGGGTTTGCGGGAAAAGGGAAACGGGCGCGCGCGCGGCGGGAACGTCAGACGTCGTCGGAGACGTCCTCGGGAAGCTCGTCGTCCGCGTCGGAGAGGGATTCCGTCTCGGCGGCGTCTTCGCGGAAGGAATAGACTTTGCCGGGACGGCGCAGCACGGAGAACTCGGCGCGGAAGCGTTCGCGGACGAACGCGACCACTTCGGCGGGAACCCGCGCGAGCGCCTGTTCGAGGGTGATGCCGATTTTCGCGGGCGCGGGCGCGTCGTCGAGCTCGGGGAAATCGGACGCGACGTCGAAGCTCGCCTCGGCGGCGGGATCGTATTGCGGGAACGGCGCGTCGTCGGGCGCGGCGTTTTCCGCGGGAGGCGGCTCGGGAGCGGCGGCCGCGCGCGCTTCGGCGGCGGCGCGGCGTTCCCGCGAAAGGCGTTCGAGGGTTTCGAGCGAGGCGGAAAAACGCTGCGCGTCGCGGCGGCGGGCGTCCTTCAGCGCGGCGTTCGCGGCGCGGAATTTTTCGCTCAGCGCGCCGCGCTCATTTTTTTTTTGCGTCGTCGGGCGTTCCCGCGGCGAGTCCTGCGATGTCCTTGATGAGCGCGTCGATCGCCCGCGTTCGACTTTGCTCGACGGCCTTCAGCAGGCAGACCTCGAAATTCGCGCGCTCGGACAGCCCGAGCTTCACGCCGCTCTCGCCCGCCTGCAGCGTGTCGAGCATGCGCAGCAGCTGCTCCGTGCGCATCGCGGTGCCGAGCAGGGAGGAGACGCCGCGTTCCCGGATCGAATCCAACAGCGCCTCGCGGACGCGCGCCTGCGTGTGCTTGAGCACGCGCAGCAGGTCGCGCCCTTCCTCGACGAACGCGTCGGCGTAGCGGACGACGGCGGCGTAGTCGGCGGCGGCGAGCGCGGCGGCGAGCCCTTCGATCTGCTCCTTCGACGCGAGCCCGTAGATGTCGAGCACGTCCTTTTCGGAAATTTTTTTGCCGCAGAAGGAAATCACCTGGTCGAGAATCGACTGCGAGTCGCGCATGCCGCCGTTGGCGAGCCGTGCGATGGCGAAGAGCGCGTCGTCGCTCGCCTCCACGCCGTCGGTCTCCGTGATCCGGCGCAGGCGCGCGGCGATCTTCGCCTCCGGGATCGGCTGGAACTCGAAGCGCTGGCAGCGCGACGTGATCGTTTCGAGCACCTTGTCCGCCTCGGTCGTCGCGAAGATGAACTTGACGTGCGGCGGCGGCTCTTCGATGACCTTCAGCAGCGCGTTGAACGCGTCCTTGGAAAGCTGGTGGACTTCGTCGATGATGTAGATCTTGAAGCGGCACTGCGCGGGCGCGAAATAGCATTCCTCGCGGATCTGCTTGGCGTCCTCGATGGAGCGGTTCGTCGCGGCGTCGATTTCGATGACGTCCATGCAGGAGCCGTCCGTGATCGCTTTGCAGATCGGATCGTCCGGGGCGGGAGCGACGCTCGGGCCGCCGGTGCAGTTGAGCGCCTTGGCGAAGATGCGCGCGGTCGTCGTCTTGCCCGTGCCCCGCGGCCCGACGAAGAGATACGCGTGCCCGATGCGCCCGGTCTCGATGGCGTTCTTCAGCGTGCGGACGATGTGTTCCTGGCCGACGATTTCGTCGAACTGCTGCGGCCGCCAGCGGCGCGCGATGACTTGAAAGGCTCCGGACATGATGAGCGAGAGTAAACGCTTTCCCGCCCCCGCCCGCAAGCCGCAAGTGCGCGGGAACGCCCGCGCCCTGAAAGCGCGGCGCGGAAATCGAAAATTCCCGTGTTTTTCCGTGGTCAAATCGGGCGCGTTCCGTTATCTTCCGAAGGCATGAAATTACTCCACGCCATTTTCGCCGGGCTCGTCTTCGCCGCGTTCTGCGGGGACGCGGTCCGCGCTTTCGCCGCGCCGAGGAAAGACAAAGGCGAAATCACCCTGGAAGAAGCCCTCGAAACCAACGTCTATTCGCCGAAGTCGCGCGACAAGATTCCGAGCGCGAAGGACAAGGTCATCGGCAAATGGAGCTGGGAGACCGCGGAAAAGGATCCCGCGCTCGCGGATCTTCCGCTGCCGAACAGGCCGTGGAAGGACGTCGCGAAGAACGACGCGCTCATCGCCAGGATGGACGAGATTCTCTGCGGCGATCCGAAGAAGACGAAGGCGGCGCCGATCGCGGAGACGTTCCCGGGCGTTCCCGTCGGCGAGTGCGAGCTGCTGACGCGCACGGTCGAGATCGATCCCGCGATCGGCGGCTGGCACAGCCTCGGGCTCTACGCGCCGCCGGGGCAGAAGATTTCCGTCGTCGTCAAAGGAAAGCGCAAATTCGACATGGATCTGCGCATCGGCTGCCACTCGGACTCGCTCACGAAGGACCACCTCGAAAAGCATCACGAAAACACGCTGAAGCGCCCGCCGCGCATGACGAACACGATCCGCATCAAGGCGGACGAAAAGAAGAAGGTCGAACTCGCCAACCCGTTCGGCGGGCTGATTTATCTCGACGTCAAGGGCGTGTTCCCGAAGGAGAAGCCGGTCACGGTCGAAATCTCCGGCGGGATCGCTTCGCCGCTCTACATTCTCGGCGCGAAGGACGAAAAGACGGGCGTGGACATCGCCGTCGTCAAGACCGAGGAATGGCAGAAGCAGCTCGCGGAGACGAAGGCGCCTTGGGGCGAAATCGCGGTGCCGCGGCTGATCTTCACGGTGCCGATCGAGCACCTGCGGATTCTCAAGATTCCGCGCCGTCTCTGCAAGAATCTGCAGCGCGGCATGGCGGTGCAGGACTGGCTGATCGGCTGGGATAAGCATCCGAACCAGGTCGCAACGCCGATGCGCTTCGTGATCGACGTGCAGATTTCCGTCGGCTGGGGGCATTCCGGCTATCCCGCCATGGGCTACATGGCGTGGGGCGACTGCATCAAGAACGGCTCGCTCGTCAAGGAAGGCAGCTGGGGGCTCTGGCACGAAATCGGGCACAATCACCAGTGGTCGCCGTTCCGCTTCGACGGCTGCACCGAGGTGACGGTCAATCTCTTCTCGACGATCAGCCAGACGCAGGGCATCGGCGTCGCCTACGAGCGCGCGTGGGACGGCACGTCCATCGCGCCCGAGGACATGAAGGCGAGCGCGCAGGCGTTTCTGCGCAACAGCAACAAGACGAGCTTTGACGAAGAGGAGGACGCGCGGCTGAAGCTGTATTTCTTCGTCGAGCTGATGCGCGGGCTCGGCTACAACTCGTTCCGCGACGTCGCGCTGCGCCACCACGACGAAGATCCCTTCAAGGACGGCGCGACGAACCGCGACCGCTGGGACTGGTTCTACACGGCGCTCTGCGACGCCACGAAAAAGGACCTCACGTTCTACTTCACCAAGTGGAAGATCGACCTTTCCGACAAGGCGAAGAACAAGGTGAAGGCGAAGCGCTACGCGGAATGGGCGCCCTGCAGGGGCTGGCCCAGAAACTTCCCCGACTACGCGGAGGAAAAGGCCGCGCGCGCCGCGAAGGAGGCCGCCGACCGCGCCGCCGCGATCGAAAAGCAGAAGAAGGAGCGCGAAGAACGCGAAAAGGAAGAACGGCGGAAACGCGCCAAGGAAATTCTGAAGAACATCTGACGCGCGCCGCTCCGGCGTTCCCGCGAAAACCGCTTTCTCCCGAAAAATGATTCCCATCATCGACCGACACATTCTCAAGGAATGGCTGAAAATCTTCCTCATGGCGCTCTGCGCGATGGCGGGAATGCTGCTGATTTCCTCGATCTACAACGATCTGCAGGACATGCTTCAGTGGGAGGTGCCGACGCTCGAAGTCGTCGAGTTCTTCTTCATGACGACCGTCGGATTCCTGCCCGTCGTCATTCCCGTTTCGCTGCTGGTCTCGCTGCTCTTCATCCTCGGGCACTTTCACAAGAATCAGGAACTGACGGCGTGGCGCGCGGCGGGGCTGGGCATCTTCCGCATCACGCGTTCGCTGTGGGTCGCGGGCGCGGCGCTCTCGCTGCTGATGCTTTTTCTGAACGCGACCTTCGTCCCCTACGCGACGGAGCGCACGACGCGGATCGTCCAGAAATACGACAAGAGCGGAAAATCCGGCGAGTTCATTTTCTACAACAACGTCGGCGCGCGCCGCATCTGGCTGATCTCCAATTTCAAGTCCTCCACGGGCGAGGCGCGCAACGTGAACATCTACGAGTTCGACGCGAAAAGCCGCCTGAAGCGCGAAATCGCCGCCGCGACGGGCGTTTACGACGAAAGCGCGGGAACGTGGACGCTCGCCGACGGGCGCGAGATGGAATGGCGCGAGCCCGCCGCCGGCGGCCCGCCGTCGAGCCAAAAGACCTTCGACAAGCTGGCGGGCGCCCCCGCGGACGCCGACGGGAACGCGAAGCCCCTCAGAACGCTCACGCCCGAAGCGTATCCGGAAAATCCGCGCCTGATGCTGCTGGCGTCGAAAAAGCCGGGCGACCTTTCGCTGCCGGAAATCGGCGAGCTCCTCGACCGGAGCGGCGGGAACGCGAGCGAGGCGCAGCTCGCGGAGTATTCCGTGTATTACAATTCGATTCTGGCGAGCCCGTTCTGCTGCCTGATCGTCGTCGGCATCGCGATTCCGTTCGCGGTCGCGGGCGTGCGCACCAATCCGATGGTGGGCGTCTCGAAATCGATCGGGCTCTTCGCGGCGTATTTTCTGCTCACCAACATCTTCAACGCGCTCGGCTCGGGGCTTTGGCTCCCGCCCGTGGTCGCGGCGTGGGCGCCGAACGTCCTGCTGTTCGTCTACGCGGTCTGGCTCTGCCGCAAGGTGAACTGACGCGCGCGCGGGGCTTCGCCTCCGGAGACGCGGCGTGCCCGCCGATAAAAAATCTTCGCGTCTTGGCGTCTTTGCGGGAGACTTCGGAAGGCTTTCCGCAACGCGGCGGGAACGCTGCCCGTCCCCGTAAGAACTTCGCGCACCGCGAAGTTTAAATTGACAAGGCGCGCCGCAGAAAAGATTATTAAGAAAAAATTTTCGAACCCATCGTCCACATGAAAAAAGGTTTTACCCTCATCGAAATTCTGATCGTCGTCGTTCTGGCGGGAATCATCTGCGCGGTCGCCGTTCCGCTCGTGAATCAGCATCGCGCGACGCGCGCGCAGGCCGTCATGCAGGACGACGGCGCCCGCCTCGGCATCGCCGCCCAGGCGTATTTCGCCGAGACGTTCTCGCACGAAGTCACGATCGGCTACGACGCGAAGACCGGCAGGATCGACGCTCCCGACGCGTTCAAGATGCTCAACGGCAACCGCATCGAGCCCGGCTACGAAATCGAGGGTGGCAAGCTTACGATCGAGCGCGACACCGACAAGGGCTTCAAGCTCACGAGCCCCGTCGGCGGCGTCTATACCTTCAACTACAAAGGAGCGCTGACCAAGTCTCAGCCCTACGTCGGCGAGACGGGGAACTGACCGCGTTCCCGCGCGCGATTTCGCCCCGTTCCCGCAACGGGGCGTTTTTTTGCCGGCGATTTCGCGTTTTTCCGCCGCTTACGCGTCAGACATTTTTCCGAAACGAAACTCATGAACGAAGAAAAAAAAGATTTCGCGCTGAGCCGCAAATCCAAGGGCGGACTCATGCGCCTCTGGAACGCCTTCAGATACACCTGCGCCGGTTTCCGCGCGGCCTTCCGCCACGAACACGCCTGCCGCCAGGAGATTTTTCTCTTCGTTCCGCTCGCCGTCGTCGTCTGCCTGCTGCCCGTGGACGTGTTTTCCAAGGCGCTGCTGCTGCTGCCGATGCCGCTGATTCTCGGCTTCGAGATGCTCAACTCCGCCGTGGAGGCGGTCGTGGACGATATTTCGCTCGACTACCGCGAGCTCGCCAAGCGCGCCAAGGATTTCGGCTCCGCCGCGGTCTTCTGCGCGATGCTCGTCGGCGTTCTCGTCTGGGTCGCGGTGATTCACAAGAACGTCGTCGCGGGCAATTTCGACGCCTGGGCGGCCGCGCTCCGCGGGTTCTTCGCGAAGTGAGACGATGGAAAGTCTCGACGGACAGCACTTCGACGCGCTCGTCGTCGGCGCGGGCATGAGCGGCCTCGCCGCCGCGATCCGTCTCGCCCACTTCGGCAAAAAAACGCTTCTCGTCGAGCGCCACAACGCCGTCGGCGGGCTGAACGGCTTTTACTTTCTCGGCGGGCGGAAATACGACGTCGGGCTGCACGCCATGACGAATTTCGTTCCCGCGGGCACGAAGAACGCGCCGCTCACGAAGCTCCTCCGCCAGCTGCGCATCCGCCGCGAGGAGCTCGATCTCTGCCCGCAGATCGGCTCGTCGATTCAGGCCTTCGGAAACACGATCCGCTTCTCCAACGACTTCGCGCTCTTCGAGAGCGAAATCGCGCGCGCGTTCCCGCGGCAGATCGACGGCTTCCGCCGCCTCGACGCCTTTCTCGCTGCCTTCGACGAAACCGCGCTCGACGCCGACGACGCCGCCTCCGCCCGTGCGCGCGTCGCCGAATTCATTTCCGACCCGACGCTCGTCGACACGCTCTTCATTCCGCTTTCGTTCTACGGCAGTTCCGTGCCCGACGACATGGCGCTCCCGCAGTTCGCGATCATGTGGCGGAGCATCTTCCGCGAAGGCTTCGCGCGCCCGCACGTCGGCGTGCGCCAAATCACGCGCGCGCTGACGCGCAAGCTGCGCGAGTCCGGAGCCGTGCTGCGCCTGAAGTGCGGCGTGAAGAAAATCCTCACGCGCGGCACGCGAGCCGTCGCCGCGGAACTCGACGACGGCTCCGTCGTTTCCGCGGACAAGATTCTTTCCTCCGCCGGCGCGACGGAGACGATGCGCCTCTGCGAGGGCGTTCCCGCGGATTTCGGCGCCGCCGACGTCGGCGGGCTCGCCTTCTGCGAAACTATCACGCAGCTCGACGCCGATCCCGCGCGCGATTTCGGCTGGGGCGAGACCATCATCTTCTTCTGCGATTCGGAGCGCTTCCTTTACCGCGCGCCCGACGCGCTTGCGGACGCGCGCTCCGGCGTCGTCTGCATCCCGAACAACTACGCGTGGAGCGTTCCCGAAAACGCGCCGCGCGAAGGCTGCCTGCGCGTGACGTGTCTCGCGAATCACGCCGCGTGGAAGGCGCTCGGGCACGGCACGGAAGCCTACGCTGCCGCCAAGCGCGACGTCTTCGCGCGCCTCCGCGAAACGGCGCTCGCGCATCTGCCCGCCGTTCCCGCGGAACGTTTTCGCGGCGCCGTGCTCGCGACGGACATGTTCACGCCGCTCACGGTCGAACGCTTCACGGGCAAGCTCGGCGGCGCGATCTACGGCGCGACGCGCAAGCGGCGCTCGGGCGAAACGCCCTACGAAAACCTTTTTCTCTGCGGCACGGACCAGGGCTTTCTCGGCATCACGGGCGCGATTCTCTCCGGCATCTCCATGGCGAATCTGCACGCGCTGGCGTGAGCGTTCCCGCGGGAACGCGCGCGCCGCGTCACGCCTCCGCGAAATCTTCTTCCGCGTCGCCGGAAGCGCACGCGCGCGGCAGGCCGCAGATCCGCCGCACGGGAACGCCGAGCGTCTCCCAGTTTTCGCAATAGACGGTCGCCGTGCCCGGGCGCGTCGCCGCGCGGCGCACCGCGGGATCGTCCGGCTCGAAGAGAAACGCGAGCGAGCGGTTCACGCGCAGCACCGCCGCGCGCGCCGAGACCAGCAGCACCGCGTTGCGGAAAGCGTTCCGCGAAACGCCTTCGTCCGCCAGGCAGATCGTCAGCTGCCGGTCGACGAGCGAGAGCTTGCTCGCGTTGCGCCGCGTCGCCGCGGGCGAAGGCGCCTCGTCTTCGTAAGGTTCGATTTCCGCCGGCGCCGCGCGCCGGGCTCCGTTTTCCGTGGTGTCGTTCATGGCGGGGAATGAGAGGGTTTTTCGTCAGCGCCCGGAAACGAATCCGAGGCGGCGGACGCCGGTCCGCGCGTCGGCGAGCTTCCGGAAAGTCTCTTCCAGCGGCGTTTCGTGTCGTTTGAATTTGAATACGGCGTTCTCGACGTCGCAGACGATGTCCGCGGCGCTCTTCCCGTCGGCGCTTTCGAGAAAGACTTCGCGAGCGTGCGGCGTCGCCGCGACTCCGTAGCGGCGCAGCGTCCGCTCGAAAATCTCTTCCCGCGAGGCGGAATCGGGCAGCGGCACCTCGATCTTCTTGCTGAAGCGCTTGCCGCGGAGCAGGGCGGGATCGATCTGTTCGGGGTAGTTCGTCGAGGCGATGACGATGAGCGAGTTCTTCTTTTCGACGCCGTCGAGTTCCGCGTTGAGCTGATTGATCACGCAGGCGTCGCCGCCGTAGGCCGCGTTGCCGACGGTGTTGAATTCCTCGAGAATGACGACGGCGGGCGCCGCCTTGTTGGCGCGTCCGAAGAGCTCGCGGATCTTCGTCGGGCTGAGCAGAATCCGGCTCGTCGCCACGTAGAGCGGCAGGTCCGCCTCGCGCGCGGCGGCGATGGCGAGGCTCGTCTTGCCCGTTCCCGGCGGGCCGTAGAAGAGGAAGGTCGTCTCCGGGCGCGGGACGCCGAGCTCGTCGTAGGCCTTCGGGTTCTTCACGAAATCGATGGCGTCGCGCAGCTCCGAGACGGCGGCGTCCAGCCCGACGAGATCGCGGAAGTCCGTGTGCTTCATGGCGACGCAGGCGAATTCGTTTTCGACGCCCTCGCGGATGCGTTCGTAGCGGATTTCCGTCTTGCGCAGCGTGAAGCGCGTTCCCGCGGTCTCCGGGCGCGAGACGCAGACGAGGCGGTCGCCGCGCGAGGCGCGCCGTTTCTCGTCGTAGGGATACGCGGGAACGGGAGCGCATTCGACGCGGAATTCGGAGAAACGCGCGCGCGTCTCCGAAGCCAGCGCGTCGTAGATGCCCGAAAAATCCGCCGCCATGCCTTCCAGAAAGGCTTTGACGCGCGGCAGCGCGGGCGCGGAACGCAGGTGCAGCTCGACGAAATCGGCTTCCGAAGAAAAGCTCAGCGCGATGCCGTAGGCGGCGAATTCCTTTTTGCGCGCGGCGATCTCCCGGGCGCCGATTTCCCGCAGCACCGATTCCGAGATCGAGTCCAGAAGCACGATCTTCCGCGCGTTCCGGAAAATGAACTCGACGGAATTTTCGTTCTTTTCGAGGCCCGGACTCAGCGCGCGCGAAAGCAGCAGCGGCGAGATCGCGCCGCACCGCGCGTTCTCGCGCAGGTAGGCGCAGGCGGATTCTTCAAGCGAAATCGTCGAGACGCAGACGCCGTTCCCGCCGCGCACGGAGCGGTCCAGAAACTTGTCGAAGGCGTCCCCGCAGACGAAGGAATTGATGACGGTCTGAAACGACGCGTGCCCCAGCGTCGGGTTGTCGAAGACGACGCAGCCGCGCGGCGATTCCGCGAAGACGCGGTGCAGCAGCCCTTCTTCCGCGTTCTTGTAGCTCGGGTTGGAGCCCAGCAGCGAGACGACGCCCATTTCGCGGTCGTTGAAGGACGCGCCGTCGATCACCGCGCGCACGCGCTTCTGCAGGCGCGCCGCGACGAAGGCCCGCTGCAGCGCGCCCGCCAGCCGGCTCTTGCCGCAGCCGTGCTCGCCGACGAGAATCAGGCTCAACGGCCGGTTGTCGCCCTTCGGGCGCGTCCAGAAATCGCGCAGCTGCAGCGAGATCTCCCGAATCGCGCGCGCCTGATTCGGCAGCTCGCGCAGCAGGGCCTCCTCCACGAATTTCGCCGTGCGGACGGCGTTCTCGAGCCGCGTCGCCGCGTCGCGGTACGCTTCGGACAGGAAGCGGTCCCGCAGATCTTCGCGAAACAGCTCGAAATCCCGCACGCCGTTCATGCGCAGAATCCGCATCACGCTTTCTTCCGGATCGGCGGCGACGGCGTAGGCGACGGCGTGCGCGGAAAGCGCGCCGAAGATCTCCACGCCGGGCGAGTTCGGCTCGTTTTCGTCGAAGAGGTCGATCAGCGCGTCTTCGAGCGGCGGGAGCTTCGCGGCGCCGTTCGGGAGCTTCGCGGGGAGGCGGACCGCACGGGCGCGCTCGACGAGGCGCTTCGGCAGCCGCGCGACGCGGAACCCGTAGAGGCTTTCCGCGACGTCCGGCATGAAGAGTGCCAGCGCGGCGAAAAGCGTCTCCTGCGAAATTTTTCCCGCGCCGCCGCCTTCCCGCTTCGCGTCCCTGCCGGCGGGAACGAGCGCCGCCGCGGCCTTGAAAAGGCGCATCGCGTCTCCGTCGAGCTCCCGTCCCAGCCGCGGGAGGCGGAAGCGCGGCTCGGCGTCTTTTTTCGGGAAGCCCGTTCCCGCGTCTTCGAGTGTCTTCTGTGTCGTGTTCATTTTACGGTTCTCCGTTTTCAGTTTTTTCGGAATTCGCCGCCGCGTCGCCGTCGCGGGAACGAAAGGACGAAAACGCGGACGCGCGACGACGCGCGCTTCGGGCGCGAAAAAAGGGCGCGACGAAGCGACGGCGCTCCCGCGGCATTTTCGTGGAATCAGAAAGTGTTTTCTGCCTTGCGGACACGTTACCGCGCGGACTTGCGAAAACGGGCGGGCACGAAACGTCTTCTGCGCCCCGGAACCGGCTTGTCAGAGAATCCGCACCTGCGGAAGCCGCGTTCCTTTTCGACGAAGGAAATTTCTGATGCGCGCAGTTTCCGCGCAAGCTCCCTCCCTGTCAAACTTTTTTTCGAGGCGGCGTCTCCGCGCCTCGGGGCGTCCGCGCCGCGCGCTTTCGCGGAAAATGATTCGCGTTCTCGGCGGGAACGCGTTTTTATTTGCGCACATGAGCAACGAGATCTCAATCGACTTCGGGCTGGTGAAAATCGCGGCGGCGTCGCCCGTGCTGCACTTGGCGAACGTTCCCGCGAACGTGCGCGAAATCGGCACGCTGATGAGCCGCGCGGCGAAGCAGGGCGCGGCGGTCGTCGCGTTCCCGGAACTCTCGCTCACGGGGCATTCCTGCGGCGACCTCTTTTACCAGACGGAGCTGCTGCGCGAGGTCGAAAAGGGACTGCTCGCGCTCGCGAAGCTCACGGCGGAGCTCGACGTCACGGCGATCGTCGGCGCGCCGCTGCTCATCCGCCAGCACATCTACAACTGCGCGATCGTGCTCGGCGGCGGCAAGGCGCTCGGCGTCGTGCCGAAATCGCATCTGCCGAACACGCACGAATTTTACGAAAAGCGCTGGTTCGCGCCCGCGGACAGGCTCCCCGTCTCCGAAATCGAGCTCGGCGCGTGCGGCTATTCCGTTCCCGCGGGAACGGACATCATTTTCGAAAACGAGTTTTTCCGCTCCTGCTCCTTCGGCGTCGAGCTCTGCGAGGACCTGTGGGTCACGGAGCCGCCGAGCGGCAGGCTCGCGCTCGCGGGCGCGTCGATGATCTTCAACCTTTCCGCGAGCGACGAAGTCGTCGGCAAGACGCAGTTCCGCCGCGACCTCGTGCGCATGCAGTCCGCGCGCTGTCTCGCCGCCTACGCCTACGCGGGCGCGGGCATGGGCGAATCGACGACGGACATCGTCTACGCGGGCGAGTGCTTCATCGCGCAGAACGGCGAAATGCTCGCGGCGTCGGAAAAGTTTCCCGCCGCGGGAACGCTCGTCTTCGCGCAGGCGGACGTCGATCTGCTCGCGCATCAGCGGCGCACGAACGCGGAATTTCTCGCGTCGGACACGGCGGGAACGCGCCGCGAGTTCCGCCGCGTGCATTTCCCGCTGCCCGCCTCGCACACGGAGCTTCCGGCGGAAGTCTTCGGCAGGGTCTCCTGCACGCCGTTCGTGCCCGGCGACGAGGTCGTGCGGGAACGCCACTGCCGCGAGGCGTTCGACATTCAGGTCGCGGGGCTGATGCGCCGCCTTTCGCACACGCGGACGAAGAACGTCGTGATCGGCGTTTCCGGCGGGCTGGATTCGACGCTCGCGATTCTCGTCGTGAAGGAGGCGTTCGCGCGGCTCGGGCTCGATCCCGCGGGGATTCACGGTTTCTCGCTGCCGGGGCCGGGAACGTCCGAGCGCACGCGCCGCAACGCGCTCGACCTGATGACGCGTCTCGGCATCGAGGCGAAGGAAATCTCCATCGTTCCCGCCGTCGAGCAGCACCTGCGCGACATCGGGCATCCGGCGGACTGCTTCGACGCCGCCTACGAAAACGCGCAGGCGCGGGAACGCACGCAGATTCTGATGGACATGGCGAACCGCCGCGGCGGATTCGTCGTCGGCACGGGAGACCTCTCCGAGGCGGCGCTGGGCTGGTGCACCTTCAACGGCGACCACATGTCCATGTATCACGTGAACATCGGCGTGCCCAAGACGCTCATCCGCCACATCATCGCGTGGTTCGCCGCCGAGCGCCGCAGCGAGGAAATCGCGCGCACGCTCGCGGACATCGTGGACACGCCGATTTCGCCCGAACTGAAGCCGCCCACGGCGGAAGGCGAAATCGCGCAGAAGACGGAGGACCTCGTCGGCCCCTACGAGCTGCACGACTTCTTCCTGTTCCATTTCTGCGGGAACGCGTTCACGCCGCGCAAGATTTTCTTCCTCGCGGAAAAGGCGTTCGCGGGCGTTTACGATTCGGAGACGATCCGCAAGTGGCTCGGAGTTTTCCTGCGCCGGTTCTTCTCGCAGCAGTTCAAGCGCTCGGCGTGCCCGGACGGCCCGAAGGTCATCTCCATCGGGCTTTCGCCGCGCGGCGACTGGCGCATGCCCTCCGACGCCGAATCCGCCATGTGGCTGGATTTTTAGGAGTTTAGGAGTTGAAGAGTTTAGGAGTTGAAAAGGTAATTACTCCTAAACTCCTCCACGGGAGAGACGAAAACGGGCGCCCCCTTTCGGAGGCGCCCGTCCAATCATCTACTAACACTAACTGTATGACTTAACTCTATCTCTAACACTCTAAACTAACACTCAAAACTGCAAACAAAGCGAGCGCGGGCGCCCGTTTTGTCTGAAAATTTTCACATCGCCTCGATTTTCGCGATGAACTTCTTCACGCGGGAAAGCGTGCGTTCCTTGCCGAGGAGCTCGAGCATCTCGTGCAGGCCGGGGCCGCCGGGCTGTCCGGAGACGGCGAAGCGCATCGGCGCGAAGTAGTCCGTGGGCTTCACGCCGTGTTCGGCGCCGAGCTTCGCGAAGATCGCGTCCACGGTCGCGGGGGCGACGTCCGGCGCGGCTTCGAGCGCGGGAACGAGCTCGCGGCAGCGTGCCGCGGGATCGCTTTTCTTGCGCAGCTTCGCGAAGCCTTTTTCGTCGAGCGGGAAGTCTTCCGTGAAGAAGTAGCCGACGAAGTTCGGGAGCGTTTCGAGCGCGTTCATCTTCGGCTTGCACAGCGCGAGCACCTTCTGCAGGTAGTCCTCGTCGGTCTTTTCGTCGATGACCTTCGCCTCGCCGAGCACGGGCGCGGCGAGCCACGCGAAGGACTCGTCCGGGAGCGCGCGCAGGTATTCCTGGTTGAAGAACGCCATCTTGCGCTCGTCGAAGCGCGCGTTCGCCTGGTGCACGTCGCAGAGATCGAACTGCGCGACGATGTCCTCGATGGGCAGGATCTCGCGACCGTCCTTCGGCGTCCAGCCGAGCATGCACAGGAAGTTGCGCACGGCGGCGGGCAGGAAGTGGCGCGACTGGTATTCCTCGATGAGGGCGCCGCGGTCGCGCTTCGACATTTTGCCGGAGCCTTCCGTCTTCAGGATCAGCGGAATGTGCGCGAACTTCGGCGGCTCGACGCCGAACGCCTTGTAGAGCTCGACGTGCTTGCTCGTGTTCGAAAGGTGGTCCTCGCCGCGGATCACGTGCGTGATCTTCATCGCGATGTCGTCCACGACGTTCACGAGGTGGAAGACGGGCTCGCCGTTCCCGCGCACGATGACGAAGTCGCGGTCTTCGGCGCGTTCGACGCGCCCGCGGATGATGTCGTCGATGACGACGGGAGCGGCGTGCACGCGCTCAATCTCCTTTTTCAGAAAATCGTCGTAGACGGTCTCTCGCTCGCCTTCGAGGCGGAACCAGATCGCGCCGTCCTTTTCGTAGGCGCGTCCCTTGTCCATGAGCTCGCGGACCTTCTGCTTATAAAAATCGCCGCGCTGCGACTGGAAATACGGGCCGTAGTCGCCGCCGACCTGCGGTCCTTCGTCCCAGTCCATGCCGAGCCAGCGCATGGATTCGAGAATGACGTCGAGAAATTCCTGCGTGTTGCGTTCCTTGTCGGTGTCCTCGATGCGGAGCACGAAGGTGCCGCCCGTGTGGCGCGCGTAAAGCCAGTTGAAAAGCGCGGTGCGGGCGCTTCCGATGTGAAAGAAGCCGGTCGGGCTCGGTGCGAAACGTGTGCGAACTTCACTCATGATGACTCGAAAAATAGCGTTCCCGTAAAGAAACGCTTTTCCCGCCCGCTTTGCAAACGGAAAACACGCGCGCGGCGAAAGGAAGGCTTCCTCCTCACAAATCTTTCTCCGCAGATCCCGCGGATTTCCGCAGATTTTTGGAACCGCGAATTCCCGCGAATGAACGCGGATTCTTACAGGAGGGAAGCGTCCCGCTTGCCCTCCAAATCCGCGGGGCGTCTTCAGCGCGTCGGCGGAATGGCGCGTTCGAGCGCGAAGGCGCGCGAGCCCTTGATCATCGCGTTCCCGCGGAAGGCGGCGACGCATTCGCGCAGCGCGTCGATATCCGAAAACACGCGCACGCGTTCCCGCGGAAATCCGCGCGCGACGGCGCCCTCGCCGATGCGCGGTGCGTTCCCGCCGAAGAGCGCGAGCACGTCCGTCGCGGCGTCGAGCGGAAGGGATTCGCCGATTTCTCGGTGCAGGCGTTCGGAGTCCGCGCCGAGCTCGCCCATGCCGCCGAGCACGAAGAGCCGCGGCGTTCCCGCGCACGCCGGGAAGCGCTTCGCGAACGCGCGCGCGGAATCGAGCATCGACGCGGGCGAGGCGTTGTAGCAGTCGACGAAGATTTCGCCGGCGCCGTCCGCGCGTTCCCGCACTTCGCCGCGGTTCGCGGAAGGCTTCCAGGCGTCGAGCGCCTCGCGGATTTTTTCCGCGGGAACGCGGTCCGCGACGGCACAGACCGCGAGCGCGGCGTTTTCCGCGAGCCCGCGCGAGACGCCGCGCGCGAAGAACGTCTCACCGCGAACGCCGATTTCAAAGCCGTCCGCGCGCTCGCGGAGGCTCACGGGAAGGCCCTCACCGGAGAAATTTCTTTCGCCGGAATCTTCGGAAAGCGAAAGAATCGTCGCGTCCCCGGAAGCGGAAAGCGCACGGAAACGTTCGTAGCGGAGCAGATCCGCCCAGAAGAACGCGCGGCCGCCGCGCGCGCGACGCGCCGGAAGCTCCGCCTTTTCGCGCGCGATGTTTTCCATTGAGCCGAGCCCTTCGAGGTGCGCGGGCTTCACGTTGGTGACGAGCGCGACGTCGGGCGCGATCATTTCCGCCGAACGCCCGAGCTCGCCGGGAACGCTCATGCCCGCTTCGATCACGGCGAAATCGTGCGCCGCCGGGTCGATCTTCAGCAGCGTCAGCGGCACGCCGAGCGTGTTGTTCAGATTCTTTTCCGTCGCGAGCGCCGCGCCCGCGCGCGAGAGAAGCCGCGCGAGCAGGTCCTTCGTCGAAGTCTTGCCGACGCTTCCCGTCACGCCGAAGACGCGCACGTTCCCGCAGTTGCGGCGGCGATGCTCCGCCGCGAGCCGCTGCAGCGCCGCGACCGTGTCGGGCACGACGAGCTGCGGGAGCGCGACCTCCGGCACGAAACGCGAGACGAGCGCGCCCGCCGCGCCGCGTTCCCGCGCCGCCGCGAGAAAATCGTGCCCGTCGCGGCTCTCCGTCCGTATCGCGACGAAGATTTCCCCCGCCGCGATTCTGCGCGTGTCGATCGCCGCGCCCGCGATTTTTTCGGGCGCGTTCCCGCCGCGCCATTCCGCGCCGAGCGTCTCCGCGACGAATTTTCCGGTCAAAAGCGTTTCGTTTTTCATGGTCCGTTCCCGCGCGTTTCAGCCGTTCGCTCCGCCCTGCGCGCGCGCCTTCTTGCGCGCCAGAAAGCCTTCGCCGGGCTTTTTCGTCTTCGCGCCGAGCCAGGGCAGCAGGTGCGTCGCGATTTCCGCGGGCGTGAAGCGGAACGCGGCGTCCGCGGGCTCGGCGACGTGCAGCAGGTAGTCGCAGCGCGAAATCAGATCCGCGGGAACGCCGTTCGCGTCGCCGCTCACGCAGAGCGCGACCGTGCGCCCCGGGAACGCGATCGGCTTCGCGTAATCGACGCGGCGGCCGCCCTCGCGCACTGCGCCGACGATGAAGAATTTTTCGCGCATCATGCGCAGCAGCCCCGCCATGGATTCCGTCGAATAAAGCTTCAGCGCGTCCATCGCGCCCCCGGCGAGGCTCCACGCGTCCGCGCTCATCAGCGCGGGAACGTCTTCCTCGGACACGACGAAGCGCGACACGCCGCAGACCGCCGCGACGTGCGCGAGCCGCGCGAGCTCGAACGCGTCGCCGACGCCGTGCGCGAAGAGCGCTTTTTCGCCCGCCGCGTGCCATTCGTCGCGCATGATCGGACGAATCGACGCGGGAACGGGGCGGCGCGTGAGCGCGACGACGCCTTCGTGCCGCGACGTGCCGACCATGCGCGCGAGCGCGCCCGCGTCCAGCGTCTCGTAGGGACGCCGCTCGCCCGCGAGCCACGAGCAGAGTTCCGCGAATTCCTTGTGATTTTCCGCGCTCAGAAAAAGCCTCTCGATCGAAGCGCGGCGAAAGCGGAAAGCCGCGCGCACGGCCGCCTTGCCGTAGAGAAAAACGTCTTTGAAGTTCCCGTGATTTTCTTGCATGTCGGAAATCTTAAAAACGGAAAACGGAAAATGGAAAGCCAAATGGAAGTGACGGAGTTATGAAGTTACGAGGTTATGAGGCTGATTGCCGGAACTTTTTGAAAATTCTTTCGGCGAAGCCGAGCGCAATGAACCTTCATGACTTCACGACCTCATCACTTCGTCACCTTTCCAACGAAACCTGAATGAGCCCCTGGAAAAGCCCGTTGCAGTAGGGGCGTTCCCGCGTCGAAACGCCCATGTCGCGCAGCAGCGCGGGAACGTTGCCGGGCGCGTCACCGAGAAACCAGTGGAACCACCACGCCGAAAGATCCGCGGCGCCGGACGCGCTCGCCAGCGGCAGAAACGCGTCCACGAGCAGCGTGTCGAGGCGCGTTCCACCGAGCGTTCCCGCGAAGATTCCGTCGGCGATTTCCCGACGCAGGGCGCGCATTTTTCCGCGCGCGCGGAAGTTTTTGGAGCCGAGCCCGGCGTTGAATTTTTCCGTTCCCGGGAGCGCCGCGAGCGCCTCCCGCAGCTGCCGCGCCCAGGCGGGATTTTTTTCGAGCAGCGTCAGATACTGTTCGAGCCGCCGCGCGGGCAGATTCGCCGGACGCGTTCCCGCGAGGCGCCAATGCCCCGCCTCCGCCGCGTAAAGCTTTTCCGCGCCCATCAGCAGCATCGTGCTCGGCGAAAAGCGCGTCGCGAGCCGCGACATCGCCTCGCGGTTGCGCCGCAGCCCGAGCGTCTCGAGCGCGATCCGGTGCGCGAGCGTGCCCCAGTCCGGCGCGTCCTCGAGCCGCCGCGCCATGAAGCGCACCTTCTGCGTCCAGCGCGAAAACGCCGCCGCGCGCAGCCGCGGGAAGCGCTCGTCTTCGGGCACGGCGAAGAGCTTCGCGCGCAGATCCTCGGCGCCGTCGCCGCGTCCCTCGATTTCCGCGAGCGCCTCTTCCGACGCGTATTCCTCGATGTCGCGCTTCAGATGCGGCAGCAGCAGAAACGTCTCCATCGTCCCGCCCGAGGAGTTTTCGCGCGGGAACGCGCCCGCAGCCGGCGGGAACGCGAGCACGTGCAGCACGACGTTTCCGTAGAGCGGATTCGCCGCGTGGCCGTGCGCCTTCCAGTCTTCCGCGTAAAAATGGATCTCCACGTCGCCGCGCACGCGCACGCCGTCGATCAGCAGCTCCGCGCCGAGAAAATCGGGACCGTCGAGCCGGTTCCACGTTCCCGCGGAAACGATTTCGAGCGGCTTTCCGCCGAGCGTCGTCAGCCCGTCGCGCCGGAAATCGCCGCGGCGCCAGATGCTCTGCACGACGCGCTCGGGAACGCTGATCGGGCCGAAAAGACCCTGCATCTCCGCGACGCGGTCGGGCGCGTTCCCGCCGCCGACGGACTTCGCGTAATCGGCTTCGGCGCGCGGCGCGGATCCGGAATTTCGCGTTTCGGGCGTCATCGTCGCGGGGATTTTTCGGAACGTCGCGGCGAAGCGCGCGTCAGCGGCGGCGCATCGCGTCGATGAGCTCGGCGTTGCGTTCCCGCGCCTTCGTGTCCATCACGACGAGAATCGCGTGAATCATGCCCGGCACGTAGAAGAACAGGCAGAGAATCAGGTTCAGAAGCGCCTGAAAAGGTTTGCCGCAAAGCAGCACGGCGACGGGAGGAAGCAGAATGGCGACCAGATAAAGCATGGCGAAAACGAAGGTTTTTCGGGAACGCTATCCGTTCGCGCGCGCGCAATCAAGCGAGAATCCGAAGCGCGCCCGTTCCCGCGGCGGCTCAGTCTTTCGCGTTCCCGCGTTTCCGCGCGGCTTCGCCCGCCTCGTAGCGCGCGCACCATTCGCGCGACCACGGCGTGAAGTCGCCCGCCTCGATGTGTTCCCGAGCCTGCCGCATCAGGTCCTGGAAGAAGTGGATGTTGTGGATGCTCAGCAGCGTCGAGGAAAGCATTTCGCCCGCGACGTAAAGATGGCGCAGATACGCGCGCGAGAAGCGGCGGCACGTGTAGTTGTCCAGCCCTTCGACGAGCGGGGATTCGTCGAGCCTGTATTTTTCGTTCTTGATGTTGATCGTGCCGTCCGGCGTGAACGCCGTGCCGTGGCGCGCGAGTCGCGTCGGCATCACGCAGTCGAACATGTCCGCGCCGAGCGCGATCATCTTCAGCAGCTGCGGCGGCGTGCCCACGCCCATGACGTAGCGCGGTCTGAAATGCGGGAGAAACGGCGTGCTCGCCGCGACCTGCTGCAGCATCTCCGGCTCGGGCTCGCCGACGGAGACGCCGCCGATCGCGTAGCCGGGAAAATCCGCCTGCGCGAGCGCCTCGGCGCATTCCCGCCGCAGGTCGTCGTACACGCCGCCCTGCACGATGCCGAAGACGTGGTGCCCGGCGGCGATGAAGCCGTCGTCGATCGCGTGGCCGAGAAATTCCCGCGCCCAGCGCAGCGTCGTGCGGTTCGCGTCGGCGACGTCGCGCTTCGTCGCCGGGAACGGCGGGCAGATGTCGAGCACCATCGCGACGTCGCTCCCGAGCGCGCTCTGGATGTCGAGGCAGCTGCGCGGCGTGAGCGTGATGCGCGAGCCGTCCAGGTGCGACGCGAACGTGATGCCCGCGTCGGTGATCTTGCGCAGCTTGGAGAGCGAAAAGACCTGGAACCCGCCGGAATCGGTGAGAATAGGGCCGTCCCAGTCCATGAATTTATGCAGCCCGCCGAGCGCGCGCACCGTCTGCGGGCCCGGACGCAGATTGAGGTGATACGTGTTGCCGAGAATGATCTGCGCGCCCGTTTCCTTCACCTGTGCGGGCGTGAGCGACTTGACCGTCCCCTGCGTGCCGACGGGCATGAACACGGGCGTCTGCACGACGCCGTGAAGCGTGCGCAGTTCGCATCGCCGCGCCGCGCTCGCGGGATCCGTCTTCAGAACGGTGAAATGGCTTTCGGAAGTCTGCATGTCGAAAGCGTGGCATCGTAGCAAAACCGCGCCCGCGCGGGAAGCGCGGAATTGCCGCGGGAACGCGCGCGCGGACGCTTTTTCCTTTCAAGGTCGGGAAAAATTCGCTCCGGGAAACCTTTCCACGTAGCGCACCGTGAAATCCGGATGATTCTCGACGATTCTGATTTTATAATCGGGAAAACGCTCGACGATCTGCCACTTCCCGCAACAGTCCGGAAAACGTTCGACGATCTGCACGCGCAGGTCTTCATGTCTGTCCACGAGCTTCACGTCGTAATCGGCGAAAGCGGTCACAAACTGGATTCTCCCGTAAATGCGCTCGACGTCCACGCCTTTTTTCGCGGCGGACGCGGGAACCGCGAACAAAAGCGTCATCGATGCGACGGAGACAAGAAGTCGCGAAACCATTTTTCTTTTCATAAGTTCATTTTCCTCGGAACGTGAATTTGTCGTCGGAACGACGGGGAAATCCCGACGCCGCTCATAAAATCGAAACGATAAAGTACACGAAGAAAAACAATAAGACCAACCACATCAACCACATCAGAGAAAATACAATCCCGAAGATAATTGCGAGCGTAATGACCGTAAAAAAGAAAGCGAGCGACAAACACACACGCAATATCGGACGATTTTTCAGCCACCGCACATCTGAAAAGATATTTATATCATCTCCGACGTACAGTCCGTATCCGAAGCCGGCGCAAAGAGGAAGAAAAAAACAAAGCGCCACGAAAAAGCTGAATTCCACTCCCACGACAAAAAAGAAAAAGTAGAAGACGGCGAAAATCGACGCGCCCAAGATCGTCGTCTTGACGATTGCGCGTTCGTGCTCTTCAACGAAGGCTGAAATCGGACCGAGCGGTTTCTCTTCGAATCCCTCAACGCTTTTCTCAAGGGACGTTCCCGCGACGCTCTTTTTCGGGGAAATCCGATTTCTGAGAAAGCGATAAGCCGCCTTCACGCCGAAGCAGATCGAAGCGAAAGCGAAAACGAACGCGGCAAGCATGGAAATCGCGATTCCGTCCCTCGAAGAAAGCATCGCGTCGCAAACGAAAGTGCAGCCTAAAGCCGCCAGACAGAGGGAAAACGAAGCCAATCCTTTCATGGCCGGCAAAGCGAATCCCGCCTCTTCATGACGTTCAACGCGTCCGTCTGATGCGATTCCGCATCGCACGCCGCGTTCTCTTTCAGAAAAGCGTTCTCTAAGAGAACAATAAATCGCCTTCACGCCGAAACATATCGAAGCGAAAGCGAAAACGATTGCGGCAAGCATGGAAATCACGATTCCGTCCCCCGAAGAAAACGCCGCGTCGCAAACGAACGCGCAGGCGACGGACGCGAAACACAGAAAAACCGAAACCATCCCCTTCAGCGCCGACGAGGCGAACTTCGACATCGGCTTTCCGGGTCTTCCCCATTTTTTTGAGATTTTGAAGTCAGATTGCATGAAGGAATTTTCATCTACGCCGAAGTGTTCGTCAAGAAATTTGAAAAAATCGGATTTCGATGAAGCGCGCGCGTTTCGCGGGAACGCGCGGGAGATTTTTGATTTTATCAAAACCTTCCGTCGGCTCGGCGGTTTTCTTCGCGTCCGAAAGCAATCCGCGCTCAAGAGATCTTCAGCGCGCGGGCGAGAGCGTCGCGGTCGAGCTTGCCTTTGGCGTCGAGCGGGAGCGCGGGAACGGCGACGAAGCGCTTCGGCAGCATGAACGCGGGAAGGCGTTCCCGCAGGCGCGCCGCGAGATCGTCCGGGAACGGCGGCACGACGAGCGCGACGACGCGCGCGCCCCATTCTGCGTCGGGTTCGCCGACGACCATCGCCGCCGCCGCGCCGCAGGCCCGCAGCGCGTCCTCCACGATGAGCGGGTCGATTTTTTCGCCGCCGGAATTGACGTGCCGGTCCGCGCGCCCGCGCACGAGCAGACGCCCGTCGGGGAGCAGCTCGCCTTCGTCGTTCGTGAGAAAGACGCCGCCCGGATTCGGCGCGAGCGCGCCGTCGTCGAGCAGCATTTCGCCGAGCGATTCCGCGGCGAGCGCGATGCGCGCGTCCGCGCCGTTCAGCGCAATCTTCGCGTGCGGCAGCGGCGTTCCCGCCAGGCGCGGCGGCGCGTCGCCGAGCCGCCAAAGCGCGACGAGCGAAGCCGTCTCCGTCATGCCGTAGCCGACGCCGAGCGGCAGCTTTTCGCGCTCCGCCGCGTCGAGCAGATCGGCGGGAACGGCGGCGCCGCCGAGCAGAATGAAATCGAATCCGCGCAGCCACGCCGCGCCGTCGCGCCGCGCGAGCAGCCGACGCAGCTGCGTCGGCACGAGCGAGTTCATCCAGAATTCCGACGCGCCGCCGCGGAATTTCGGGAGCGCGTCGCCCTCGTGAAAACCGAAGCTTTCCGCGGCGAAGAGCTTTCCGCCCGAGACGCGGGAGCGCACGAAGGGCATCAGCCCGCCGACGTGCCACGGCGGCAGACACGCGAAACAGTGGAGCGGCGTTCCCGCGGGAAGCTTCAGCGCACGGATCAGCGCGCGCGCGCTCGCCTCGAACGTCCGCGGCGCGTGCGAGACGAAGCGGATTTTCCCGCCGCTGCCGCCGCTCGCGACGAAGACGCGCCCCGATCCGCCGTCGCGGGAACGCGCCGCGAACGCCGCCGCGAGCCGTTCCGCCTCGCGCCGCTGGTCGGCGCTCCACTGCGGGTTCATCAGAAAAACGTCGCGCGTCCCGCCGTAGATTTCGGCGAAACGCGCGAAGAAGGCGCGCGGCGAAGATTCGGAAAGCAGCATGGCGCGGCGACGGGAACGTCACTTCGCGGCGGAGAAGACGCGGCGGAGGATTTCGACGCTTTCGTCCAGCTCGGCGACGCTCGCGTTCAGCGGCGGCAGGAGGCGGATCACGTTGTTGCCCGCGCCGACGCAGAGCAGCCCGGCTTCGCGCAGCTTCGCGATCCACGGCGCGGGAGCTTCGCGGAACTTCAGCCCGCTCATGTAGCCGACGCCGCGCACTTCGACGAGAATTTCAGGGAATTCGCGCACGAGCCCGGCGAGCCGTTCCCGCCACGCGGGAGCGCGCTCGGCGACGCGTTCGACGAGCTTTTCCGCGTCGAGCGTCTCGAACACCGCGAGCGCCGCCGCGCACGCCATCGGGTTGCCGCCGAACGTCGTGCCGTGCGAGCCCGCGTGAAAGAGCGCGGCGAGCTCGTCGCGCATCCACACGGCGCCGATCGGGAAGCCGCCGCCGAGCCCCTTCGCCATCGAAAAGCAGTCGGGAACGACGCCCGAAAGCTCGAAGCCGAAGAGCTTGCCCGTGCGCCCGACGCCGCACTGAATCTCGTCGCACATGAGGAGCACGCCGCGCTCGTCGCAGAGCTCCCGCAGCGCGCGCATGAACTCGGGCGTCGCGGGCGTGAGGCCGCTTTCGCCCTGCACGGGCTCGAGCAGCACGGCGGCGGTCTCGCCGTCGATCGCCGCGCGGAAGCTCTCGATGTCGTTGAGTCTGGCGACGACGACGCCCGGCGTCAGCGGGCGGAATCCGTTCTGGATCTTTTCCTGCGGCGTCGCCGCCATCGTGCCGAAAAGCCGCCCGTGAAACGCGTTTTCGCAGACGACGACCTTGTAAATTTTTCCTTCCTCGCCGCCCGCGCGGGAACGCCCGAAAAGGCGCGAGACCTTGAGCTGGCACTCGTTCGCCTCGGCGCCGCTGTTGCAGAAAAACACCTTGCCGCCGCCCATGTGGCGCACGATGCGCTCGGCGACGCGCGGCGCGTTCTCGTTCACGAAAAGATTGCTGCAGTGCGCGAGCTTCGCGGCCTGCTCCTGCACGCGCTTCACCCAGTGCGGATGCGCGTGCCCGAGCGCGAGCACGGCGATGCCCGACGAAAAGTCGAGGTATTCCTTGCCGTCTTCGTCCCAGACGCGGGAACCTTGCCCGCGCGCGAGCGCGACGGGCGGAAGCCCGTAGTTGCCGAGCATGTTTTCTTTCCAAAGTTCGATGGAGTGCGACATGATGCGCTTCATCAAACTCCGTTCCCGCGCGCTTGGCAAAGCCATATTTGCGCGCCGCGGTTCAGCGCGGCTTCGCGGCGAACGAACGGCGCAGAAGGCGCGCGACGGCGGCGAGGGCGAAGAACCCCGCGCCGACGAAGACGAGCCAGTCGCCGTGCAGCGCGTAAAACGTCGGCGACGCCGCGCGGCGTCCGTAGACGTCGAAGCGCCCGACGCCGCGGAAATAAATGCTCCCCGCCGCGTCGGTCATCGGCTGAATCTGCCCGATCGGCGAAATCACGCCGCTCCAGCCCGCGTTCCCGCAGCGCACGACGGGCACGCCGAGCGAAACCGCCTGCATCACGGAATGCGCCATGTGCTGGTGCGCGCCCGCCTCGCGGCCGTACCACGCGTCGTTCGTGACGACGACGAGCGCCTCCGCGCCCGCCGCGACGCACTCGCGCCCGAGCTCCGGGAAGACGTCCTCGTAGCACACGAGCGCGCCGAGCCGCAGCACGCGGTTTTCGCGGGAACGCACGAGAAGCGGCTCCGCCGACGCGCCCGGCACGCAGTCGCTCGCCACGGGAACGACCTTGCGCAGCGGCAGCACGTCCGCGAGCGGCACGTATTCGCCGAACGGCACGAGATGGCGCTTCGCCGCGAACGCGTCCGCGAGCCCGAAGCGCGGATCGACGACGTGCACGGAATTGTGATACGCGTCCGCCGCGGCGCCGCCCGCCGTTTCTGCGGGAGCGACGGCGCCGACGACGAGCGCCGTTCCCGCCTCGTGCGCGAGCCCTTTCAGAAACGCCGCGAAGCCGTTCGCGTCGCTTTTTTCCAGGGGAAAGACGGGCATCGCCGCCTCCGGCCAAAGCACGAAATCCAAATCCGTCGCGAGGCGTTTTCCGCCCTCGGCGCGGCGCTTCCGTTCCGCCGCGAGCGCGCTTTCCGCCTGCGGAAACGTCGCGACGGGGCGTTCCCGCGAAAGCGTCGGCGCGGCGAGAGTCAGCGTCTCGAGCACGCGCAGATTTTCGGAGACGCGGCGCGCGTCCCACTTCGCGTTCGGGTCGAAATCCGTCTGCACGGCGGCGAAGGAGAATTTCTTCTCCGCGCCGCGGTCGTATTCGACGCATGAATACGCGAACACGACGACGGAGGCGAACACGGGCGCGAGCGCGAGATAAAATTCCGGGCAGAACGTCCGCAGAAATCCGACGGGCGACGGCGACGCGGGCGCGACGCGCGCCTCGACGAACTGCCGCCGCAGGTAGCGCGCCAGTCCGAGATTGAAGAAGATCACCGTCGCGCTCGCGGCGGGCGTTCCCGCGAAACGGCACAGCGCCAGCGCCGCCGGGAAATCCCACTGCGTCGCGCCGATCGGCATCCACGGAAAACCCGTCAGAAACCACGTCAGCATCCATTCGAGCACGAGCCACAGCCCCGTCAGCCCGAGCAGATCGACGACGCGCGACGGGAACGCGCGCTCGCCCGTGCAGCGCGGCATCACGAAACGCAGCGCGACGAACCACAGCCACGGGAACGCCGTGTAGGCGAGCGGCAGCAGCAGCAGCGCGACCCAGCCCAGCGGCGGATACAGGTGACGCAGCCAGACCAGATTCACGACGCCGGCGAGAAAGCACGCCGCCCAGCTCGCGGGCAGCCACGCCTTCCACGCCGGACGGCTCGCCGCCCACAGCGCGAACGGCACGGCGAAGAACCACGCCGCGCCGGAAAGATTCGGCCCCGGCATCGAAAGCGTCCAGAGCGCGACGGTCAGCGCGACCAGCGCGGGAACGCGCAGCGCGCGCGGAAAAAATTTCGTCGGATTCATCGGCGGCTCCTTTCTCAGAATTCCTCGCCGTCCACGAAGAGGCGCTTTAGGACGGGCGCGCCGTCGTCGCGCAGGAAAAGCTCGGCGGAGACGACGCGCGCGGCGTTCCCGCGGGCTTCGGCGTCGAAGCGCTTCGCCTTTTCCTCGGAAAGGTAGAAGCGGCTGTTCGGAAGTTCGAAGTCGTAGGAGCGCATCGTCACGCCGAACGCGGGATCGAAGACGTCGTCGAAGGTCTTCGGCGCGGGCGCGTCTTCCGGCCTCCGGAAACGCAGCCACAGCGCGCCGGACCATTTGAGGCGCAGGGCGGCGCGCCCGTTTTCGGGGTTCGCGTTGAAGTCGATTTTAGGGTCGTCGAAGGTCGCGCGCTCGACTTCCCAGAATCCCGTTTCCGCGTTCGGCGCGAGCACGAGCCAGAATCCGTCGAGGTTCATCATGAGCGAAGCTTCGCGTTCTTCGCCGAGCCGGTTTATTTCGTCGGCGTGTTTTTCGCGGAGGCGTTCCCGCGCGGCGGCGTCGAGCTTCGACGCGGGAACGTCGCGCAGGATTTTGAAATCCAGCGGCAGGTAGTGTCCGCGCAGAAGGTCGCGCGGATCGTAGGAGGCGCATTCGAGGCGGAACGTCGGGTTGTTCGCGCGCTCGCGTTCCCGCGCGGCGGAAACGCAGAAGAGGCCGACGAGCTGCGCGGCGAGAATCAGGACTACGAGAAAAAGGGCGAAACGGGTTTTCATGGAAAAACGGATGCGGAGTTTCTGAAAATTTCTCTTCGGCTTTTAAGCTCTTGGACTTTCAAGCTCTGTCGCGGCTTTCCGGATGCTCCGCGTGAGGCGGCGGCGCTGGCGTTCGAGGAAAAATCCGAAGGCGAGCAGAAGCGTTCCCGCGAGAACCAGCGCGAGCCCGCTGCTCGTCAGCGAGCCGACGACCTCCACGGTCAGCGCGAGCGCGGCGAGCAGAATCATCAGCGTTCCCGCGTTCACGAAAAACCTGCGCGAGACGATCGCGCCGAGCCCCATCGCCGCCGCGCCGCAGACGAAGAGCGAGAGCATCATCGTCGCGTGAATCGCCGCGTCGAATTCCGAATTGCAGGTCCGGAATCCCAGCGCGAGCGGCACGAACGGGAACGCGCCGACGAGCGTCGCGAGCACGACGCCCGCCGCGCCGAGTTTTTTGCGGAACGTGAACAGCAGCGAGGCGACGAACAAAACGCCCGCGGGAACGAGCGCCCATGCGGCGCCCGCGGACGCCTTCATTTCGTCGTAGCAGAAAGTCTGCGCGAGCAGAATCAGCGCCGGGAACGCCGTCCACAGCGCGATCGGGCCGTAGCCGCGCACGCGTTCCCGCGCCTTTTCGCCGAGCCCGCCGAGAAAAACGCCGAGCGCGGAGACGCCCGCGAAGAACGCGACGAAGTAGTGGAACGCCGTGCCGCCGACGTCCGCTTCGTCCAAAAGGCAGGCGATCCAGACCGCCGCCGCGACGAGCGACGTCGCGAAGACGCCGCGCAGGCGCACGCACCACGGCAGCAGAAAAATCCCCAGAAACCACGCGCCGAACGCGCGGGAAGGCTCCGAGGAAATCTGATAAATCTGCCCGTAGAGCGCGATGTTCGCGAGCCACGTTCCCGCGCCGACGAAGCAGAGCGCCTCGCCGACGAACGGTCGCGGATTTTTCCCGAGCAGAAAGCGCAGCCCCGCCGCCCAGAACGCGAGCATCAGCACAGCGCAGGAAATCTGCTTCGCGAGCGGCGGGATCGCCTCCCAGTTCGCGGAGACGAGCAGCACGACGCCCGCGAGCACGAGCAGCCCGCCGAGCGCGGAAAACGCGATGAGCAGATAATTGCGCGGCTCGCGCGGCGAAAGCCGGAAATGCGCGGCGACGGCGTCCGCCTGTTCGGACGTGATGAGCCCGAGCTCGGCGAGTTTTCGTATTTCGGAGTATTTCATCGGGGAAAAGCTTACGCGGGAACGCTCGGCGTGCCGAGGCGAAATTCCGCCGCTCCCGCGCGCGGGAACGCTTCACCCGCGAAGCTTCCGGAAAAGCTCTTCGGCGCGGCGGGCGAGCTCGGCGCGGCAGGAGACGGCCTCGCGTTCCCGCGCGGAAAGATTTTCGTTCGCGATTTCCGCGAGATCTTCGAGCCCGTAGATCCAAAGCTCGTCGGCCTCCACGCCCGAGGGGAAATTCCGCGGCATGCCCAGATCGACGAGAAAGAGCGGGCGCCCGCCGCGCGCGCGCAGAATCCCGCGCAGCGCCTCCGCCGAAATCAGCGGCTCGGCGACGCTCGCGCAGCCGACGACGACGTCCGCCCGCACCGCGCGCGAGGCGACGGAATCCAGCTCGACCGCGCCCGCGCCCACCGCGGACGCGAACGCGCGCGCGCGCTCGAAGTTCCGGCTCGCGACGAGCACATTGCCCGCGCCGCGCGACACGAACGACTGCGCCGTCTTGCGCCCCGCTTCGCCCGTCCCGACGACGAGCACGGAGCAGCGCGACAGCTCGCCGAACACGCGCGCCGCGAGCTCCACGGCGACGTTCCCGACGCTCACCTGCCCCTGCGAAATCCCCGTGTTCGCGCGCGCCCATTTCGCCGCGTGAAAGCTTTTCTGAAAGACGCGGTTGAGCGCCGCGCCCGCCGTTCCCGCCGCGAGCGCGGCGTCGTACGCCTGCTTCGTCTGCCCGAGAATCTCCGCCTCGCCGACCATGCGCGAATCCAGCCCGGAAGCGACTTCGAAGAGGTGGCGCACGGCGTCCGCGTCCGCGAAGATTTCCGCGTTCTTCAGAATTTCCTCCGCGGGAACGCCGGAAATCCCGGCGAGCGTCTCCGCGATTTTTTCCGCGCCGGCGGGCGTTCCCGCGGCGTAGAGCTCCACGCGGTTGCAGGTCGAGAGCACGACGCATTCCGGAAACGCGGCGAACGCGCGCGCGGCGTAGAGCGCGGCGAGGCGTTCCCGCGGGAGCGCGAGCCGCTCCAGCACGGAAAGCTCCGCCGTGCGGAAATTGCAGGAAAGCGCGAGCAGACGCGCGCGCGCGGCATCGACGGGAACGCCGTTCATCGCGCGGCGGCCTCCTCCGCCTTCGGCGCGTCCGCGGCGGCGGCGTCCGTCGCGTTCTTCACGCACGCGGAACCGCCGAGAAAGACGAGCGCCGCGACGAAAATCCCCAGCCCGACGCGCGCGAACTTCAGCGCGGAAAGCCGCCCGAGCCGCCGCAGCGCCGTCGCCGCGGAAAATCCGAAGAACATCGCGACCGCGAGCGACGCCTTGTAGAGCGCGAACGCGGAGGCAAGCCTCCCGCCGCCCGCGAGCACCGCGACGCCGAGCGCCGCGCCGACGCCGAAAATCACCGTTCCCGCGGCGCACAGGCGTCCGCCGATGCGGTCCAGCGAAGCCAAGTCCGGCAGACGCGAAAAAAACGCGCCCGTCCGCCGCGTCCGCAGCGCGCGGTTCTGAATCAGGTAGATGAGCCAGACCATCGCCGCCGCCGAAAAGCACGCGTAGCCGACCGTGACGAATCCCGCGTGCACGCCCGCCCAGGGCGACGCCGCCGCGAGCGTTTCCGCGGGAACGGGCGCCGCGTCCCAGCCGCTCCCGCCGGCGAAGCCCGCCGCGCAGAGCGTTCCCGCCGCCGCCGTCCCGAAGACCGTCGGCACGCGCAGCGTCCACACGACGCGCAGGAACACGACGAAGAAGACCGCGAACCAGCCCAGGCACTGGAAAATCTCGAAGACGTCCGAAACCGGAAACGCGCCGCGCGCCGTCCCGCGCGCGAAAAGCGCCCAGCTCAGCGCCGCCCACGCGACGCCGGCGAGAATCCTTTCCGCCCACGCCCGCCCGCGGAGACGCGTCGGCGCGACGAGGGCGCACAGCGCGGAGCCGAAAAACAGCGCCGCCGCGAGCGCGAAGAATTCCCTGTTCTCGAAAAGCTCGTTCATGGCGCGCCATTATGCGCCCGCGCCCGCCGCTTGGAAAGATTTTACGAGCGTCCCGTCCGGGCGCGCGATTTCGACTTTTTGCGCTCGCGTGGGCGGGCGCTTCGCGCGTAATATCGGTTCTCCTATGAACAACGAACAGCTCCCCGCTCACAAACGTCTTCCCGACGCCAAAGGATTTTTCGGAAAATTCGGCGGCTCCTTCATCCCGCCGGAACTTCAGCGCGAAATGGACAAAATCGCCCACGCGTATCACACCATCTGCCGTTCGCACGACTTCATCCAGGAGCTGCGCGGCATCCGCAAGCACTTCCAGGGGCGCCCGACGCCCGTCTATTACTGCAAGAACCTGACGGAAAAAATCGGCGGCGCGCGCATTTATCTCAAGCGCGAAGACCTGAACCACACCGGCGCGCACAAGCTCAACCACTGCATGGGCGAGGCGCTGCTCGCGAAGTATCTCGGCAAGAAAAAGCTCATCGCCGAGACGGGAGCGGGCCAGCACGGCGTCGCGCTCGCCACGGCGGGCGCCTACTTCGGCATTCCCGTGGAAATCCACATGGGCGAAGTGGACATCAAAAAAGAATACCCGAACGTGGTGCGCATGAAGGTGCTCGGCGCGAAGGTCGTCTCCGTGACGCGCGGCGACAAGACGCTGAAGGAGGCCGTCGATTCCGCGTTCGAGGCGTATCTCGCCGATCCCGTGAACTCGATCTACTGCATCGGCTCGGTCGTCGGACCGCATCCGTTCCCACTGATGGTGCGCGAATTCCAGCGCGTCGTCGGCATCGAGGCGCGCGAACAGTTTCTGGAAATGACGGGCGAACTGCCCGACAACGTCTGCGCGTGCGTCGGCGGCGGCTCGAACGCGGCGGGCTTCTTCCACGGCTTCGTGGACGATCCCGTGGAAATCTACGGCGTGGAGCCGCTCGGCCGCGGCGCGAAGCTCGGCGACCACGCGTGCTCGCTCGCCTACGGCTCCGAGGGCGTCATGCACGGCTTCAACTCGATCATGCTCAAGGACGCGAACGGCGAACCCGCGCCCGTCTATTCGGCGGCGAGCGGGCTGGACTATCCGTCCGTCGGCCCCGAGCACGCGTTCTGGCACGAGACGGGACGCGAAAAGGCGGTGCAGGTCGACGACGACGAGGCGATCACGGCGTTCTTCCGCCTCTCTCGCCTCGAAGGCATCATTCCCGCGCTCGAAAGCGCGCACGCCGTGGCGTTCGCGACGAAGCTCGCGCGGGAACGCCCGACGGACTCCATTCTCGTGAATCTCTCCGGCCGCGGCGACAAGGATCTCGACTACGTCATGGAACGCTTCGGCGAGTACGCCGAACGCGAATACTGAGCGCGTCTGCGGGAGGCGCGGCGGGAACGAGAAACCGCGGATTCCCGCGAATTTTTTGGAGGGCGATCGTTTCGGTCGCCCTCCAAGTTTTTTTACGGAAAATTTTTGTAGGAGGGGCGACATTCCTGTCGCTTCATCGAACTCCGCAGGCACAAAATTTTTTCCCGCCGAGCCCCAAAAGCGCAAAGATTTTTACTGGAAGTCTCAGAAGTCGAAAGAAGTTTTCTTTTTGGGGAAGCGACTTTCTAGTCGCTTGGTGAAATCCTTCCGAAGGAAATTTCCTTGAAGAAGGTTTCCGAAAAGCGACTGGAAAGTCGCTTCCCCGGAAGGGAGACGTTTTTGGGGAAGCGACATGGCTCCACGCTTCGCTCACCTGTCGCTTCATCGAAATCCTTCTGCACAAACTTCCCTTAACCTTCTACTCTTTAACCTTTAACCTTTTTTCCCCAACCTTTTTCGAAAAACCCTCGCGGATTTCTCCGCGAGGGCACCCTATAACACACACTATGAAAAGAGCTCAAAGCCGGACGCGCGCGCCGAAACGAAAGCTTGGGTTTGTCCGAGTCCGCCGCGGACGCCCGGCCTTGAGCCCAAAATGCTTACGCCTTCTTGCGCCGGCGGCGGCTCGACATCGAGAACCCGAGCGCCGTCGCGCCCGCGAGCAGCCCGAACAGCGACGGCTCCGGAATCGCGACGAGCGCGTAGACGCCGTTTTGGCCCGCGACCGCCTCCAGCTTCCAAAGCCGCGCAAGCGAATCGCTCAGCTTGATCGTCACGCCCTCCGCCAACGTGCCGTCGTAAATTCTGTAGGAATCCTGCGCCGCTTCCGCCGCGACGTTCATCGCCTCGTTCTCGAGGGAAAGCGTGATCGTCGTTCCCGTCGCCAGCTTGTTCGCGCCGGAAATCGCCGCGACGGCGGCGCCGTTCGTCGTTTTGTACGCCTCGCCCAAGGCGATTTCGACGTTCTTCTGCGCGAGCGTCACGCCGTCCGCGATCGCGATCGCCAGCTGCCCGCCGGCGATCTTCACGACGTTCGTGTCCGCGCCCGTACCGAGCGCGTTCGCGCTGCCCGCGACGAGCTTGCCTTCCGCGATCGTCACGCTTCCGGTGAAATTGTTGGTGCCGCCGTTCGGCTTGAGCTCGAGCGTTCCCGCGCCGGTTTTCTTCAGCGCGCCGTCCGTCGCCGTCGAAGACGAGCTCGTGTCCGCGATGACTTTGGTCACGTTCAGCGTCACGCCTGCTTCGACGACCTCGAAAATCAGCGTCGAGTTCTTCCCGCCCGCGAGCCCGATATGCTGCCCGGAGTCCGTGTTGTGCGTCACGTAGCTCGCTTCCATTCCCGAGTATCTGTACGTTCCCTCGCCGCCGGTGATGGAAAAGCCGCGCTTGGAACTAGCCTCCTTTTGAGCTTCGGTCACTTCCAGAACGCCGCCGTCCGAGAGCTTGAGATAGCCGTTCCCGAAATTTGTTCCGAGATTTATTCCTGTACCGGATCCCCAATCGCCGTTGGAGATTCTCAGCGTGCTCCCTCTTCCGGAAATTTCGACGACGGAGTTTGATCCCGGCGTACCCTTTTGCGTGTTGTTCGTCAGATCCAGCACGGTGCCGTTGGTCACTTTCACCGTGCCGCCGTTGAAATTCATCTGACCGATGCTCGTTTCTCCGGCGAACACCGTGACTCCGGCGTCCGCCGAAAACGAATCGAGATTCACCGTGTTCGTGAAGGTGTGCGTGCCGCCGTCACAGTGGCGAATCGCCGTTCCCGTCACCGTGCCGGAAAACGTCACCTTGTAGTCGTTGCTTGCATACGAGCGCAAGGCGCCGCCGTCGTCTCCTTCGGCGACGATGTCTTTCGTGAAGGTCGTCGAGCTCGTCAGGAAGCAGAGACCGGAGGCGTTTCCGCCTTCGAGAATCACGTTTTTGACGTTCGAGTCGTTGACGACGTCCGGGTTCGAGACGTTCAGGTATCCCGCCGTCACGCCGAGCGAGCCGGAAAAATCGGAGCCGAGGGCGTTGATTTTCGTGAAATTGTAGGCCGTTCCCCATGCGGAATCTTTCGACGCCGCGATCGCGATTTTGGAGCCTTCCGCTCCGGAAACGTTCGCCAGAGAAAGTTCGTTCGTGTTCGCGGAAGAATCGATCGCGTAAACGGCGCGCGATTCGAGAGTCGCCTTGGCGGCGTCCGCGTTGTCGCGTCCGAGCTTCAGCGTCGCGCCGTCCTTCACGAAGAAGCCGTTCGTTGCGGACACCTTCCCGCCGGACAGCGTGACCGTTCCCGCGGCGACGGTGACCGTTTCCGCCGTCACGCCGCTTTCCGAGACGGCCACCGCGGCGGAAGAATCAAACGTCGCGGAGTCACCGGAATAAAACGCGTCCGCCGTGCTGTTTTCGTCCTTCCACGAAGTGGTGTCCTTGTCCGTCGTCCCGAACTTCACTTCCGACCAGGTGCCGCCCGATTCTCCGCCGCTCCACGTCAGCGTCTTCGCTGTCGCGCTCGCGTTGTAATTCACGACGCCGTCCTCGGAGCTGGTGATTCCGCGCCCGGAAATTCGGGCGCCGTCGTAAGTGAAATTTGCGCCGGAAAGCAGATCCCATCCGGAAATCGCGCCGCTTTCGCTGTTGGAAATCAGCGTGATTTTGCCGGTCTGCTTCAAATTGAATATCGTGTCTCCGGAAAGCGTGACCATTCCCGAATTCTGAATCGCCTTCGCGAGCGTGACGTTCCCGCCGGAGAGGTCGAGCGTCGCGCCGCTTCCGACGGAAACGGACGAGAACCAGCTCGTTCCCGTGAACGCCTGCGTTCCCGAGCCGGAGAGCGTGAGATTGACGCCCTGGGTCGAAGAACCGACGACCGTTCCCGTGAACGTCGAGCCCTCCTTCGCGTCCTTGATGTTCAGATACGAAAAGGCGGAAATCGTCCCGGAGCCGCTCAGACCGGCGAAGGTCGCCGTGGAGCTTCCCCAATACAATGTGACTCCGGACGCGACGTCGATTTTTCCGGTGTAGTCCGTCGCGCTCATGACGGATAGCGTTCCTAGACCGGAGAAAGCCGCGAGCGAGAGATTGCCGCTGCCGGTAAGCCTGTTGAGCGTCAGAGAAGAGACGGTGCTCTTGTCCCCTTCTTTTCCCGCCTGAAAAGCGATTTGCGTGTCGGACAAGATCGTGGTCACGCCCTGAAATGCGACGTTAGCACTTCCGTTCCAAACGCCGACGCGCATCGTCGAACCGTTTAAGATTCCGCTTCCTTGGACGCCGGTTATGTCCGACTTTCCCAGGAAAACGTCGTTGCTGAGCGTCTGGTCGGCGATGAACTGGATTTGGGAAGAGCCTAAAATATAAAGTTGTCCGGTAAGCCCGGAGAAGAAATTTCCCGTCACACGGAAATGTCCGGAATCGAACCAGACGTTGCCCGTTCCCGAAACGGATCCGGTAAGATTTTTCTCGCCGCTGCCTTCGTATTTCACGTTGCAGCCGGTCGCGACGACGACGGCGGCGGAGTCTGCCCCGACTGTAAAAATAGTGTTTTTGGTGAGCGTCGTCGAAGAAATCGCGACGGTTTCGAACGTATCGTTCGTCGTCGGCAGACCGTTCGAGCCAAGCGGCAACCATACGACTGTCGGCAGAGTCGCCTCGCTCGTCGTTTCGGCGGTGTAGGCGGAAACGCCGGAAGAGCCCGCGAGGGAGTAGGAGGCGGCCGCGGCGGGAACGACGGAGAAAACGCCGCGCGTGCTGAAGAACGCGGCGGGAAGAATCGTGCTCGTGCCGGAGGCGGAGGAAGCCGTCGCGACGGAGGCCGTTCCCGCGTCGGAGGCGCTCGCCGAGCCGAGCGAGACGCCCGCGGCGGAAGCGCGCGTGAGCGTGTCCGCGAGCGAGACCGTTCCCGCGGCGGGAACGGAGACGGAAGGCGTCGGCGCCGCGGCGGAGACCGTGAGATCGGCGCCCGCGGTCGCGACCGCGCCGCCGGAGGAGAGACCGCCGCCCGTGCCCTTGACGGAGCGGATTCCCGCGAAGCGCGCCGCGGCGGCGTAGCGCGCGATCCACTCGCGCATCATGGTTTCGGTTGAAAGTTCGTCCGGAGCGGAGGCTTCGTCGAGCTCGACGAGGGCGTCGTCGGCGAGAAGGAGTTCGAGCGCGTCCGCGTCCTGCGTTTCCTCGGCGGGCGCGTCCGCGAGGGCGAGCGTGTTTTTCGCGTCGGCGGGAAGTTCTTGCTCGTTCAGGAGCGGCTTCGTTTCGGCGCGGAGAGAGAGACCCATCGCCGCGGCGGCGATGAGCGTAGAGATCAAGATGTGCTTCATTTGCATTGCAGTTATAGGTTTCCTTAAATCGAAAACTTCAGTCAAATATGTACGGTTAGAAATACCGAGGGGGAAACGCCGTCCGAGCCGCATGAACAAAAGGATTTCCGTCTCGACGAGATTTCGCGTTTTCGCGCGCGGGGCGTTCCCGCGAGTCTTCGCCAGGCGCAACCTTCCGCGCTTTTCCGTGGGCAAAACTTTGCGCTTGCCTCGGTATTTCTACCCGGGAGAGGGAATCGGACTGTTTTTTCGAAAGGTTCATGTACCTACATTCGCGGGGCGTGAGAAAAAATCACGCGGCGCGGCGGGAACGCCGGGCGGGCGGAGCGGGGCGCTTCGTGAGATTCGCGTGAGAAACGCGTCAGAATCGCGTGAGAAGGCAGGGGGAACTTGACTTTCGCGGGAACGCGGGCGTAGATTGCGGAACAAATTTTATCCGTTTTCCGCTTAATTATTCCTATGCATACAGACATCATCGATCAGCCCATTTTCTGGGCAATTCCCGCGGCTTCGGTCGTGGCTCTCGCGTTCGCGGCGCATTTCTACCGCAGCATGATGAAGAGCGACGAAGGGACGCCGAAAATGAGAGAAATCGCGCGGCACGTGCGTTCCGGCGCGATGGCGTATCTGAAGCAGCAGTACAAGATCGTCGCGCTCGTGTTCGCGGCGCTCGCCGTGCTGTTCGCCGTGCTCGCCGTGAACGGGCTGCAGAATCCCGTCGTTCCCGTGGCGTTTCTGACGGGCGGGTTCTTCTCCGGGCTCGCCGGATTCTTCGGCATGAAGACGGCGACCTACGCGAGCGCGCGCACCGCGAACGCCGCGCGGGAATCGCTCGACTCGGGGCTTAAGGTCGCCTTCCGCTCGGGCGCCGTGATGGGGCTCGTCGTCGTCGGGCTCGGGCTGCTCGACATTTCCCTGTGGGCGGTCATTCTCGACTGCTGCGCGCATTGGATCGACGCGACGGCGACGGGAACGCACAAGATGATCTTCATCACGACGACGATGCTCACCTTCGGCATGGGCGCTTCGACGCAGGCGCTCTTCGCGCGCGTCGGCGGCGGCATCTACACCAAGGCGGCGGACGTCGGCGCGGACCTCGTCGGCAAGGTCGAGGCGGGCATTCCCGAGGACGATCCGCGCAATCCCGCCACGATCGCGGACAACGTGGGCGACAACGTGGGCGACGTTGCCGGCATGGGCGCGGACCTTTATGAATCCTACTGCGGGTCGATTCTCGCGACGGCGGCGCTCGGCGCGGCGGCGTTCGTGGGCTTCGGCGACGCTCCCGTGGCGATGCAGATCAAGGCGATTCTCGCGCCGATGCTCATCGCGGCGGTCGGCATCGTGCTTTCGATCTTCGGCATCTATCTCGTGCGCGCGCAGGAAGGCGCGACGATGAAGAATCTGCTTTCGGCGCTCGGCCGCGGCGTGAACGTCTCTTCCGCGCTGATCGTCGCGGCGACGTTCGCGATTCTTTACCTGCTGGGCATTCCGAACTGGGTCGGCGTTTCGCTCTCGGTCGTCGTCGGGCTGCTCGCGGGCATCATCATCGGGCAGGCGACGGAATACTACACGTCGCACAGCTACAAGCCGACGCAGCGCATCGCCGAGTCCGCCAAGACCGGCCCCGCGACGGTGATCATCTCCGGCATCGGCACGGGAATGCTCTCGACGTGCATTCCCGTGGTGACGATCGTCGTCGCCATCGTGCTTTCGTTCATCTTCGCCGCGGGCGGCTTCGGGCTGAAGGAAGGCGTGACGCTCGCGAACGTGTTTTCCGCGGAAAACCTCGGCTTCGGGCTCTACGGCATCGGCATCGCCGCGGTCGGCATGCTCTCGACGCTCGGCATCACGCTCGCGACGGACGCCTACGGCCCCATCGCCGACAACGCCGGCGGGAACGCCGAAATGTCCGGCCTCGAGCCGCAGGTGCGCAAGCGCACGGACGCGCTCGACGCGCTCGGCAACACGACCGCCGCGACCGGCAAGGGCTTCGCGATCGGTTCCGCCGCGCTCACCGCGCTCGCGCTGCTCGCCTCCTACATCGAGGAAATCCGCATCGCGCTGCTGCGCATCGTCAACGGCGGCGACATCGCCGCGCTCCCGGCGGGGCTGAGCCGTCTCGTCGAGGCGGACAACGGCGTCACCGCGCAGAATCTCGCCGAAAAGATTCAGACGGGAACGTTCGTCGATTTCATGACGTGGTACGACGTCACGCTGATGAATCCGCGCGTGCTCGCGGGCATGTTCGTCGGCTCGATGATGGCGTTTCTCTTCTGCGGGCTGACGATGAACGCCGTCGGCCGCGCCGCGCAGAGCATGGTGGTCGAGGTGCGCCGCCAGTTCCGCGAAATCCCCGGCATTCTCGAAGGCGCGGGAACGCCCGACTACGCGCGCTGCGTCGCGATCTCGACGAAGGGTGCGCAGCGCGAAATGCTCGTGCCCTCGCTCATCGCGATCGTGGTGCCGATCGTCACGGGCGTCGTGCTCGGCATCTCCGGCGTGATGGGGCTGCTCGTCGGCGGGCTTGCGGCGGGCTTCGTGCTCGCGGTGTTCATGGCGAACTCCGGCGGCGCGTGGGACAACGCCAAGAAATTCATCGAAGAGGGCAACTTCGGCGGCAAGCGCTCCGAGTGCCACAAGGCGACCGTCGTCGGCGACACCGTGGGCGACCCGTTCAAGGACACTTCGGGCCCGAGCCTGAACATCCTCATCAAGCTGATGAGCATGGTCTCGATCGTCGTCGCCGGCCTCACCGCCGCCTGGTCGATCTTCTGAGCAAGGCGCCGGACGGCGATCGACGGCGGGCGACCGAGGGTTTTCGGGCGCCCGCCGTTTTTCGTTGTTTCCTTACGAATCGCCGTCGGTTATCGTTCCCGCCCTCATGAAAGATGCATTCCTCAGCCTGCTGTTCTGCGCGCTCGCCGCGTGCGTTCCCGCGACGCTTTCCGCCGCGGAGGAAATTCCCGACGACGCCGTTCCCGCGCGGGAAGTCTTCGACGCGAAGAACGCCGCGGTTCTCGGCGTCGTCGAAGGGCTCACGGAATACCTGCCCGTGTCCTCGACGGGGCACCTCATTCTCGCCAACAGCGCGCTCGGGCTGGACTCGGACGCGCCGCTCGTGAGCCGCGACGGCGGCGGGCTCGTGCGCGACCGCGACGGCTCGGAGTTTTCCGTCAAGGAGGCGGCGGACGCGTATTCCATCATCATCCAGTTCGGCGCGATCGTCGCCGTGCTCTTCGCGTATTGGGGGCGGTGCACGGGAACGCTCGTCGGCGTGCTGCGCGGCGACGCGGCGAGCTGGCGCCTCTCGCGCAATCTGCTCGTCGCGTTCGTTCCCGCGGCGGGGCTGGGCTTTCTTTTTTCCGACAGGATCGAGGAGTTCCTGTTCAATCCCGCGACGGTGGCGGTCGCGCTCGTGGTCGGCGGCGTGCTGATGCTCGTCGTCGATCGCCGGCAGAAGAAGCGCGCCGCGGGAACGCCGCCCGGCGCCGTCGAGGCGGGCCCCGACCTGCAGGAGCTCTCCGTGAGGCAGTCGCTGACGATCGGCGCGATGCAGTGCCTGGCGCTCTGGCCGGGCATGAGCCGCTCGATGGCGACGATCGTCGGCGGCTACGTCGCCGGGCTTTCGCCGCGCCGCGCGACGGAATTTTCGTTCCTGCTCGGGCTGATCACGCTCTCGGCGGCGTCGATCTACAAGACGCTGAAATGCGCGGAACAGATGCTCGATTCGTTCGGCGCGGGCGTTTCCGCGATCGGGCTCGCGGTGGCGTTCGTCGCGGCGTTCGCGTCGGTGAAATGGATGGTCGAATGGATTTCCCGGCACGGGCTTTCGGCGTTCGCGTGGTACCGCTTCGCGCTCGCCGCATGCGTGCTCGCGTGGACGTTCCTCCGCTGATCCGCGGCGCGCGGGCTTGCGGCGCGGGAACGCGCGGCGTAAAATGCGCGCCATGTATTTCAAAAACGAATCCGGACGTTTCGCGGAACTGCTCAAAAAACTCGACGGAAAGCGCGTCGCCGTGCTCGGGCACGTGCGCCCCGACGGCGACTGCATCGGCGCCCAGCTCGCGCTCTGCCGCATTCTGCGCGCGCGCGGCGCGGACGCCGTCTGCGTGAACCATCACGCCGTGCCCTACAATCTCAAGGGCTTCGTGCGCGACACGCCGTTCTTCCGCGAAGAGGAATTCGAAAACGACGGGCGCGTCGCCGTTGCCGTCGATTGCGGCAGCCTTTCCCGCCTCGGGAAGTCGCTGCTCGAAAAGGCGTTCCCGCAGGGCGTCTTCGCCTCGATCGACCACCACGAATCGAACGAGCGCTACGCGACGGAGGAGAACATCGTCGTCACGGACGCGGCGGCGACCTGCCACATTCTCGCCGGCTTCTGCGCGGATCTCGGCGTCGAGATCGACGCGCCGCTCGCCGAGGCGCTCTACGTCGGCATCTGCACGGACACGGGCAATTTCCAGTACCCGCGCACGACGGGCGAGGTGATGGAGCTGGCGGCGCGGCTCGTGCGCGCGGGCGCGTCTCCGGCGGCGATTTCGCACGAGCTCTACGAGCAGGAAAAATTCTCCAAGCTCGCGCTGCTGCAGCGCTATCTGGCGACGGCGACGCTGCTCGCCGACGGCAAGGTCGCCGTCGCGTGGATTCCCAAGGACGCGTTCGCAGCGACGGGAACGACGCGCGAGGACGCGGAAAATTTCGTCAACTACCTGCGCAACGTCGCGGGCGTGAAAATCGCCTGCCAGCTCGAACAGTCGCACACGGGCGTGAAGGGAAGCATTCGCGTGAGCGACGACGCGCTGCGCGCGGACCTGCTCGCCGCGAAGCTCAACGGCGGCGGGCACGTCCGCGCGGCGGGCTTCAATCTGGACGGCGCGGACGTGGACCGCGACCGCGGGCGGATCGTCGCCGTGCTGCTCGAGCATCTGCGGGAACGCGAAGCTGCGGCGTGAGCGCGTCGCGCCAGCGCGCGAGCTTTTCGTCGAAGGAAAGGCGCGCGGCGGCGGGGCTCGTCGAGGGCGCGCGGAGGATTTCGAGCGCGGGAACGTCGAAGAGCCGCGGGTGATGCCGCTTCAGCAGCCGGAACGCGGCGTCGCCGTTGCAGACGATTTTCCGGATTTCGGGAAAGGCGGCGAGCAGGGCGGGAACGTCGTTCGGCTCCACGTCGCGGATGGCGGAGTCGAGGCTGCCCGGACGTGTTCCCGCGCCGACGACGTCCCAGAGCCCGACGCCCGCGCGCTTGAGCGCGGCGACGCGCGCGGCGTAGTCCGCTTCCGGAGAAAACCCGCAGAGCGCCCCCGCGATTTTCCAAAAGGCGTTGCGCGGGAACGCGTAGTATTGCCCGCGGGCGAGCGAGACTTCGCCGGGCAGCGAGCCGAGAATCAGCACGCGCGCTCCCGCGGCGACCGCCGGCGGAAAGGAGAATTTTTTCGCGGGAAGGGAATTCATCGACCCGCCATTTTTCGGCGCCGCGCCGCCCCGGGCAAGCGCGATTTTCGGAATCTTCGAAAAAAAGCTTTTCAGACGCGGGCGCGCGCGTATGATTTCCGTTCATGGAAAATAATGAAACGCCGAAGGCTCTCGGTTTCCGCATGCCCGCGGAATGGGAGAAACACGCCGCGATCTGGCTGACCTGGCCGACGAATCCCGCGCTCTGGCCGGGACATTTCGAAGCGCTGCTCGAACAATACGCCGCGTTCGTCGCGACGATCACGCGTTTCGAGCCCGTGCGCCTCAACTGCGCCTCGGGAGCGCTCGAAGCCCAGGCGCGCAGATGCCTCGAAGCCGCGAAAGCGGACTTTTCCGTTTTGGAATTTTTTGACCACCCGGCGAACGACGTCTGGTGCCGCGACCACGGGCCGCTTTTCGTCAAAAACGACGCGACCGGCGAAGTCGCCGTGACGGACTGGATCTTCAACGGCTGGGGCGGGAAATTCACCGCGAATCTCGACAACGAAATTCCCGCCCGCGTCGCGGAATCGCTCGGCATGCGGCGTTTCGCGTTCCCGTTCGAGCTCGAAGGCGGCGCGATCGAGCTGAGCGGCGACGGCCTGCTGCTCACGACCGAATGCGTCCAGAAAAACCCGAACCGCGCCGCCGGACGCGACGACGCCGCTTTCGAGGCCGCGCTCAAAAACGGGCTCGGCGTGAACGAGATTCTGTGGATTTCCGAAGGGCTCGCGGACGACGACACCGACGGGCACATCGACAATCTCGCGCGCTTCGTCGCGCCGCGCGCAATACTTGCCGTTTCGGACAAGAACGACGGGCACGCGAACGCGGCGCCGCTCCGCCGCAATCTCGAACAGCTCCGCGCCATGAAGACGCCCGAAGGCGGACGCTTCGACGTCATCGAACTCCCGATGCCGGAGCCGTTCTCGCGCGCCGGGCGCGACCTGCCGCCGAGCTACGCGAATTTTCTGATCCTGAACGACGCGGTCATCGTTCCCGCCTACGGGCAGAGCGGCGACGCGCGCGCGCAGGGCATCATCGCCGAGGCTTTCCCGGGACGGAAAGTCGTCGGGCTCGATTCGAGCATCATTCTCATCGAAGGCGGCTCGTTCCACTGCCTTTCGCAGCAGGAACCGGCGAGCGGGAAATAGAGTTTTCAAAAACGAAAAGGAAAGATTTTATGACGGCTGAACAGATTTTCAAAATTCTCGGCAACAAAATCCGGCTGCGCCTGCTTTACCTTCTTCGGGAACGCGATCTGCGCGTCGGCGACCTGCAGGCGATCACGGGGCTGCCGACGGCGATGGTCTCCAAGGATCTGATGCGGCTGCGCGCGCGCGGGCTCGTCTCCGCCGTGCGGCGCGGCGTCTCGATCACGTATTCGATTCCAAAGACGGCGGCGACCGACGCGCTGCGGGCGCTGCTCGCCGACGCGGCGGCGCTGAGGCCTCCGGAAATCGCCGAGGACGCGGCGAAGCTGAGCCGCCACGTTCCCGCCGAGGCGCCGCGCACCGACGCGCCGGAAAAATCCTTCGTCGGGAACGCGCCCCGCGCGGAAAAACGCCGCGCGCCCGCGGCGAAGGCGGCGCCGCACGTTCCCGCGGAGCCGGAAGGGCATTTCGCGGGCCTTCCGCCGAATCTGCTCTGACGCCGCGCGCGCCCGGCGCAAAAAAACGTTCCCGCGGGAGTTTCCCCACGGGAACGTTTTTTTTTCGTCGGAAAAATCCGAAACGCGCTCAGTCGACGGTGCCGTCGAAGGTGCGCGGGCCGCGGCTGAAGCCGCCCGGACGCTTCGCGCCGAAGGGGCGCTTCTTGAATCCGCCTTCGCGGCGCGGGCCGCCGAAAGCCGGACGTTCGCCGCCGAAATCGCTTTCGCGGCGGGGAGCGCCTCCGAATCCGCCTTCACGGCGCGGAGCTCCGCCGAAACCGCCTTCGCGACGCGGACTGCCGAACGCGGGGCGCTTGGCGCCGAATCCGCCCGGACGCTTCGCGCCGAATTTGCCGGCGCCGCCGAAGCCGCGGCGTTCCCGCGGGGCGGGAGCGTTTTCTTCGCGCGGGCGCGCCACGTTCACCTTGAGCGGGCGTCCCATGAATTCGACGCCTTCCGTATTCTTGATGGCGACCTGCGCCTCTTCCGGCGTGGACATCACGACGAAGCCGAAGCCCCGCGCGCGTCCCGTAAATTTGTCGCGCATCACTTCCGCGGATTCCACCGTGCCGAATCGGCTGAAGTGCTGTTTGAGGTCGTCCTCGCTGGTCTCCCAGGCGAGATTGCCGACGAATAACTTATTGTCCATTTATAACTTGCTGTCTGACTTTTTACGTCGCTTCAGCGTTCCCGACCGTCGGGTTTCGAGAGCTCCGGAAATCTCCGGGCGCGCTCACCATCTGAAACAACGGGTTTTCATGAAAAAACCGGCGCGCAGTCTCGCGATTTCTCGCGCCGGACGCAACGCCAAAAAAAAGCGTTCCCGCGAAGGGAACGCTTTTTCGGAAAGAAGGAAACGCGGATCACGCGCGGCCGAGATAGGCCTTGTTTTCCGTGCTGATGCGGATGACTTCGCCTTCCGCGATGAAGAGCGGAACCATGACCGTGAGGCCGGATTCGATCTTGACCGCTTTCTGCGCGTTGCCCGAAGTGTTGCCCTTGACGGCGGGCGGCGCTTCGACGACCTTCACGTTCACCGACGCCGGAAGATTCACCGAAACCGGTTTTTCTTCGACGAAGAGCACGTCGTACGTCTGGCCTTCGATCAGGAAGCCCGCGGAATCCTTCAGCGACGCCGCCGGAATCGGGAATTCCTCGAACGTTTCCGCGTCCGAAAACACGTAGTTGCCGTCCGCTTGGTAAAGGAGCTCGAGCTGCTTAATCGAATTGTCGAGCACGTCGAAGGAGGCGCCGATGTTCGTGCGGACCGGGATGACGCGGCCCGAGGCGAGCGAACGCAGTTCCATCTGGCAGTAGGAGGCGTTGTTCGGAGGCGTGCGGACCTGGCACTCCAGCACGAGGCAGAGATCGTTGTTGTAGCGGATGATGTTCTTGCGCTTGATGTTGTTGACGGTGGTATTTGCCATAAGTCGTGAAAAAATCTCAAAACCGCTTTTCCGCGTCAAGCGCGATTTTTCGGCGTCCCGCCTTTCCCGCGCCGCGGGAACGCGGACCTCAGGCGACGCCGAGGCGCGACATTTCTCTTGACAGTTGTGGTGCACATCTGTTGACTGCAGTCATAAAAGTCGAAGCGTTTCCGTCGCGGGCGGGCGTTTCGTTTGGTTCTTCCCCCGCGCAAAAAACAGTTCTTCTAACCATGAAAAACTTTCGACACCATTTCGCTTTTTTGAGTTTCGCCGCGCTCGCGCTCGCCTGCGCGCGTCCGTGCCTTCGCGCCGACGAACCCGTCGATTGGAAGGCGGGGCTCGACGCTTCCGGACAAGGCGAATTCTCGCTCGACGAGAAAAAGCGCATTTTCGAGCAACTGAAGAAGACGGACGACTTTCGTTCTCTGCCCGAAATCTGGCAGAAACTGGTCGCCGAAAACGTGGAGAACTTCAGCAGGGATGGAACAGAAAGGTATGTTTTTTTTCGCTCTTCCGCCTTGGAAATCGGTTGCGACGGCGTGGGGAAAAGCGGGGGAATAACGCGTTTTTTCGCACGCCCCTCGAATGCGGAACATCTGCTCGGCTGGATCAATCCGCCTAAGAAAAAGGCGAAGCCGCAGGCGTTCGTCTCCGTTCCCGCCGCGATGCTGAAAGCTCTCGGCGACGAAGAACGACATTACACGGCGAAGCTCGTCGAAGTCGTGAACGAAAATCTGGACTACTTCGCCAACACGCCGTTCCCGAATTTCGAAAAACAGACGAGCTGCTGGGGCAAGGTCGCGCTTCCGCTCGGGTTGACTCTTCCGTCTGCGCTCATCTTCAACGAGGACGCGCTCGACGTTTTCGCCGGCGGCGACGAAGTGAAATTTGAAATTCAGAAACGCCTCGGTGTTCCGCTTTGGGAGCCGGAAAAGGTCGTGCGAAGAGGGCGGCGCCTCGGGAGCAGCGGTTATTCTCCTCAATTCGGATGGTATTTTCCGTTGTCGGCAGGTTCGTTCTGCGGATATTCGCCTTATGAACGTTGGCGCGATCTTCCCTATGATTTCTTATACGATTCGACGCCGGGGGCGCTTGAGGCGTTCAAGAAATCTCTCGAAGCGGAGGCAGACCGGCACACGAAGGACGCGCCGGTTCAGGAAGTTTTGAAGCACATCGTCGCTCGCGCGGAAAAGCCGTTGGAAATTCTGATTCGCAACAGCGGGGAAGTCGCAGACGGCTTCCGAAACGGACAAAGATTTTCGGGCACGCTGATGAAGCCCGTTCCCGCCGACGCGCCCGTCGATTGGAAGGCGGGGCTCGATACTTCAGGACAAGGCGAAGGTTCGCTCGACGAGAAAAAGCGCATTTTCGAGCAACTGAAGAAGACGGACGACTTTCGTTCTCTGCCCGAGATCTGGCAGAAACTGGTCGCCGAAAACGTGGAGAATTTTCGAGTCTTTCGTGGAGATGGAAACGAGTCTTATACGTTCTTTCATTCTCGCGCCTTGGTCGTCCGCGGTGAAATCCTTGCCGGAAGAACGCATTTTTTCGCGCGCCCCTCGAATGCGGAACATCTGTTGGGCTGGATCAATCCGCCCAAGAAAAAGGCGAAGCCGCAGGCATTCGTCTCCGTTCCCGCCGCGGCGCTGAAGGCTCTCGGCGACGAGGAACGCCATTACGCGGCGAAGCTCCTCGAAGTCGTGAACGAAAATCTGGACTACTTCGCCAACACGCCGTTTCCGAAGTTCGACAAGCGGATGAATTATTGGGGCAAGGTCGCGATTTCGCTCGGGCTGGCGAACCCGAAGAACTGTTTCTTCAGCGAGAAAAACGCGCTCGCCGTTTTCGCCGGCGGCGATGAAGTGAAATTTGAAATTCAGAAACGCCTCGGCGCGCCGCTTTGGGAGCCGGAAAAGGTCGTGCGCCGAGGGGTGCATCTCGGCGACGGCGGCACCAACCCCGAATACGGGTGGAGTTTCTTTTTGCACGGCAGCTATCCATGCTGCGGATATTCGCCTTACGAGCGTTGGCACGACCTTCCTCACGCCTATTTATACGATTCGACGCCGGCGTCTCTCGCGGAGTTCAAGAAAAAACTCGAAGAGGAGGCGAACCGCCACACGGCGGGGTCGCCCGTTCAGGAAGTCGTGAAGCACATCGCCGCTCGCGCGGAAAAGCCGTTGGAAATTCTGATCCGCAACAGCGAGGACGTCGCGAACAAATCCCGAGGCGGACAAAAATTTTCGGGGACGCTGATGAAACCGAAGCCCGTCCTGGAGCGCCAGAGCACGGAACGCTACGAAGAAGAGAGCGGCAGTTCCCGCAAGCGTTCCCGCCGCAAGCGCTGAGCCCCCGCCGCGGGAACGCGCGCCTCAGGCGACGCCGAGGCGCTTCAGCGCGTCTTCGCACGTCAGCCCTTCGACGCGGATCAGCTTGTCCCGCGCGGTCTCGCCCGTCTGCACGGAGACGTTCCCGCGCGGCAGACCGAGCGCGCCCGCGAGAAATTCCGTCAGCTCGCGGTTCGCGCGCCCGCCTTCGGGAACGGCCTGCACCTTGATCTTCAGCGCCTCGCCCAGGAAGCCGACGACCTGCGTCTTCTTCGCGTTGGGCACGGCGCGCACCTTCAGCAGAAAAAACGTCGCTTCGCTCATCGGCGCGTCCTCAGCGGCGTCTCGGCGCTCCCGCGGCGGGAGCGCTTTCGGGACGGATCACGATTTCGCCTTCCTCCGAATAGCCGAGGCGGGAGCGGATTTCCGTCTTGAGAAATTCCGGGTCCTTCAGCATCCGGTCGATGTAGGTTTCGAGATAGGCCTTTTCGGTCTCAAGCTCCTTCAGGCGTTCGGAGCGGCGCGCGGCGATTTTCTCCATCGACGCGCATTCTTCGCGGGCGTCGGCGATCTTGCCGTAGAAGACGACCGCTTCGATCGCGAGCAGCACGAGGCAGAACGCGAATATCATCGCGGGAAGACGTTTGTCGTCGGAATTCGTCGGCATTTTTCGCGCTCCTTTCGGGAATTTCTCATTCGGAAACGAGCGTTTCCGGGTCGTAGCAGTTCCGCAGCGAGCTCGGCGAAAGCCGCGTCGCCTTCGCCGCGTCTCCGCCTTCGGAATCGACGACGACGAGAAACGCGTTCTTGCCGACTTCCTCGACGGCGACCAGGTGCCGACCGTCGGCGCACCACGTCGGGTTGGAGAGCTTGCGGCGCGCGTTCGGTTTGCCCAGGTCGCGCACGGCGCGCGTGTTCACGTCGTAAACGCCGATGCCGTCGCGCCCGGAAGAGCGGTAGGAGAACGCGATCTTGTCCGGCGCCGCCTTGCTCCACGCCGGGTCGGTCGCGTAGGAATAGCCGCTCAGCGCGATCCGTTCCTTCTTGCCGCCGCGCGCGGGAACGCGGTAGAGCCCGGGGCGCCCGTTCGGACCGCTCGTGAACACGACCGTCCTGCCGTCGGGAGAAAAGACGGGCGAGGTCTGCACTTCGCCGTCGGAGCAGAGCGCGGTCGCGTTCCCGCCCGCCGCCGGCTTCACGTAAATGTTCATCACGCCGCGCGCCGAAAGCGCGAGCGCGACGCGCCGCCCGTCCGGCGAGAACGCGCCGCCGTTGTTCGTGTTCGGATACGTCGCGAAGGGCGCGTAGCGGCCCGTCTTCAGATCGACGGAATAGACGTCCGCGGCGCCGCTCGCGTGATACGTCGTGTAGAGCAGGCGGCGGCCGTTCGTGTCCCAGTAGGGCATGATCGCGATGCGCCTGTGGCTCGTCGCGCGGCGCACGTCGCGGCAGAGCAGGTCGGAAAAATAGATTTCCCGCGCGCCCGTCGCGTCGGAGGAGAAGGCGAGCCGCGTCTTCGCGAAGAGCGGCTTCAGGTTCCAGCCGTACGTCTTGCCGACGGCGACCACGATCCTGTCGCAGAGCTCGGCGAGCGCCGCGTCGCCCGTTCCCGCGACGGAAAGCGTTCCCGCGAAGGCGCGGCTCGTTCCCGAGCATTGCGCCGAAAGCCCGTTCCCGTCGCGCGAGACGCGGATGACCGCCGCCGAGCGCGAGGCCGCGTTCACGTCGAACGCGCCGTGCAGCCCGAGCGCCCGCCGGACGGCTCCGCTCAGCCTGGCGTCCGCCGATTCGACGCGGACGGGAAGAATGCCGCGGCGGATGAGAACCTGAATGTCCGCCTCGACCGAAACTTCGTCGTTCGGCGCGGCGACGGCGCCGAGCGCCGAAAGCGCGGTCAGCCCCGTGACCGCCCAAAAAATCGCAGAAAATGCCTTCATGATGAGAAAGCGCTAATATGCCCCGACCGCGGGAATTTTGTCCATTCCGTTTTTCGGGAACGCCCGCGCGGGCGCCTCACTTGCCGTAGATTTCGGCTTCGATGTAGTGGTTGCCGCCGTCGGAAGTGTTCCCGCGCGAGTAAAAACGCACGTAGCGGCCGCGCGCGCCGTTCACGGGAACGAGCTTGCCCGCGCGCGTCTCGACGTAGAGCCGGTCTTCGCCCCTGCCGAATTTCAGCGTGTCGTCGAAGTCGTTGTTGAAGACGACGACTGCGCCCTTCGCGAACGCGGGATCGTCGGAAACGAGAATCACGACGTCGTGATAGACGCGCTTCTGCCGGTGGTAGTGCCACAGCGCGATCGCGTGGATTTCGGCGGACTCGCCGAGGTCGATCTGGATCCACTGCGCGCCCGGCGCGAGCTCCACTTCGTAGCCCTCGTCGCCGTCCTTGTCGCCGTCCGTCAGGTAGGCGAGCTCGCCGACGACGGGATTCGGGTCGGAGGCGCTCACGGGCTTCCCGAGCGCGAGATTCGTGCAGCCGCGCGGAATCTTCAGCGTCGGATTCTTCGCGGGTGCGAGCCGTTCGGCGGGAACGCGGATCGGCTGTGGCGTGCCGACGAGCGCCGCCGGCGGCAGTTCGAGCTTCAGCTCGACGAGCGCGTCGTCCGCGGCGAAGAGCGTTCCCGCGCACAACGCGGCGCAGGAAATCGAGGCGAGAAAAAGATTGCGTTTCATGAGCGCGATTCTCACCCGAGCCTTCCCGCGGAGGCGAGACGATTTTTTTGCGGAGCGCGCGTCCGTCTTTTCGCGCAAGTCGTGGATTCAAAAAATCTGCGGGAATCCGCGAGTTCCGCGGGATATTTTTTCGCGTTCCCGCGCGTTCCCGCCGCGCCGCCGAGCCCGTCGTGCTCTCCTGCGAACCCGGAAACGGCTTCGGCGAAACGCAAGCGGAGAAACATTAAAAAAATGTAATGTTTCTCCGCTTGACTCGCGGCGGTCGCCTCAGCGCGTCGCCGTGATTCCGTGTTTTTCGCAGAATTTCCGCAACGCCGCGTCGCGGGCGCCTTTGTCGCGCAGCACGTCCGCGAGACTTTTCGAGCCGTTCGGTCGCCATTGAGGATCGGCGCCGCCCGCGAGCAGCGTTTCCGCGGACTCGAAATCGCCCTGCATGCAGCACACGGCGAGCAGCGAACCCTCAAATTCGGGAAAGTTCGGGTCGAAGCCGCATTTCAACAGAGCTTTCAGGAGGGCCGGGCGTTCTTTTTTAGGGCACTGGATGAAGTAGGAGGCGTTCCGTTCCTGTCGGACGTCTTCCGCGGACGCGCCGTGCTCCGCGAGCATTCTCATCAGCCGAAAATCGTAGGTGTTCCGCGCGCGGTTCATCAGCTTTCGGGCTTCGGCGGGATCGTTGCGGCAGAGCATTTCCGCGAAGAGTTCCTTCTTCCCTTCGGAAAGGTTTTGGGAGAAAAATCCGCGAACCAGCATTTCGGGAACGGAATAGACGAAGAGGTCTCTGCCTCTGTGCGACGCCGCCGCCTGTCCGGGAACGCACGCCGCGAGGGAAAGGAGCTCTTTCAGTTCTTCTTCCGGGAAGTCGTCTTTTTTGATCATGTAATAGTAATTCCAAAGATGGCGCGCCAGAGCCCGTTCCGGAAACGCCGCGAAATCGTCGCGCCGCGCGACGAAGAGCCGCAGGTAGAGATCGAACGCCACCTGGCGCGTGTTCGCGTCGGCGGTCTCGTCGCGGATGATCGCCTCGAGCGCGTTTTTCGTCTCGGGCGTCGCGGTCTTGCGGGAACGCAGCGCGTCGAGAAGGGTCCGCATTTCCGAGGCCCGCGTTCCCGTCGTGAAGGCGGGAACGAAGCTCGGCAGATCGATGAAGGCGAGAACGTTCCGGTCGGGATCCGCGTCGCCGCGCAGGCTCGCTGCGTAGTTTTCGCAGGTCTGCCGGTTCGCCTCGAAAATGCGCGCGGCGGCGTCATAGGCGCCGCAGGCGAGCGCGAGCCGCGCGGAGAAATTCGGCGCGAACTCGCGACCGTCTTCCTTTTCGCGTCGGCGGAAGGCGGCGAACGCCTCCCAAAGCTCCGGCGTGAAAAAGGCGAGGCGCGCGGGAAAGCGCAGGTCGCATTTCAGCGTGTCGAACGCGTCGATCGCCTGCGCGGGAACGTTCGTGCCCGCGGGAGCGTTTCGAACGCAGTTCATGACGAATTCGCGGATTTCCCGATGAGAGCCGCCCCAGCGCGGGAGCAGATAATTCGCGGTCGTCGCGCCGACGAGTCCGTTGTCGACCGCCGCGAGCATGGCCTTTTTCGCGAACGGGATCGGATCGTCTCCCAGCGTGGAACACGACAGCGCGGCGTTCGCCGAAAGCACGAACGGGTTCGGGAATTCGGGGCGCAACGCTCCCGCCTTTTCGAAACGGTCGATCGCGAGCTCGAGATTTTCCCTAAACGCGATCCAGCCCGCTTCCGTGACGGTGTAGGCGAATCCGTCGCCGCGGGCTTCCCACGCCTTCCTGCGGAAACGGATGCCCTCGAGCATGAGCCGAATCCACGGATCGTCCGTGTCCGATTCCGAAAAATATTCCGCCTTCGCGTCGTAGAACCATGAAAAGACGGCGTAGGCGGCAAGCGGGTCGTTCGGGTGCGCGCGCAGAAAGACGGGAATGAAGCGGCGTTTCGCCTCGTGATTGCGCTGAAGCATGAAGTTTTTCCCGCTGTTTTTTTCGGCGGAGAGGCAGAATTCGAGCGCGGCGAGCTTGACCCAAAGCAGACCGGGCTTGGCGCGCAGACAGGCGTAGAGCGCGTCGGAGGCCTCGATTTCGTCGGCGAGCGACTGCCGGTTGAAGGCTTCCTCGATGTCGCGCATCGAAGGCGGAAGCCCGGACGCGAGTTCCCGGCGTGCCGGCGGGGAGCTCAACAGGTACAGAAACCGCCGATGGTCCGCGTTCCCGTCGGGATCGAAGTCGGGATAGTTCCGGCGGAGATTCTCCGCGAGGCGGTCGCGGAATGGCGCGTAGAGTAGCGTTTCGTAAGAGCGGACGTCGCGGAGACGGAACATCGCGGGATCGCGGACGAATTCCGAATAGCTCCTCGCCGTCAGACCTTCGAAGTCTTCGGCGGGGACGTTTCGGGCGTCGTCTCCGCAGGCGGAGAAAAACGGCGTCGCGCAGCAGAGAGCGACGAGTGCGATGATTTTTTTCATGGGCGGAGTCTTCATTTTTTTTGAGACGTATGCAAGGCGAGCCCGAGGCGGAACGCAAGCGGAGAAACATTAAAAAAATGTAATGTTTCTCCGCTTGACTCGCGGCGGGAAAACTTCCGCAATAGCGGGCGTTTCGATGAATACGCGTTTCGGAAGACTTTTCGTGACCGCCGCGCTTTTCGCCGTTTCCGCGGGAACGGCGGCGGGCGTCTTCGCGGCGCTCGATGCCTGCGCGCGGGAGCGCGAGAACGCGGGAACGCTCGTTTCCTCCGATTCGCTTTTCCGGAAAATTCCCGGCGGGAACGCGCTTTTTTCCTCGGTCGAATTTTCGCCGCGCTCGCGCCGCGCCGTGCTGATGCTCGCCCGCGAGCCGAGGAACGACGCCGAATACGCGCGCTGCCGCGCCGCGCTGAAGCGTCTCCGCGAAAGTCTGCCCGAGGGCGACCGCCTCGTGCTCGCCGACGATTCCGGGCGCACGCTGCTCGAACGCGCGCCGACGCGCTCGCGCAAGGTCTTCGGTCTCGCCGACGAGCTGAAGATTCTCCGCGTCCGTCTCGGGAGCGTGCCCGTGCATTATTTCCCGAGCGATTCCGCGCGCGGCGCGGCGCGGCTCGACGTGTGGCAGGGCGACGCGGCATTTCCCGCGCCCGCGCCGTCGGCGGCTCTGGAGAAAGGAGGCGCGCGGTGAGGGCGGGAACGCTGCTGCTCTGCGCGGCGCTCGCCGCCTGCGTTTCCGCGGGCTTCGCCGCGCTCGCCTGGCTCGGCGTGAACGTGCGCGAAATCCGCGCGACGCGCGAGGCGGAGATCCGCGCCGCGCGCGTCGTCGAGCTGACGCAGGCGCGCGAGACCGAGATTTTCCGCGAGTGGACGCGTTTCGCGGAGGCGCTCGACGCGATTCCGCCGGAGGATTTTTCCGAGGCGTCGGTGCGCGCCGCCGCTTCGCGCGCGGGCGCGGCTCTGCCCGTGAAGGCGCTCGCGGACGCGCTTCCGCCCTCGGCGGGAACGCCCGCGGAGCTCGGCGAAAAATTTTCCGCGTTCCGCGCGGACGGAGATTATTTTCTGATGCGGCGCGGCGGCGGGAACGGCGGCGCGCAGGGCGTCGTTCTTTCGGCGGACGCGCTTTTCCGCGCGTTCGAGGCGGAGTCGCGGGAACGGCTGGCGCGCACGGAAAACGCCGTGATGCGCGTCGTTCCCGTCGCGGAGGCGCGCGGCTTCGGCGTCGTGCGTGGGCTGCCCGGCGCGAAGCTGGAGTTCGACCTCGCGCCGCGTCCGCACGCGGAATCCGTCGCGGCGGAGCGCGCCGTGCTTCTGGCGCTCGCGGGCGCGGCCGCGATGCTCGCCGCGATTTTCGCGCTCGCCGTGCGCGTGTTTCTGCTGAGCGAAAAACGCCGGCTCTTCGCCTCGTCCGTCTCGCACGAGCTGAAGACGCCGCTCGCCGAGCTGCGCCTCTGCGCGGAAACGGCGCACGAACGCTGCGGCGATCCCGCCGTGCGCGGCGAGCTGGACCGCATGCGCCGCAGCGCTTCGGAGCTGAGCGACATCGTCGAAAATCTCCTGCTGTTTTCCCGCATGCGTTCGGGGAAATTCCGCGTTCCCGCGGCGGAGATCTCCGTGGACGCCTTTTTCCGGCGCGTCTCCGACCGCATCGCCGAGCGCCTTTTCGCGGCGGACATGGACGTGATTTTCGACGTCGAGCCCGCCGCGCGGGAACGCCGCCTCTTCGTCAACGAGGAGACGCTCGGCCGCGTGCTCTTCAACCTCGCCGACAACGCCGCGAAGCACGCCCGCCGCGACGACGGCGACAACCTGGTCGCGTTCCGCGCGCGCGTCGCGGGGCGTCGGCTCTTCATCGACGTCGCGGACGAGGGGCCGGGCATTCCGCCCGAGGTCCGCGCGCGGCTCTTCACGCCGTTCGCGGGCGGTTCGGCGTCGCGCGGGCTCGGTCTCGGGTTGGCGATTTCGGCGCGCGCCGCGCGCGCCTTCGGCGGCCGCCTCTCCCTGCTGAAAAGCGACTCCGCGGGAACGACCTTCCGCCTCGAACTGCCTTTGCTCAGCAAATGACGCCGGACCTTCCGGGGCGCGGGGGCGAAGGCATTCCTGCCTTCGTCCGTGCGGCGTCCGCTTCTCCGAGGACGCATTTTCGCCGCGCTGCGTTCCCGCGCTCCCCGCGACGGAGACGCGGACGTCTCCGCCCCCAGACGTTCCCGCGGCGAATCCGCATGAAATGCGGAACAAAAATAACCCCATGCGGCGGAACGCCGCTTGGGGCAGGGGACTCAAAAAAGAACACGCGCCTGAAAGGCGCAACTGCCCCCGCGGGAACGGCGCAGCGCGCGAGGTCGGACGTTCGCGGGCTGGGCGGTTGCGCCTTTCAGGCGCGTTCGGTGTGCGGAGCGTCCCCCAAGCGCGCGCTTCGCGGCGCGCATGGGGTTACGTTTGTTCCGCCCCTTCGGGGCGGCTAAAAATCGTCGCGGGGAAATTTTTTCCTCGCGCGGCGGCGCCCGCCGGTCATTATTGACGGCGCCGTCTTTCCGAAAAATGTCTCCAAAACTCCTTTACGTCGAAGACAATTCCGTGATCCGCGAACGCGTCGCGGCGCATCTGCGCGCCGAGGGCTTCGGCGTGATCGAATGCGCGGACGCGACGGACGCCCGCCGCGCTTTCGCCGAGGCGGATTTCGCGCTCGCGCTGCTCGACGTGATGCTGCCTGACGGGAACGGAATCGCGCTGCTGCGCGAACTGCGCGCCGCCGTCGGCGAGAGCGTTCCCGTCGTCATCGTCTCCGCGCTCGGCGAAATCGACGAACGCGTCTCCGGGCTGGACGCGGGCGCGAACGACTATCTCGCCAAGCCTTTCAGCCTGCGCGAGCTTTCCGCGCGCATCCGCGCCGCGCTGCGCGTCTCCTCCGCGGCGGGGCGGGAACGGCGCGAACCCGCGGCGCGCCTGCGGATCGGCGACGGGCTGCTGGACTGCGCCCGCGCGTGCGTCGTCCGCGGCGACGGGACGGAGATCGCGCTGAGCCTGCGCGAGTTTTTTTTGCTGCGGCGGCTCGCGGAGGAGGCGGGGCTCGTCGTGCCGCTTTCGGAGCTGCTCGCCGCCGTGTGGAAGACGAATCCGGGGAAAACGGTTTCGCAGAGCCCGGCGGTCTTCGTGTCCCGCCTGCGCCGCAAGCTCGCCGGCGTCTGCGAGATCGAAGCCGTCCGCGGTCTCGGCTACCGCCTCGTGCTGCGTTCCCGCGACTGATTCTCCGCCCGCTCGCCCCGCGCGGAGAAACATTGCATTTTTTTAATGTTCGGCCGCTTGCGTTTCGCCGCGGGAACGTTTTTTCTGAAAGGAAAATATGGAATTCTTGGTTTCGCTGATTCTTGAGTTTTTTCAGGAATGCGCGCTCGGCGCGGTGGAATACCTCACGGAAAACCCGTCGCGGAAACGGACGGCGCTCTGCGTGCTCGCGCTTCTTCTCCTCGCGGCGGCGGGCGCGTTCGTCGTCCTGAAAGTTCTCTGAGCGCGAACGCAGCGGTTTCCCGCGTTTCTTTGCTGACAGCGTCGGCGCGGCGGGAATAAGCTCGCGCTTCAACGTATTTTTCCCAGTCATGAACCCGAACGAAACTTCCGTCGCCCGCGCCGCCTGCGGCGTTCCCGCGAAAAAATCCCGCTTCCCGAAATCCGTGTTCTTCATCGTCGGCACGGAGGCGTGCGAGCGTTTCAGCTTCTACGGCATGCGCAGCATTCTCACGCTCTACATCGTGCACGAGCTGCTCAAGGAGCTTTCGGCGAGCGGGGCGGACGGGCTGCGCGCGGCGAACGACTTCGCGACGACCGTCGGACACCTCTTCACGATGGGCGTGTATTTCATGCCGCTGCTCGGCGCCTGGATCGCGGACAAGTTCTGGGGGCGCTACTGGACGATTCTCGTGATGTCGCTGTTCTACGTGTGCGGGAACGCGACGCTCGCGCTCACCGTCGGCAGCGAGACGGGGCTCGCGGTCGGGCTCGCGCTGATCGCGTTCGGCTCGGGCGGCATCAAGCCCTGCGTGTCCTCGTTTATGGGCGAGCAGTTTTCGCCGGACCAGCGCGACTTCGGCATGTTCTATTGGGCGATCAATTTCGGCTCGTTCTTCGCGTTCGGGCTCATTCCCGTGCTGAAGAACGAAATCGGCTACGCGTGGGCGTTCGGCATTCCCGGCATCGCGATGGGACTGGCGACGCTCGTTTTCGCCGCGGGAACGCCCGGCTACAAGCGGACTTTGGGCGAGTGGCTCGCCGAGCCCGCGGGAACGGTCGCGCGGCGCGTGCTGAGTTCCGCCGCGCTCTACGGCGCCGTGCCGGGCTGGTTTTTCTGCGCGCTGATGATGCTCGCGAAGCCGGAAATGCTCGGCGAGGCGGCGACGTCCGCCGACGCGTTCGGCAGGGCGCTCTTCGTCGCGGGCGCGGGCGTCGCGGCGTTCTTCGCGGTCGCGGCGCTGTTCGGGCTGGCGGCGTTTCTGCCGCGGGCGCTGATGAAGCTCGCGCGCGAGGCGCATCCGGACGTTCCCGCCGGCTCCGCCGCCGCTTCCTCTTCGGAGAAAAAATCCGCCGCCGCCGTTCCCGCGCCGTCGATGACGCTGGGCGAGCGCTTCCGCGCGATCCGCGGAATCCTGCTGCTCTTCGCCGTCATTCCCGTCTTCTGGGCGCTGTTCGACCAGATGGCGACGACTTGGGTGATTCTCGGCGGGCAGATGAGCGCGACCACGCTTTTCTCCTACCCGATCAACACGGAAACGATGCAGAACATCAATCCGATCTTCGTGATGTCGCTCATTCCCGTGCTTTCCTTCTTCGTCTATCCCGCGCTGAACCGCACTCGCCTGTTCCGGGCGACGCCCCTGCGCCGCATGACGCTCGGGATGCTGCTCACCGCCGCCTCGTTCGTGATCTGCGCGCTGCTGCAGCGCTCCGTGGACGCCTCGCTCGCGGCGGGAACGCCGACGATCTCCGTGTGGTGGATGGCGCTCCCGTATTTCGTGCTGACGCTGGGCGAAGTGCTCTTTTCGGCGACGGGGCTCGAGTTCGCGTTCTCGCAGGCGCCCGCCGCGATGCGCAGCACGATCACGAGCCTGTGGAACCTGACGACGACGGTGGGCAACTTCCTCGTCGTGCTCGTCGTCGCGCTGGCGCGGGACCTTTCGGCGGCGGAGCGCTTTTACTTCTTCGCGGCGCTGATGGCGGCGGTCGCCGTCGTCTTCGGCGTCTTCTCGTTCTTCTACAAATACAAGGACGGGAACGCGTGAGAGGGGCGCCGCCGGCGGGCGGTCAGTCGGCTTTCCCGGCGCGGGAACGCCCGCCGCGGCGTCCGCGACGGCGGCGTTTCTTCGGCGCGTCGGCGTCCGTCGCCGTTTCCGCGTCTTCCTTTTCGGGCTTCTTCTTCCGCGCGTCCTTCTTCGGCGGGGGCGCGGCGCAGATGGAGCCGCGGTCGATTTCCTGCGGCGCGACGCCGAGTTTCTGCAGCTTCAGAAAGAGCTCTCGGCTCGTCCACGCGTCCGTCGCCGCATAAACGATCTGCTGGTCGGAAAGCGTCTTCGCCGCCCAGTTCGAGACCTGGGCGTTCTTGGAGATGCGCCCGCCGAGATAGTGGGCGCAGAGCGCGCGCAGGCCCGTGTTGTCGATGCCCGCCTTGCGCGTGTACACGCTCGCGTCCACGAAGCCGGCGTCGTCGAACGGCGCGCGTTTCTTTAGGTGGAGCACGTCTTCCTTGACGGCGACGCCGACCTTCAGAATCTGCGGATTTTCGAAAATCGGAAACAGCACGGGAACGCCGCCGCAGTAGTCGAGGCGGAACAGGTAGGCGCATTTTCTGCCGCAGAGCTGCACGAGCGAGGTCAGATAGCCGTTCCCGCGGGTGAAGCACGGGCGCGTCTCCGTGTCGAAGCCGAGCACCTTTTCCTTCGCGAGCGCGGCGACGGCCTTGCGCGCGGCTTTTTCGTCGACGATCACTTCGATTTTCCCCTGGTACTGGAGCAGCGGCAGGGCGGCGACGAAATCTTTGTCGATGTGGAGCAGACCGTTCCCGGCGGGGCGGGCGGGCTTCGAAGCCGTCGCTTCTTCGGCGGCTTTCTTTTCTTTGTCTGCGGCGGTGCGCGTGGCGGATTTCATGATTCGCCGAAACTAATTTTTCGGCCGCCGCCAGGCAACACTTTAAGCGGCGGCGCGGCGGCGGCTCGAAATTCCCGGCGGGAACGTTCCGGCGCCTTCGCGGGAACGCCCGTCAGGCGGAGGGGGAGGAGGCGAGGATTTCCAGGGCTTCGGCGTGGAGGCGCGGATTCGCGGCGAGAATCGACGTGGCGCGGAGCGGGTCGTTCCCGCGCCAGTCGGTGACGACGGCGCCCGCGCCCTGCAGAATCGGCAGCAGCGGGTAGAGGTCCCAGGGCGAGAGCTCCGGATCCGCCATGACGTCCGCGCGCCCGGAGGCGACGAGCAGGTAGCCGCAGCAGTCTCCCCAGGTGCGGAAGAGGCGCGCGCGGTGGAGCAGGGCGTTCCAGTTTTCGTTCGGGTGCTTGGTCTCGCAGTCGATGAGGTCGGTCGTGAGCAGCAGGGCGTCGGCGACGCGCCGCGTCTCGGAGACGCGGACGGGAACGCCGTTGAGGCGCGTTTCGCGGCAGTCGCCGACGATGCGTTCCCGCACGATCGGCTGATCGATGACGCCGATGAGCGGACGCCCTTCGTGGAGCAGACCGAAGAGGACGCCGTAAAGCGCGACGCGCGAGACGAAGGACTTGGTGCCGTCGATCGGATCGAGCGACCAGACGAATTCCGCGTCGAGGTTTTCGTTCCCGAATTCCTCGCCGATGATGCCGTGATTCGGATATTTCGCCTTGATCATCGCGCGCAGGGCGCGTTCGCATTCCTTGTCGGCGACGGTGACGGGCGAGCCGTCGGGCTTGATTTCGATTTCGGTGGAGGCTTTCGCGTGGTAGCCGGCGACGATTTCGCGGGCGGCGTCGGCGAGCGTTTCCGCGAAGGCGCGGAGTTCTTCGAGGTGTTTTTCGGCGATCATGCGGCGCATTTTCGCGCATTCCCGCCGACCGCGCAAAGTCAAAATTCCCCCGGCGTCGGGCGCGGTCGTTCCGGCGGCGCGGAAAACGCGTTTTCCCCTTATGAATACTGACGCGGAGGCGGGGCGCGGCGGCAAAAAATCGTTTGCGTTCCCGCGCGTTTTAGAGCATGATGACCCCTTAAAATGCGCGTTTTCGGACGCGCGGAAAAACCTTTGAAAAATTATGACGAGCGACAGCGAAAATACAGACAAGATCAGCCAGAAAAACGCCGGCAAGGCTTCCTACGGCGCGGCGGACATCAAGCGCCTGAAGGGCCTCAAGGCCGTGCGGGAACGCCCGGGCATGTACATCGGCGACACGAACGAGACGGGGCTCCATCACTGCGTCTATGAGATCGTGGACAATTCCATCGACGAGGCTCTCGCGGGCTTCTGCACCGAAATTTCCGTGACGATTCACGGCGACGGGAGCGTTTCCGTGGAGGACAACGGCCGAGGCATTCCCGTGGCGATTCACCCGGAGGAAAAAATCCCGACGCTCGAGCTCGTGCTGACGAATCTTCACGCGGGCGGCAAGTTCGAGAAGGGCGCGTATCAGGTTTCCGGCGGTCTCAACGGCGTCGGCGCCAAGTGCGTGAACGCGCTCTCGGACCATTTCGTCGCGGAAGTCTGCCGCGAAGGCGAGGTGCACAGCATGGAGTTCTGCCGCGGCGAAGTGACCGTGCCGATTCACGTCCTCGGCAAGACGAAGAAGACGGGCACGAAGATCACTTTTCACCCGGATCCGGAAATCTTCACCGTGCTCGAGTTCAAATACGAGACGCTGCTGCGCCGCATGCGCGAGCTCGCGTTCCTCGTTCCCGGCATCACGATTTCCGTGGCGGACGAGCGCACGGGGCATTCCGACCGCTTTCACTTCCGCGAAGGGCTCGCCGAATACGCGCGCTTCCTCAACCAGAACGAGGAGCTGCTCATGGCGAAGCCGATTCTCATCTCCAACGAAGTGGACATCACGGACCCGAGCGCGCCGCTCGTCATGAACGACAGATACGCGCCGCCTCCGGGGCGCACGCATCCGGTGAAGATGACGGTGGACGTCGCGATTCAGTACAACAAGAAATACACGGAGCTCGTCTTCGCGTACACGAACCTGATCACGAATCCCGAGGGCGGCACGCACCTTTCCGGCTTCCGCTCGGCGCTGACGCGCGTCGTCAACAACTACGCCAAGGCGAACAATCTCATCAAGGACAAGGATCCGAAGCTCACGGGCGACGACATGCGCGAAGGGCTCGTGGCGATCATCTCCGTGAAGCACCCCGACCCGAAATTCCAGTCGCAGAACAAGACGCGCCTGACGAATCCGGAAGTCGAGGGCGTCGTGCAGAAGGTCGTCGGCGAAGGGCTGCAGTACGCGTTCGAGAAGGATCCGAAGATGGCGAAGGCCGTCATCGAGGCGGCGTGCAACGCCGCCAAGGCGCGCGAGGCCGCCCGCAAGGCGCGCGAGACCGTGCGCAAGAGCGTGCTTTCCGGCGGCGGGCTGCCCGGCAAGCTCGCGGACTGCTCGGAAAAGGATCCGGCTCTGTGCGAGCTCTACATCGTCGAGGGCGATTCCGCGGGCGGCTCCGCCAAGCAGGGCCGCGACCGCAAGTACCAGGCGATTCTCCCGCTGCGCGGCAAGATTCTGAACGTCGAAAAGGCGCGCATCGACAAGATGCTCAACAGCGAAATGATCCGCAACATGATCACCGCGATCGGCACCGGAATCGGCACCGGCCACGAGGAGGGCAAGGACGACGGAAAATTCAATCTCGCGAAGTGCCGCTACCACAAGATCGTCATCATGACGGACGCCGACGTGGACGGCGCGCACATCCGCACGCTGCTCCTCACGTTCTTCTTCCGCCAGATGCGCGGGCTCATCGACGCGGGCTACGTGTACATCGCGCAGCCGCCGCTCTACAAGGTGAAGCGCAAGAAGAAGGAGCAGTACGTGCAGTCCGACGCGGACATGAACCGCATGCTCCTCAAGCTCGGCTCGGAAGACATCTCGCTCTTCCGCAAGCGCGACAGCCACATGTTCGAGCCGGACAAGGTGGACAAGATCGTCGAATGCATGGCGCGCCTGGAACGCCTCGGGAACGGCGTCACGCGCTACGGCTGCACGCTCGCCGACTTCCTCGACCAGCACAAGCCGGAGACGCAGGAGCTCCCGCGCTTCCTCGCCCGCGTCCGCCGCGGGAACGTCGAAACCTACGAATACCTTTTCACCGAAGAGGAAAAGATCAGCTTCTTCATCCGCTACCAGGTGGACGACGTCACCGCGCCGCAGAACATCTCCGAAGTCGAGGTGGACGGCGTGAAGGTGCAGCAGCGCATCAGCGTCTATGAAATCTACGAGGCCGCTCAGCTGACGAAGATTCTGAAGGAAATGTCCGCGCTCGGGCTGGACATCAACCGCTTCGCGGCGACGGAAGAACCGCGCTACGAACTGATCGAAGGCGAGCACCGCGAAGAGGACGCCGCCGCGGGAACGCTCGACGACAAGAAGCGCCACCCGCTGAACTCGATGCTCGAGCTCGTCGGGAAAATCCGCGAACTCGGCCGCCGCGGCCTCACGATCTCCCGATACAAAGGGCTGGGCGAAATGAATCCGGAACAGCTCTTCGAGACGACGATGGATCCCGCGAAGCGCAGCTTCCTGCGCGTCACGATCGAAGACGCCGCGGAAGCCAACCGCGTGTTCACGATGCTGATGGGCGACGACGTCCCGCCGCGCCGCCAGTTCATCGAGGACAACGCGCTCAACACGTCCTATCTCGACGTGTGACGGGGTTTCCCGCAAAGACGCAAAGACGCGGAGAAGGAAGGATTTTTCGAACGATGATGACCGAAAACGAGATTGCGCGAATCGCCGTCGACGCGGCGGTTTTCGTGCATCGCGGTCTCGGCGCCGGCTTGCTCGAATCCGTTTACGAAACGGTTCTCGCGAAACAGCTCGCGAAGCGCGGGCTCGACGTGAAGCGGCAGGTTCCGATTTCGATCCGTTTCGACGGAGAAGTCTTCGAAGAGGGCTTCCGAGCGGACATCGTCCTGAACGATCTCGTGATCATCGAAATCAAGTCCGTGGAAAAAACGCTTCCCGTTCATCTGAAGCAGCTGCAGACGTATCTGAAGCTGACGGGCAAAAAACTCGGGCTTCTGATGAACTTCAATTCCGCCCTCATGAAGGACGGCATCGCGCGCTGCGTCAACGGACTCGACGAGGAAGTCCGCCTCCCGAACTTCGCGTCTTAGCGTCTTTGCGGGAAAAACCGAATTCACAACCGGCAACCAAAACGAAAACGATTTTAAACAATGGAAAACACAGCAGCCAAAGAACGTCTTTCCACGACGAACATCTCCGAAATCATGCAGACGGCCTACATCGATTATTCGATGTCGGTCATCGTCTCCCGCGCGCTCCCGGACGTGCGCGACGGCCTCAAGCCCGTGCAGCGCCGCGTCGTTTACGCGATGCTGCGGGAAGGGCTCCGGCACAACGCCGCGTTCGACAAATGCGCGGGCGTCGTCGGCGAAGTTCTGAAGAACTACCACCCGCACGGCGACGCGTCGGTCTACGACACGCTCGTGCGTCTCGCTCAGGATTGGGTGATGCGCTACCCGCTCGTCATTCCGCAGGGGAACTTCGGCTCCATCGACGGCGACTCTCCCGCCGCCTACCGATACACGGAATGTAAGCTCGCCGAGCTCGCCGAAGAGCTCCTCAAGGACATCGACGAAGACACCGTCGATTTCCAGCCCAACTACAAGGAATCGACGACGGAGCCGACCGTGCTCCCGTGCGCGCTCCCGCACCTGCTGATGAACGGCTCCACCGGCATCGCCGTCGGCATGACGACGAACATTCCGCCGCACAATCTCGGCGAGCTCGTCGAAGTCACCTGCCGCCTCATCGACGACCCGAACACGAGCTTCGAAGAAATCGAGGAAATCCTGAAGGGGCCGGACTTCCCGACCGGCGGGGTCATCAACGGCACCGAGGGCATCCGCCAGTATCTGCGCACCGGCCGCGGCATCGTCCGCGTGCGCGGCGTCGCCCACATCGAGGAGATGAAGAACGGGCGCGAGCAGATCGTCATCACCGAGATTCCCTACAACGTCAACCGCGCCAACCTCGTCACGCGCATCGCCGATCTGGTGAAGGACAAGGTCTTCACGGAAATCTCCGACGTGCGCGACGAATCCGACGCGAACACGCGCATCGTGCTCGAGCTAAAGCGCGACGTCGCCGAGCGCGTCGTCGTCAACAAGCTCTTCAAGCACACGGAGCTCGAATCCTCGTTCGGCGTCATTCTGCTCGCGCTCGACAAAAACCGCCCGAAGCAGATGAACATCAAGGAAATGCTCGAATGCTTCATCGAGCACCGCCGCGAAGTCATCACGCGCCGCACGAAGTTCCGTCTGCGCAAGGCGGAAGACCGCGCGCACATTCTCGAAGGCTTCAAGATCGCCTACCGCTACCTCGACGATTTCGTGCACATCATCCGTTCCTCGAAGGACCGCGACGAGGCGCGTTCCCGCCTCATGGACAAATACGGAATCACGGAGCGCCAGTGCAACGCCGTGCTCGACATGCGCCTGTATCAGCTCACCGGTCTCGAAATCGACAAGATAGAAGAGGAATACGTCCAGCTGATGGGCTTCATCGAGGAATGCCGCCTCATTCTTTCCAACGAAAAGAAGCTCCTCGGGCTCGTCAAATCCGAGTTGCGCGAGACCGCGAAGAAGTACGACTCGCCGCGCAAGACGCAGATTCAGGCGGCGGAAGGCGAGTTCCGCCCCGAAGACGTGATCCCGAACGAAGGCTGCATGATCTCCGTCTCGCACGAAGGCTTCATCAAGCGCACGCCGATCGATCTCTACCGCACGCAGAAGCGCGGCGGCAAGGGGCTCATCGGCTCGGAGACGCACAACGAGGACTTCATCGAATATCTCTTCTCCGCGAAGACGCACGACACGATCATGTTCTTCACGAACAAGGGACGCGTGTATGTGCAGAAGGCATACGAAATTCCGGAAGGTTCCCGCACCTCCAAGGGCCGCTCCATCGCCAACGTCATCGAAATGCAGGAAGGCGAAAAACTCGCGACGCTGCTCTGCATTCCCGACTTCACGGACACGAAGAACGTCTTCTTCTGCACGAAGAACGGCGTCGTCAAGAAGACGACGCTCTCGGAGTACAAAAACTGCAACCGCCGCGGCATCATCGCGATCAATCTGCGCGACGGCGACGCGCTCATCTCCGTCAAGCTCACGAACGGGAACGATCAGGTCATTCTCATCACCGAGAACGGCATGACGATCCGCTTCGACGAGACCGACGCGCGCAACCTCGGCCGCTCCGCCGCCGGCGTGACGGGAATGCGCCTGCGCGAAGGCGATTCCGTCGTCGCGATGGAAGTCGTCGATCCCTCCTGCACGCTGCTCATCGCGGGCAAGAACGGCATCGGCAAACGCACGCAGTACGACGACGAGGAAGGCGAAGTCTTCCGCAAGCAGAACCGCGGCGGCGTCGGCGTGATCGGCATCAAGAACAAGTCCGGCGTCGCGGGCGCGCTCAGCGTTCTCGAGACGGATCAGATCATGCTGCTCACGAAGGGCGGGCAGGCGATCCGCATGCCGGTCAAGGGCATCCGCCGCACGGGGCGCGCCGCGCAGGGCGTCAAGCTGATGGACATCGACGTCAAGTCCGGCGAAGAGGTCATCGGCATCTGCAAAGTCATCGAGGGCGACGACGAGGCCGCCGCCGCTCCCGCGGACTAAGCCTTCGCGCCTTTCTCCGAATCCGAAAGACGCGTTCCCGGTCTTCTTCCGGGAGCGCGTCTTTCATTTTGGCGTTTCCGGCGCAAAAAAACGTTCCCGCGAAGAGAATCGCGGGAACGCTTTTTTTCATTCTGCGGGAACGGGTTCAGAGCGAGGCGACGAGCGCGTTCATCGCGTCCATCTGCTCCTCGATGCATTCGACGAGGCGGAACTGCGTGCGGCAGCGGTCGAGGTTGTGCTCGGGGCGCGTCGTCTTGAAGTACAGGTCGCCGTCGAGGTAGTCCGTCAGGAAGCGCATGCCGCATTCGAGCGTGAGCAGCTTGCCCGAGAACGGGAGCAGCTCGCGTTCCTTCGCGTTGAGGAAGTCGCCGGCGGAGCTGATGTAGCCCTTCGCGAGCGCTTCGAAGAACTTGAACTGCATCGCGACCTTGGAGAGATCGACTTCGTCCTCCTTCGCGGGCGAGGTCGAGGTGCGCACCATGTCGCCGAAGTCGTAGAGCGCCGAGCCCGGCATCGAGGTGTCGAGGTCGATGACGCAGATGCCTTCGAGCGTGTAGTCGTCGATGAGCACGTTGTTCAGCTTCGTGTCCTGGTGCGCGATGCGTTCGGGGATTTCGCCCTTCGCCATCGCGTCGAGCACGACGGAGCAGTCCTTTTCGCGCGCGAGGATGAAGTCGATTTCCTTTTTGACGCCGGCGGCGCGGTTCTTGACGTCCGCCGCGAGCGACTTCTGGAACGTCTCGAAGCGCTTGCGCGTGTTGTGGAAGTCCGGAATTGTCTCGACGAGGCGGCCGCCGGGAATGTCCACGAGGAGCTTCTGGAAATTGCCGAACGCGCGCGCCGCCTGGAACGCCTGTTCGGTGGTCTCGATGACGTCGTAGCCGCGGGCGCGCTCGATGAAGATGTAGCAGCGCCAGTAGTTGCCCTCGGCGTCCACGTACCAGTCCGCGCCGGTCTTGGTCGGGATGAGCGTCAGCGTGCGGCGGGAGGCGTCGGGAGCCTTGTTCGCCTTGAGCTTGTCGAACGAGTGGCGGCAGATGCGCGCGACGTTCTCCATGAGCCCCTGCGGGTTCTTGAAGATGTAGGAGTTGACGCGCTGGATGATGTAGCGCACGCGCGTCGCGCCCTGGTCGAACACGGCGCAGAACGTGTCGTTGATGTGGCCGCTGCCGTACGGGAACGCGTCCACGAAGTCGCCGTACACGGCGAACTGAGCCGCGATCGCGGGGATATTGTATTTGGAGTCTTTTGCTGAGGACATAAGTCTGAACGAATTTTGGTTTTGTTTTGAAAAAATCGATCCGCGCGGCAACGTCCGCGTTCCCGCACGGCACTCACAGTCTCGCCTTTCTCGCCCCGCGGGGCAAGAAAATTCACGCGCGGGAACGCCGCCGCGCGGAGTTTTGATCTCCCGCGCGAAAATCTTTGTCGCGTTCCGCGGGAAGGTCGCTTAGCCTTTAAGAAAACTTTTTCCTTCGTTCCGCTTTCCGTGAAGACGCTTTCCCGTTATATGTTCGTTCAGCTCGCGAGCGCCGTGGTCATGTCGCTCGGGCTTTTCATTTTCGTGCTGGTCACCGGAAACGTGCTTCGGCGCGTCGTCGGCGAGTTGGCGAACGGGCGCATCTCCATGTCGATGCTGTTCGAGATCGTCGGGCTGATTTCGGTGAGCGTCGTGCCGTACGCGATGCCGCTGGGGATGCTGACGGGCGTGCTGCTGATACTCGGGCGCATGTCGGCTTCGAACGAGATTCTCGCGATGAAGGCGGCGGGCATGAATCTCTGGCGCATCGTCGCGCCGATTTTCTTCATCGCGATCGTCGGCGTCGGCGTTTCCGGCTACATCAACTGCTTTTGGGCGCCGAGCGCGGCGGGCGCCTACCGCTCGATTCTGAAAAGCACGTTCCGCGATTCGCCGACGAAGCTCATCGTGCCGGGAACGCTCTTTTCGGATTTTCCCGGCTACACGATTTACGCGGAGGCGCGCGAAGGCGACAAGCTCAAGAATTTCTGGATCTGGGAGCTCGACGGGCACTCGCGCCCGATCCGCACGACGCACGCGCAGGAGGCGACCATTCTCTTCGTCGAGGCGCAGGACGACGACGGCGAAGACTCGCTCAGCATCGAGCTCTCGCAGGCGGTTTCCGAAGAGCGTTCCCGCCGCGCGCCGGACGACGTCGCCGGCTCTCACCTAAGTTTTTCCAAGGCGGGGCACGCCTCCGTCGTCATTCCGCTGGGCAAGATCCTCAGCCGGGAAATCGTCTCGAAAAAGAACCGCAAGCTGCGCTGGTTCACGCTGCCGGAGCTGCTCGAACTGCGCGAAACCGGCTGGCGCACCGATCCGCAGAAGGACGCGCCCGAAGCCGTCGAGGCGGAGCGCATTCAGATCCAGCTGCAGATTCAGAATTATCTGACGTCCGCGGTGGCGTGCTTTTCGCTCGCGATTCTGGGCATTCCCCTCGGCATCCGCGTCTCGCGCTCGGAGACCTTCGTGAACATCGGCATCGCGCTCGCGCTCGCGCTCACGTTCTACGTGCTGACGACGTTCGTCTCGTGGATCGAGGATCCCGCGTGGCGTCCCGACGTGCTCGTCTGGATTCCGAACATTCTTTACCAGATCGTCGGCTTCGTCCTTCTGCGGCGGGCGGCGAGAAACTGAAGGCATCACCATGGAAAACATCCCGGAACTGAAAAAACTCCTCGAAATCGCCGAACACGCGGCGCGCGACACGGGCGCGGTTCTGCGCGCCGGCGGCGACCGCAGTGTCTCCCTCAGCACGACGACGGACGTGAAGCTCGCCGCCGACGTGAACTCGGAAAAGCTCGTGCGGGAACGCCTCGCCGCGACGGGGCTGCCGCTCTTCGGCGAGGAGCTCGGCGGCGATCCCGCGCTCTATGATTCGCCGGGAACGCTCTACTGGGTCGTCGATCCGCTCGACGGCACGTTCAATTATCAGCGCGGACAGCCGCTCACCTGCGTGAGCATCGGCCTGATGCGCGGGAACGAACCCGTGCTCGGCGTGATCTACAATTTCAACGCGGACGAGCTCTTTTCCGGAATCGTCGGCGAAGGCGTCTTTCTCAACGGCGAAAAAATCGTTCCCGCGTGGGCGACGGAGCTTTCGCAGGCGTGCCTGATGACGGGCTTTCCCGCGCTCGCGGACAAGTCGCCGGAGGCGCTCGCGCCCTTCATCGCCGAGGTCGGCAAGTTCAAGAAGATCCGCATGATCGGCACGGCGGCGCTCGCGGTCGCCTACGTCGCCTCCGGCCGCGCGGACGTTTACGACGAGCGCGGCACGAATCTCTGGGACGTCGCGGCGGGAATGGCGCTCGTCCTGGCGGCGGGCGGCTTCGTGCGCCTCACGCCGACGGGCCGGCGCGCGCTGAACTTCGACCTGCGCTGCGCCGCCCGCGAAGAATGGCTCTGAAAACGGAAAGCTGAGAATCGGTAAGAATGAAGGCTCGCGATTTTTTTAAGTCCGGTCTGCGGCTTTTCGTCGCCGCTGCGTTTTCGTTTTTCGCGGGAACGCTTTTCGCCGCCTCGAATCCGGCGGACCTGCCGCTGATTCCCGCGCCGCGGGAAATCGAAGCCGGGCAGGGCAAGGCGCTTTCCGTCGGAAGCATATCCGCTATTCACGCGGACGCGCGTTCGGAGGACGCGGCGCGGTTCCTCCAACGTCTTTTCAGACAGCGCTACAAGCGGACGCTGCCGATTCTCAAAACGAACGGCGTTGCGGCGTCCGGCGCGATCGCGCTGAGTTCCGGCGCGGGCAAAAAAGATTCCGAAGCCTACGCGCTTTCGGTTTCGACGAACGGCGTCGTCGTCAAGGGCTCCGGGGCGGCGGGAACGTTCTACGGCGTCTGCACGCTCGATCAGCTTTTCGTCGGCGAAGACGGAAAGTCTGCGAAAACCGTCCCGGCGCTGACGGTGCGCGACGCACCGCGCTTCGCGTACAGAGGGCTGATGCTCGATCCCGCGCGCAATTTCATGCCCGTGGAGGACGTCAAGAAATTCGTCGAGACGATGGCCCGCCTCAAATTCAACACGCTGCATTTTCACGTCAGCGACGATCAGGGATGGCGCGTCGAAATCAAAAATCCGAAATACAGGCGGCTGATGACCGTCGGCGCGCAGAAAAACAGGCCGAAGGGCACGCGCGGCTATTACACGCAGGACGAGATCCGCGATCTGATCGCGTTCGCGGCGACTCTGAACGTCGAAGTCGTTCCCGAAGTGGATATGCCCGGGCACGGCATGGGCGCGATCGTCGCGTATCCCGAACTCACCTGCGAATACGTCCGAGAAATCAACAAACCGGAAAACGCCGCCGAACTCGCGAAGAATCCGAAGATGAAACTGCGCGTTTGGGAGGAAGCCGGAGTCTCCGAGGCGCTCCTCTGCGCGGGAAATCCGAAGACCTACGCGTTTTACGACGAGCTGCTCGCGGAGCTCTGCAGGCTTTTCCCGTCGAAGAAATTTCACCTCGGCGGCGACGAAGCCCCCACGAAATGCTGGAATAAGTGCGGAGATTGTCGCGAGTTCATGAAAAAGAAGGGACTCGGTTCGACGCAGGAGCTGATGGCGTATTTCTTCCAACGCAATTTCGACGCCCTCGGCAAAGCCGGAAAGACCGCGCTCTACTGGTACGAGCTCGACGTTCCGAAATATCCGAAGAACGCGATCATGTATTCCTGGCGCATGGGGCACACGAAGCAGGCGATTGACCGCGCGCTGCGCGAAGGCTACAAGGTGATCTGCTGTCCGGGAGAATACGCGTATTTCGATTATCCGCAGAAACCGGGCGATCCGAATCACGGCTGGATGCCGCTGACGACCCTCGAACGCGTTTATCAGTTCGATCCCGGATACGGGCGCCCCGCGAAAGAAGAGGCGTCGATTCTCGGCTGCGAAGGCACGCTGTGGGCCGAACATATTCCGGACCTGGAGCGCCTGCATTATCAGGCGTTCCCGCGCGCGCTCGCGCTCGTCGAGGCCGGATGGACGCCGATGCGGCGACGCGGCTGGGAGAGCTTCAGAAAACGTCTGCGTCCGGTGCTCCTCGACATGCACGCGCGGGGCGTGCGGACATATTGGCCGACGGAAGCCGTCGGCGCGAAGTAGTTTCGCGCAAAAAAGGCGTGTTCATTTTCCGCGTAAAGTGTTATTCTGACGAAAACCATTTTTGATTAAAGGCATGAAAAAATACATTTGCTCCATTTGCGGTTACGTTCACGACGGCGACGAGCCGCCCGCGTCCTGTCCCGTCTGCGGCGTTCCCGCGGAAAAATTCAATCTGGTGGAAGAGACCGCTCCCGCCGAAGACTGTTCGGAACTCGCCGCCGCCACGGGGCTGAAGCCCGAAACGCTCGCGAAGGCGGACAAGATCGTCGCGAAGTATCCGGAACGCCGCAGCGCGACGCTCCCGCTGCTCCACCTCGCGCAGGAGGAGCTCGGCTACGTCACTGACGCCGCGATGAAGTGGATCGCCGCCAAGCTTGGCATCGAGCCGATCAACGTGTACGAGGTCGTCACATTCTACCCGATGTTCCGCCTGGCGCCGATCGGCAGGCGCCACGTCAAGGTCTGCCGCACGCTTTCGTGCGCGCTGCGCGGGAGCTACAAGACGATGGAGGCGCTCGAAAAGGAATTCGGCTGCCGCCGCGGCGAGACGAGCGCGGACGGGAACGTCACGCTCGAGTTCGTCGAATGCATGGCGTGCTGCGGCACGGGACCGATCGTGCAGGTCGATCATCTCTTTTACGAGAAGGTGACGCCGGAGGAAGTTCCCGCGCTCGCGGAAAAGATCCGCGCCTCGCTCGTCGATCCCAATTACGGCAAAAAGGAACCGAATTTCCAGGACCGCACGCAGTGGCTCGGCTGAGGCGTTCCCGCCTTTGTCCGCAAAAAACGTTCCCGCGCCTTCCGCACGGGAACGTTTTTTTTGCGTCCGAATTCGGACTAAAAAAACGGGTTTTCGGCGCGTTCGGCGGCGAGCGTCGTCGCGGGACCGTGACCGGGCGCGACGAGCGCGGTCGGCGGGAACGCGTCCAGGAGACGCGCGCGCACGTTCGCGAGCGCGGGTTCCAGGTCGCCCGGAAGACAGCCGCCGACGCTCCCGAGAAAAAGCGCGTCGCCCGTGAACGCGACCGGCTGGAAGGGCGCGGGCGGGTTTTCCCAGACGAAGACCGCGGAATCCGGCGTGTGGCCCGGCACGGCGACGACGCGGAGCCGGAAGCCCGCGGGCGCGATTTCCGCGGAAAAACGTTCCGCTTCCGCCGAGCCGAAAATTCCCGCGTGCGCGAAAACCGGCGTTTCCGGAAAGGCGCGGAGCACTTCGCGCGCGCCGTCCGCGTGGTCGAAATGCGCGTGCGTGAGGCAGAGCCCGCGCGGCGTCAGACGGCGTTCGCGCAGAAAACGGACGAGCGGCGCGCCGTCCGTTCCGCAGTCGAAGAGCAGGGCGTTCCCGCGCGCGAAATCGGCGGCGACGTAGGCGCACGCGGTCATCGTCGGCAGGGCGCGTATGCCGCAGGGCATGACGAAGCGGAAAAGATTCGGCGGGAACGGCGGTTCGGGCGGGGCGTCGCCGCGTGCTTCCGCCGCGCGTTTTTCGTCGAGCGCGCGCAGGCGGGCGGCGACCAGACCGAGCGCGGGCGCGAGGCGTTCCCGCGTTTCCGCGTCGGCGAGTCCGCGGCGCAGAAGCCGGATTTTCTCGAAGGGCACGCCCGTGCTTTCGGCGAGCCCGCGAGAGGAGATCCCGCGTCCCAGCATGGCCTTGCGCAGAACCTGTGCCGCGCCGTCTTCAATTTGTATCGACATCGGCGACAATCTCGGTTTCATCGTCATGAAATGCAAGGGTTTATTTCGGAAATCCGGAAAAAGGCGGCGTCGCTCGCCGCGCTTTCGGCGACGGCGTGCGCGGCGCTTCCGCTCTTCGGGGCGGGGCGGCCGGCGAATCACGTCGTCCGCGCCGAGCTGCCGCCGCCGCTCGCGATTTCGCCGGTTTCGCGCGAGACGGAGCCGCTGGCGCTCGTTCCCGCGGCGCGGCATTCGCGGGAGCTCGTGGACGAAAATTCCGGGCTGGAAAACTGCTCGACGGCGCCAGGCGCGTTTTGGACGCTGAACGATTCCGGCGGCGAGCCGCGCCTTTTCGCGATCCGCGCGGACGGCTCGCTCGTCGCGCCCGAAGGCGCCGGCGCGGCTTATCGCGGCGTGCTTCTCACGGGACGCCGCAACGTCGATTGGGAGGCTGTCGCCGCCGACGGCGCGGGCAATCTCGTCGTCGCCGACATCGGCAACAACGAGAGCCGCCGCCGCAATCTCTGCTTTTACGTCGTGCCCGAGCCGAGCCCGCTCGCGGAAAAGACCGCCGCCTCGCGCAAGATTTCCTTTTACTACCCGACGCAGGACGCGTTCCCGGATCCTTCGCTCAACTACGACGCGGAATCGTGCTTCGCGCTCAACGGCTTCATCTACTGGTTCACGAAGCACTGGACGGACACGGGCACCGTGCTCTGGCGCGTCGATCCGACGACGGAGCGCTATCAGGCCGCCGTTCCCGTGGCGCGCTTCGACGTCGGCGGGCTCGTGACGGACGCCGCGCTTTCGCCTTCGCGCTCGCGCCTCGCCGTGCTCACGTATCATTCGATCTGGGTCTTCGAGCTTCCGGAAAAGGACGCTTCCGGCGTGCGCGACGAGACGCGCTTCTTCACGGGCGTTTCGCGTCGGCGGAAAATCGCCGCGCCCGTCCGCGACTGGCAGGTCGAAGGCGTCGCCTTCATCGACGAGGACACGCTGCTCGTCTCCGCGGAATCGGGCGCGCTCTTCCGCGTTCCCGTATCCGAAATCAAATGATGATTTTCCGCGCCATCGTGAGCGGCGCGGGAACGCCGGCTTCGCCGAAAATCCGCCGCGGCAGGAGCGCGGTCTGCCCCGCGCGCCCGGCGGAAATCGCGGGAACGGGCTCGTCCGTGAAGCCGTCGCGCAGCTCGTCCGCGCGCACGCGCAGCGGCTCGAAGACGCCCGGACGCAGCAGTTCGAGCTCGTCGCCGACGGAGATCTTGTTGCGCACTTCGAGCGCGACGAAGTCCGCGTCCGCGCGCTGCGTCTCCGCGACCATGCCGACGTTGACGGCGTCGCCGACGCTCGCCGCGCTCCCGAAATTCTGCGCTTCCGCGCCGGGAACGCCGTCGAAGAAACCGCGCGTGTAGCCGCGGTTCGGGATCATTGCGAGCTCGCGCATGAACGGCGCGGCGTCCCACGCGCCGGCGTCCGCGAACCACGCGTCGATCGCGGCGCGATACACGCGCGCGGTCTGCGAGACGTAGTAGTCGCTCTTGTTGCGCCCCTCGATTTTGAGCGAGTCCACGCCCGCCGCGAGAATGCGCGGCAGCTCGGGCAGCAGGCAGAGGTCGCGCGAGTTCATGAAATACGTGCCGCGCGCGTCCTCCTCGACGGCGATCAGCTCGCCCGGGCGCTTTTCCTCTTCGAGAAAAACCTTGTAGTTCCAGCGGCACGACTGCGCGCACGCGCCGCGGTTGGCGCTCCGCCCCGTCATGAACGCCGAGAGCAGGCAGCGCCCGGAATAGCTCATGCACATCGCGCCGTGCACGAACATTTCGAGCCGCAGCGCGGGAACGCGCCGGCGGATTTCGAGAATCTCCGCGAAGCTCGTCTCCCGCGAAAGCACGCAGAGCGACGCGCCGAGCCCGCGCCAGAACTCCGCCGTCGCCCACGACGACACGTTCGCCTGCGTCGAGACGTGCAGCGGGATTTCCGGCGCGCGTTCCCGCAGAAACACGAAGATCGCGGGATCGGAGACGATGACGCCGTCCGGGCCGAGCCCGCGCAGCGCGTCGGCGATTTCCGGAAGTTTCTCGACGTCGGAGTTCTTCGAAAAAAGATTGAGCGCGACGTAGATTTTTTTGCCGGCGGCGTGCGCGAGCCGCGTTCCCTCCGCGAGCTCTTCGCGGGAAAGCCCGACCGTCGCCCGCAGCGACAGCGACGGCATGCCGACGTAAACGGCGTCCGCGCCGTGCGCGAGCGCGATTTTCAGGCGGAGCAGCGTTCCCGCGGGCAGCAGCAGTTCGGGCTTTTTTCGCATGGCGCAATGAAAACGCGTCCGCCGCGCGGCTTCAAGCGCCAACGCCAAGCGAGCCGCGCGAGAAAAGCGTTGACTTGATTTTCGGAAAAGGCTTTAATGCATTTCACTTTTTTCATCCGCCCAGGTGGTGAAATTGGTAGACACGCAGGTTTCAGGTACCTGTGCCGCGAGGCATAGGGGTTCGACTCCCCTCTTGGGCACCACTTCAAAAAAGCCCGCAATTCCGCATAAACAAAGGGATTGCGGGCTTTTTTGTGGAATTTTTGAAAGGGCGGAAATTGAGACAAAAACGACAAAAATCGCCAAAATACGACAGCAAAAAACACACTTTTTTCACACAGGGCGAAAAATGCGTTCATGCGAGCATTTAAGCGGCTTCGCGGAGCGAAACGCAAAGAACCTCCATAACCTCATCACTTCATAACTCCATAACTTCATAACGCCGCTCGCGGCGCTCGCTCGCGCCTCACGACCTTCTTCCGCGCTTGACAAGCGCCGCGAAAAGCGAGATTTTCTCGCCTATCGTGCATTTCAAATTCCACAGCCGACTTAGCCTTGAGCTTCTGCTTCTCCCCGCGGGGGAGTGAGCTTTTTTTCGTGCGGACTCGGCGCCGCCTTTCGCCGAAGACCTGCGGGAGCGTTCCCGCGAATCTCCAAAAAAAATCCCGACGCGCGGCGTTCCCGCAAGGCGTCAGAAAATTCCGAAAACCTTTCAAAGAAAAATCAATGCAACACGAAAAAATCACGAAGTACGCGCCGTTTCCGGCGGTTGAACTGAAGAACCGCCGCTGGCCCGACAACAAGATAACCAAGGCACCGATCTGGTGCAGCGTCGATCTGCGCGACGGCAATCAGGCGCTCGCGATTCCGATGAACGTCGAGGAGAAGATCGAAATGTTCAAGATGCTCTGCGACATCGGCTTCAAGGAAATCGAAATCGGCTTTCCGTCCGCGTCGGACACCGAGTTCGCGTTCGCGCGCACGCTCGTCGAAAAGAATCTCATTCCCGACGACGTCACGGTGCAGGTGCTCGTGCAGTGCCGCGAACACCTGATCCGCCGCACGTTCGAGGCGCTGCGCGGCATGAAGCGGGCGATCGTGCACATCTACAATTCGACGTCGCCGCTGCAGCGCCGCGTCACTTTCGGGAATGCTTCGAAAGAACAGATCCGTCAGATCGCGATCGACGGCGCGACGCTCGTCAAGTCGCTCCTGCCCGAAGCCGCGGGAACGAAGATCCGCCTCGAATACTCGCCCGAAAGCTTCTCCGACACGGAAGTCGATTTCGCGCTCGAGTGCTGCAGGGCGGTCATGGACGTCTGGGGACCGACGCCGGAGGATCCGATCATTCTGAACCTACCGGAAACCGTGCAGTGGACGACGCCGAACGTTTACGCGGACATGATTGAGGCCTTCATCAACGGGCTCGAAAACCGCGACGCCGTCATCGTCTCCCTGCACACGCACAACGACCGCGGCACGGGCGTCGCCGCGACCGAGCTCGGGCTGATGGCGGGCGCGGACCGCGTCGAAGGCACGCTCTTCGGCAACGGCGAACGCACGGGCAATCTCGACGTCGTCACCGTCGCGCTGAACATGTACACGCAGGGCATCGAATCCGGTCTGCGCTTCGACGACCTGCCCGCGATCCGCGAAGTCTACGAGCGCTGCACGCGCATGACCGTTCCCGAGCGCCATCCGTACGCGGGCGACCTCGTCTTCACGGCGTTCAGCGGTTCGCACCAGGACGCCATCAAGAAAGGCATGGATCTGCGCCGCGCCGCGGGCCCGGACTCGCCCTGGCGCGTGCCGTATCTGACGATCGACCCGTCCGACGTCGGCGCGAACTACGAGGCGATCATCCGCATCAATTCCCAGAGCGGCAAGGGCGGCATCGCCTACATTCTCGGCCGCGATTTCGGAATCGATCTGCCGAAGCTCATGCATCCCGTCGTCGGCGAAGTCATCGGCGGCATCGCCGACAAGCTCGGCCGCGAGCTCTCGCCGAAGGAGATCAACGACGCGTTCATGGCGAACTTCGTCAACGTCTCCGAGCCGCTCGCGCTCAAGGTCTTCGAAAGCGTTTCGGAAACGAAGCCGCTCGTCTCCTGCCGCGCGAAGGTCGTCTATCTGGGCGCCGAGCACGAGATTTCCGGCAGCGGCAACGGTCCGATCAACGCGTTCGTGAAGGCGATTCACTCGCAGGGCTGGAAGAACTTCACGCTGCGCGACTACCGCTCGCACGCGATCGGCACGGGCTCGGCGACGGAATCCGCCGCCTACGTTTCGATTTCGCGCGACAGCGACGGCAAGGTCTTCTGGGGCTGCGGCATCGACACGAACATCGAGCTCGCGGGCCTGCTCGCGCTCGTCTCCGCGTTCAACCGTTCCCGCCGCATCTGACGGGAACGCCGCCAGCGGACGAAAAAACGCCTCGGGAATTTCCGGGGCGTTTTTCGTTTTCGCGGCGCGCGTTCCCGCGCCTTCAGCCTTCCGCGCGGCAGAGCTTCCGCAGGAGGCGATAAAGCGTTTCGAGGTGCGGCATCGGGACGCCGCGCGCGTTCCCGCGGCGGAGCGGCTCGCCCCAGATGGACTCGATTTCCACGGGCTTTTTCGCGCGGAAGTCGAGCAGGCTCGACGGCAGATAGGCGCCGCATTTCACGGTGACGTCGAGCTGTTTCTGCAGGTGCGCGTCGGGGATTTCGACGCCGTTCGCGCGCGCCGCGCTCTGCAGCTCGCGCATCAGCGCCCAGGAAAGCTCCACGAGATCGGGCGAGGCGACGAGCTCGGCGCAGTCGATGTTCCCGCCCGCGATGCAGAGCCCGTTGAAGGGCACGTTCCAGCAGAGCTTTTTCCAGAGCGTGTCGTCGAGCGAATCCTTCGCCTCCGCGGCGAGGCCGGCGGCGGAGAAGAGCGCGGCGAGCTCGCGCGTGCGTTCCCGCGCCGGGCCGACGGATTCCGCGAGCCAGAGCAGCGTGCGCCCGGACGTGCGCACGACGCCCGGTGCCGTGCGGTTGATCGTCGCGTAGCACACGCCGCCGAGGACGTTTTCCGCGCCGAAGAGCCCGCCGAGCCGCTCCGTGTTCCCGAGCCCGTTCTGCACCGTGAGCACGCGCGTTCCCGCGCCGACGAGCGGCGAGACGAGCTCCGCGTAGCGCGCGTTCGCCGTCGTCTTGAGCGCGATGAACACGAGCTCGCACGGCCCGATTTCTTCCGGAGACCGGTGCCCGCTCACGCGCACGCGCGAGACGTTCCCGCGGTCGTGAATCTCGAAGCCGCGCTCGCGCACGACGTCGTAGTCGCCGCGAAGCAGGAAGCGGACGTCGTGTCCGGCCTGCGCGAGCTTCACTCCGTAAAACGCGCCGATGGCTCCGGCGCCGACAATTGCGATTTTCATGAGAGGAAGAATTGAAGGTTTTTCTTCGAAGCGGCTCCGCGCGCGTCATTTTTTCTCCGCGGGCGGGGCGAAGGGCGTTCCCGCGCGGAAACGGACGTCGGAGAGCGTCGCGCGCGCGATCCACGCCGCGCCGAGGTCGCCGAAGACGATTTTGTCGCGGTGCGCGGAAAAACGCGCGTCGCCGCTCAGCGCCTCGCCGACGAGGACGTCGCCGAGCCACACGTAAAAGCCGCCCGGCACGCCGGCGCGCGCGTTCCCGTCGAGCCACGCGACGCGAAGCGCGGCGGCGGTCTTCGTCGTCGAAAAGGAATTGTGCTCCTTGTCGCCGAGCACGTCCGCGCCGTAGAGCAGCGCGTCGTTCCAGAAGACGCCTTCCTCGCGCACGGAAAGCGCTCCCGCCTCCGCGCCGTTGCCGACGATCACGCCGAGTGCGTTGTCCGCGCGCGCGGTCGCGTCGAGCTTCGCGGTGAAGGCGAGCGTGAACTCGCGCGCCTTGCCGCTTTTGTTCCACGTCCGGGAAAGCGTGCTTTCGCCGTCGCCGGAGGCGAAGACCGCGCGGTCGCCGTTCGCCGTGACTCCCGCGCCCTTGCAGGAAAATTTTCCCGAGGCGAGATTTTCCGCGGAGGCCGAAAGCTCGGCGTTCCCGCGGCGCACCAGCCCCGCGCTGCGCTGCGGCAGCCCGAGCGCGCGCGCGGCGTTGCCGGCGACGATCAGCTCGCCCTGCCGGTTCGGATGCGCGCCGCGCGCCGTGTCGATCATCGCGCCGCTTTCCGCGTAGAAGCCGTCGGAAACGCGGTCGAGCGTGACCTTCGACGACGCCGTGCTCCACTTGCGGACGACGCCGCGCAGGTGCTCGTTGTAGGGAATGTAATTGTTTTTTCCCAACGTTCCCGTGCCGTTGTCCCTGCCGGTCGGGAGCAGCTCGAAGACGTGGACGCGGATTTTCGGGTTGTGCTTCTGGTACGCCTTCACGATGCCGTGCACGTGCTCGGCGATCGCGGCGTCGCCCTCGCGCGCGTCGTAGAGGTCGTTGATGCCGATGAGGACGCAGAGCGTGTCCGGCCTGCGCGCGCCGTAGCGGGAACGGTAGGTTTCGCCGACGTATTTTTTGCGCGTCGCGCCGTCGAAAAATTCGTCCGCCGTTCCCGTGAAGGGATTTTTCTGCCCGAGCTTGATCGTCACGGGACCGCGGTTTTCCGGCGGGAACGCGGAGCCGGGATCGGCGCGGAATTTCCCGTCCGCCGCGTGCCCGGCGTACTGGTAGGCGCGCGCGCTCGCGGCGGCTTCGGAGACGTTCGTGAACGCGACGCCGCGATACGGCGGGCAAAGCGCGGAGACGTCCGTGTTCCCGCGCGCGCCGAGCGTCGTGCCCATCGGGAAAAATTCCTCGCCGGCGTCCACGAAATGCTTGAACAGCGCGTAACGCCAACTCGCCACGGGACCGGCGAGATAGGAGCCGCCCTGCGTGATGGAGTCGCCGACGAAGACGATGTCGCGCGCGTCCGCCGACGGCGGGAACGCGACTGAAAGCGCGAGCGCCGCGACGCCCGCGGCGAATGACGGGAATTTTTCGAGCATGGTAAATCTTTGAACGATGCCTGAACAATAACGGATAACGTCGCGCGGGAAAATTGAAATTTATCCGCGAGGAACGGGACGCGGGAAGGGCACGAAGAAAAACCGCGAAGTCAAAGGAAGTTAAAGAAAGTTTTTTTTGGGGGGGGGGTGAAGCGGCATTCCTGCCGCTTCACCGAAAATCTCCCGCACAAACTTCTTTCCCGCCAAGACCCAAAGGCGCAAAGATTTTACTGGAAGTCTCAGAAGTCCTCTTTTGGGGAAGCGATCTTTCCTGTCGCTTCACCGAAATCCGCAGGTACAAACTTTTAGCACAGAGCGCACGGAGAAACACAGTGGAACGGAGGTCTGCGGGAACGCAAAGGAGGGTAAGCGTCTCGCTTGCCCTCCGGAATCCGCCCGCACGACCTTTCCTCTAAGCTTTTAGCGGAGATTCGCGGGAACGCTTTTGGTGGCGAAGGCATTCCTGCCTTCGTTCCCGCGGCGTGCGATTCCCAGAGGACGCATTTTCGCCGCGCGGCGGACGCATATTTCCAAGCCCCGACGGGGCGAGATTGCCCAGCGTAGGGTTTCAACCCTACGTAAACGGACAAAACACGAATGCGTCCTGTAGGGACGCGATTGCCGGCGAAAACGCTCACGCCCCACGACGAAGACGTGGACGTCTTCGCCCCCAGGCGTGCGTTCTGCGAATAAGTCGCCGCGGGGGCGCGGATTCGGCGGCGTCGGCGGGCGCGAAACGCCCGTTTTTCGCTTTGGAGTTGAAAACCGTTTTTTTTTTGCAAAATCGGACGAGCTCGAAAACGGGGCGCTTTTGTCGCGGGAACGCGGTTGTTTCCGCGGCGCTCCGGACTTGGACAAGAAAAAGGTTTCATCATGTGCAGACAAAATTTTACGGACGCGGATTTGCAGAAGTTCATCCCCGCCGGAACCGAATTGAGAACTCATCTCGATCAGGAAATCCACCACATCATCAAGATCGAATATTTCCTTAAAATGCTTGCGTGTCGTTCGCTCTACTTGCGGCGCGTGACGAAGTGGGATGATCCTTACGATTCCGCGATTCTGAAATGCCCGGTGAAGGTAAACGGAATGGTCATGGAATTGAGCGAGAACGTCAAAAGTATCTACGGGCAGTGTTGGACGGCTCGCGAGAGCGAGTGCGACGGCCTGTGGAGAGTCTATTCCGACAATCGAAAAGCCGCGACGGTGCGCCTGACGACGACGGTTCGGAATTTACTTGAGGCGCTTCTGGATTCGTCGGCCCACGAGAAAGGATTCAAGGACTTCGCAATCGGAAAGGTGGAGTACAGGGAGCAGAGCGAAATCGAAGAAAATATGATTTTCAGACCGATAAAATTGGGCAACGCCGTCGGGTGGGGAGAAGCGCTTCTGCTACTGAAGCGAAAAGAGTTCTCTTATGAAGACGAAGTCCGACTGATTCATTTGGGGAAGCCGGAGAAAGAAGAGACGGTAAATTGCCGAAAGACGGGGATTTACCCGATCGAGATGCCTTGGGAATGGTCGAAGATTCTCTCCCGCGTTCAATTTTCGCCGTGGATGTGTACCTGCCTGAAAGACTGTCTGCGAAAGAAGTTATGCGAAGAATTCGGTTTTCAAAAAGAGCAGGTCGTGGATTCGAAGCTTTACGAACCGTTGACGAAGCTGATTCCCGTGAAGAGTTCTTCACAGGAGGTGGAAGAAGAAAACAAAGAAGCGGAAAAGCGTAATGCTGAGAACTCTGAAGAGGTGAAAAAATATCAGGATACGATGAACAACGATCAGCCGGAGGCGGTAAAGGATTCCGAGCCCAAATTGTCAAATGATGAAGCGGACGACATTTTGAACCGGAAGGACCGCAAAAATGAAAACTAAAATCGCGCTGATTCTGATGGCGCTCGCGTGCGCGTTCGCCGCCGTTCCCGCGTATGCGGAATATACTCCGGAGCAGATCCGCGAGTGGCGCGCGGCGGCGAATCGCGGCGAGGCTTGGGCGCAGTGGAAGCTCGGCATTTGCTACTACAACGGGAACGGCATTGAGAAGGACTTACGCGAGGCGGTGCGCTGGTGGCGCAAGGCCGCGGAGCAGGGAGATGAGCAAGCGCAGTCCAACCTCGGCCTTTGCTACGAATTCGGGAATGGTGTTGAGAAGGACTTACGCGAGGCGGTGAGTTGGTACCGCAAGGCCGCGGAGCAGGGAGATGAGCAAGCGCAGTGCAACCTCGGCGTCTGCTACTACAACGGGAACGGCATTGAGAAGGACTTGCGCGAGGCGGTGCGCTGGTGGCGCAAGGCCGCGGAGCAGGGAGATGAGCAAGCGCAGTCCAACCTCGGCCTTTGCTACGAATTCGGGAATGGTGTTGAGAAGGACTTACGCGAGGCGGTGAGTTGGTACCGCAAGGCCGCGGAGCAGGGAGATGAGCAAGCGCAGTGCAACCTCGGCGTCTGCTACGCCAACGGGGACGGTGTTGAGAAGGACTTACGCGAGGCGGTGCGCTGGTACCGAAAATCCGCGGATCAGGGATATGCGCGAGCGCAGTGCAACCTCGGCGTCTGCTACGCCAACGGGGACGGTGTTGAGAAGGACTTACGCGAGGCGGTGCGCTGGTACCGAAAATCCGCGGATCAGGGATATGCGCGAGCGCAGTGCAGCCTCGGCTTCTGCTACGATAACGGGAACGGCGTGGAGAAGGATTTACGCGAGGCGGTGCGCTGGTACCGCAAGGCCGCGGAGCAGGGATATGCGGCAGCGCAGTTCAACCTCGGCGTTTGCTACGACAACGGGGACGGTGTTGAGAAGGACTTACGCGAGGCGGTGCGCTGGTACCGCAAGGCCGCGGAGCAGGGACATGCGACCGCGCAGTACAACCTCGGCATCTGCTACGCCAACGGGAAAGGCGTCGAGAAGGACTTGCGCGAGTCTGTGCGCTGGTACCGCAAATCCGCGGAGCAGGGAGATTCCGACGCGCAGGACAATCTCGGGGACGCCTATCGCAACGGCTGGGGCGTTTCCGCCGATGCGGCGGAGGCGTTTTCGTGGTACCGCAAATCCGCGGATCAGGGCAACAAGTGGGGGCAGTTTCATCTCGGCGAATGCTACGCGAAAGGGCTCGGCGTGAAGGCGAACCGCGACGAGGCGCGTCGGCTGTTCTCGCTTGCGGCGGCGCAGGGCTTGGACGAGGCGAAGCGGGCTCTGGACGGCGTGGACTTTTTCGTTCCCGAGCGCGCGGGAACGCGCGGCTCCGTTTTCGTGTGCGTGGTGGCGAACGAGGATTACTCGGACGCGGGCGCGGACAAGGTGCCGCACGCGGTGAACGACGGGAAGGTTTTCGCGGAATACGCGCGGAAGACGCTCGGCGTTCCCGCGCGGAACGTGCACGTGGCGACGGACGCGACGCGCGGGCAGATGCGCCGCGCCGTGCGCTGGCTCGAAAACGCCGTGCGCGCGTATCCCGACGCGGAGGTGGTGTTTTACTACGCCGGGCACGGCGTTCCCGTGGTGAAGGGCGACCGCGTCGCGAAGAAGTGTCTGCTGCCGACGGACGTTCCCGCGGAGGACGCGGAGCTCGACGCGGTGGACCTGGACGAGCTCCTGGCGAGGCTGAGCAGGCTCGGGGCGAAGCAGGTGACGGTGTTTCTGGACGCGTGCTTCAGCGGGACGCTCGACAAGGGCGGTCGCGGCGTGCGGATGAAGGCGGGCCCGACGGAGGCGCGCGGGAACATGGCGGTGTTCGCGGCGGCGAGCGGGGACGAGACGGCGCTCCCGCTGGACGCCGAGCGGCACGGGCTGTTCACGTACTGTCTGCTGAAGAAGCTGCAGGACACGAAGGGCGAGGTGACGTGGGGCGAGCTTGGCGAGCACCTGAAGCGGCGTGTGCCGCAGCTCGCGCACGAGCACGGTCTCTCGGGCACGCAGACGCCGACGGTGAGCACGAGCGGCGGCTTCGATCTCGACCGCAGGCTCACGGAGTGAGGGCGCGGCGGGGCAAAATTTTTTTCACTGAAACCCATCAAAAAAAACGAAGGACAAGACATCATGAAGACGAAACACGAAAGACATTGGAAACGGCTGTTGGTCGGCGCGGCGTGCGCGGCGGCGGCGTTGGCGGTCGCGGGCTGCGCGAGCGCGCCGCAGGCGGCGAGCTCGTCGGAATACCAGCCGGACAAACCGCTGCCGGTCGAGATTCTCGAGCCGTTCGAGGAATTTCTGCGGGACACCAAGGACGTGTTCCGCGCCCGCGCGAGCGCCGAGGCGATGAGCGCCCAGGCCGCGCAGAAGGCGGCGGAAATCAACGCGAAGGTTTCGCTCGCGGGAAAAATCAAGACGACGATCGACTCGATGGCGATCACCGACGTGGAAAACGGCCAGGCGGACACGAGCATCACGACGACGATGAATTTCCGCGAGCGTGCGAAGGCGATGGTCGAGCAGACGCTTTACGGAGTGAGCGTGGTCGGCCAGAAGACTTATCGCGATCCGAGCGACGGGCGCTACATCGTCTATGTGGCGATCGAGCTGGACCGCAAGAACGCGGCGGAATCGGTCGCGCGCGCGGCGAAGCTTTCGCCCGCGGAAAAGCAGGCGCTGCTGACGGGCTTCGAGAAATTCGACGAAGCCGCGGCGCAGGAAGCGAAGTAAAGGGGAGACGACGGGGCGAGCCGCGGGGAGCGGGCGTCTTCTTCTTCGGGAGGCGCGGCTTCCCCGGCCCGCCGATTTTCGCATGAAGACGCGATTTCAGAAGGGCGCGGCGCGGGGCGTTTTCGCGGCGCTGTGCGTTGCGGCGTGCGTTCCCGCGTTCGCGGAGGCGGAGCCGGCGGGAGACGTCGCGACCGTGCGCGTGCGCGGCGAGCACCGGCTGACGCTGGACTCGGAGGAGTCTCCGAAAGAGGCGCTTTTCGGCGCGCGCAACGATGCGCGGCGGCGGGCGATCCGCGAGGTGCTCGGCGAGCGCGTGGCGTCGTGGGAGACGCTGTTCACGCACGACGCGGGGCAGGTCTATTCCGGCACGGTGCTGACGAGCGCGGTGGGCGTGGTGCGCGACGTGCGGGAGCTGCGGCGCGGCTGGGAGCCGTCGGCGGACGGCGTCGGGACGACGGTTTTTTACGAGGCGGAAATCGCGGTGGAGCGGACGGCGGAGGAGGCGGATCCGGAGTTCACGGCGGAGATCCGCGGCGGGAAGAGCCGCTACGTCCACGGCGAGGAGGCGACGTTCGCGGTGACGGCGTCGCGCGAGGCGTTTCTGACGGTGCTTTGGCTGAACCAGGATTTCCAGGCGGACGCGGTGTGCTCGGAGAAGCGGCTCGCGGCGGGCGAAGCGGCGAAGCTGGAGATGATTTTCGAAATCGCGTCGGCGCGGGCGAAAAAGGAGGCGGGAACGCTGTTTTTCGTGCTGACGAAACGGCCGCGGGCGTTTCTGCGTGCGGGCGAGGCGCCAGCGGATCTGGAGCGGAATCTCGAGCGCGTGGAGGCGTGGCTGGCGGCGATCCCGCTGCGGGAACGCTTCATCTACGCGGTGCCGTTCGTCATCGAACGGGAGCGGCGAAACTGAGCCCGCCCGGCGCGACGCGCCCTTTCTGGGCGTGAGTAAGGGCGGATTTCGAGGGCAAGCGGGACGCTTACCCTCCTTTGCGTTCCCGCGTATTTCCGTTTCTTCGTTCCTCTGTGTCAAAAGAAGAGCTTAAAGCTTAAAGGGGAAGTTTGTGCGGGCGGATTTCGAGGAAGCGGCTAGAAAGCCGCCTCTCCCCTAAAACTTTTCTTTAATATAAAAATATAAGCGCTCACTGCCCATTATCCGTTATCCGTCATCAACTATCCGTTATCCGCTTCCGTTATTTTTTCTTTTTGTCTGGGGACCAGACGAGGCCTTCGACAGGCGCGGAGCCGTCCGGCGAGACCGGCGCGAAGGTGAACATCCATTTCAGCAGGCGCACCTGCGGAATCGAGAAATTTCCGACCGGCAGCTTGATCAGCACCTTGTTCCAGCCCTGTTTCAGGTTGACGGCGAGCGGCGGGCGCACTTCGAAGTTTTCGTTCGCGAGCGGCGTCTCCTGGCTTTTCGCCTTGTGCGCGTTTTCCCAGCGCGGCGGGCGGATTTCCTTGCCGTTCAGCCAGAAGCGGCTGCCGCAGTAGTCCCATTCGCCCTGCGGAGGCGGCAGATCCGGCTCGGACGCCGCGTATTTGTGCGTCTGCGCCCAGAGCCCGATTTTCTGCGCCTTGGGCGACCAGATCCACGTTCCCGCGTAAACGGTGGAATTCGGACGCGGGTTTTCCAGAAACGCGGCGACCGTGCCCAGGCCGCCCTTGCCCCAGACGTGGCGCAGATAGACGCCGGCGCCGCGGGCGTCGCGCGCCGCGACCTTGCCGCCGTCGAACGCGTATTCCTTCGGGAACGCCGCGGCGTCGTTCAGCCGCGTTTCGGGCGGGAACGCCTTGGCGAGGTCGCCGCCGTTCGGGAACGCGTCCGTGACGCGCCAGAGCATTTCGCTCTGCGGCACCCACGGCATCGCCTTGCCCTGCTCGCGCTTCACGGGAAGCATGCGCCGCTCGAAGTCGCGGAACTCGGCGAGCTTTTCGCCCGAAAGCGGAATGACCGTGCCCGGGCCGTCGTGAAAATACTTGTCGCGCCCGCCGCGCCAGGCGGATTCCGCGAACGCGAGCATCGCCGGGTAAAACGCGTTGTGCGCGAGCACCGCGTCCGTGCCGCCGACGATCGCGCGGTCGCACCAGATCGCGGCGACGCCGCCCGCGATCGTGCCGTCCGCCTCCGGCTTTTCGCCGAAATTGGAGAAGAACACCGCCACGGGATCGGCGAACGAATCGAAGTGGTTGAGGTAGTGCAGGCGGCAGTCCAGCGAGGGCGTTCCCGCGAGCGGGCGGCCGCGGCCGCTCCACATCTGCACGAGGTCGATTTCGCCCGATTTGTAGTGCGCGCCCGGGTTCCACGTCGCGACCTTCTTGCCGCGCTCGCGGACGAAGGCGACCATCTCCGGCACGAAGTTCGGGTTCGAGATCCGCACTTCGTCCGTGCCGATGTGCAGCCACGGGACGCTTTTCGACGGGAACGCTTCGCGGATCGCCTCGTCCGTCAGCGTCTTGATGATCTTCGTGCCCTTTTCGCTCTGCATGTCGCAGCCGAACGCGCGCTCGAACGCCTTGGCGTGGCCGGGCATGTCGATTTCCGGAATCAGCGTCACGCCGAGCCCGTCGCAGAAGCGCGCGAGCTCCTGCGCCTCTCTGAACGTGTAGAACTTTCCCGCGTCGCGCGTGTAGGTCTCCTTGGCGTTGAGCTTCGGGAACGCCTTGCTTTCGAGGCGCCAGCCCTGATTTTCGGTGATGTGCCAGTGGAAGACGTTGATCTTGTAGTCCGCGAGAAAGGCGATGATCTTCTTCAGGTCCGCGACGGGGAAATAGCTGCGCCCGCAGTCCATCATGAAGCCGCGCATCGGGTACGCCGGCCAGTCGAGAATCTCGCACGCGGGCACGCCGCGCGTCGGGTCGGCGCGCTTCACGAGCTGCTTCAGCGTCTTGCGCGCGTTGAGCTCGCCCGCCGCGGAGACGGCTTCGATGCTCGCGCCGGCGGAGCCCACGCGCAGCAGGTAGGCCTCGTTCAGCGCGTGCTCGGGGACGCCTTTGAGCGTCTTCACGCGCTTCACGGAAACGCGCTTTTCCAGATCCCGCGCGGGAACGTAAGCGCCCGCGCGCTCCTTGAAGCGCTGCGGCAGCGGAATGATTTCGCACGCGGCGGACGCGGAGACCGCGACGGCGCAGAACGCGACGACGGCGAGGAAAAACGGACGAAGGGCGGGGAAGCGGCGACGATGTTTCATTTGTCCCGCAAATATGCCCCGCGCGCGTTCCCGCCGCAACCCCGAATGCCGCGCGGAGCCGCTTCCCGAAAAAGATTCATTTTCGCGCGGGAACGTGCTTTAATTTCGCATCATGGAAAACCCCGAAATTGTTGAAGCAGGCAAACACGTTCTGAAGGCCGAAGCCGACGCGCTGCGCGTCATGGAGGCCGGTCTCGACGAAAACTTCGCCAAGGCGGTAGAAATCCTCTACGCGAGCGACCGCAAGGTCGTCATCTCCGGCGTCGGCAAGTCCGGTCTCATCGGGCAGAAGATCGTCGCGACGCTGTGCTCCACGGGCACGCCGGCGATTTTCCTGCACAGCGCGGACGCCGTCCACGGCGACTTGGGCATCTGCCTGCCGGGCGATCCCGTCGTGCTGATCTCCAAGAGCGGGACGACGGCGGAGACCGTGCGTCTGCTGCCGATTCTTCAGCGCATGGGCGCGAAGATCATCGCCATCGTCGCGAACAGGAATTCGCCGCTGGCGGAGCAGGCGGACGTCGTTCTCGACATCGGCGTGAAGAGCGAGGCCGATCCGCTCGGCATCGTGCCGACCACGAGCACGACGCTCACGCTCGCGATGGGCGACGCGCTCGCCGCCGCGCTCATGCTCAAACGCCGCTTCGGCGAAAAGGATTTCGCGAAATTTCATCCGGCGGGCCAGCTCGGCCGCAACCTGCTGCTGACCGTCCGCGACGTGATGCGCCCGCAGGGAAAAATCGCCGTCGTTTCCGCGGAGACGACGATCCGCGACACCGTCATCGCCATGACCGAATTTCCGAACGGCGCGGCGTGCGTGACGGACGGCGCGGGAGAGCTCGTCGGCATCATCACGGACGGCGACCTGCGCCGCGCGCTCCACAAATACGAGAATCTCGGCGGCATCACGGCGGGCGAAATCATGGTCAAGAATCCGATCTGCGCGTTCGCGGGCATGAGCCTCGGCGACGCCGCGCGCGTGATGGAAGACCGCCCGTCGCAGATTTCCGTGCTTCCCGTGCTGGACGCGCCCGGCGGAAAACTCGTCGGCGTGCTGCGCATCCACGACGTCTATCAGGCGAATCTCGTCTGACGTTCCCGCGTCATGCCTTTCGCGTCTTTCCGGAAATTCGGCGGGCGCGCTCCCGCCGAGCCGATTCCGCGCCGCCAGAAATGCGTCGCCTCCGCCGCGGCGGCGACGCTGCTTTGGGCGACGTGGGCGCTGACGGCTTCGACGCCCGCCACGCTGCTCGTCGCGACGGCGCTTTCGGCGCTGACTTTCGCGCTGCTTTTCGTTCCCGTCGGCGGCGAGGATTCCGCGGCTTCCGCGAAGCTCAACCTGTCGCGCCTGCTGCGGTTTCCGCTTTTCTGGATCGGCGTCCTGCTTTGGCTCTACATCGTCGCGCAGGGCTGCGTGCCGGGGCTTTCCGTCATCTGGAAGGAGACGTCCTGGAGCCTGAAGCTCGTCCCGGACGCGCCGCAGTGGTTCCCGACGGGCATCGACGCGCCTTTCGGCTTCGAGACGAGCATCGGCGGGAACGCCTGGCGCGAGCTCTGCCATTTCGGGAGCGCGTGGCTGCTGCTCTGCGCGCTCTGGTGCGGCGTGCGTTCCCGCCGTCTGTGGAAGGCGCTGCTGTGGGCGTTCGCGCTCAACGCGCTTGTGCTCGCCGGCTTCGGGCTTTATCGGCTCGCCATGGGGACGGGCGCGTCGTATCTCGGCGTGAAGGGCTTTCAGTTCTTTTCCGCGTTTTCCTACAAGAATCACGCGGGCGCGTTCTTCACGCTCGCGATCGCGGTCTGCGCCGGGCTCGGTCTGCGGCAGTGGCGCGAGGCCGCCCGCGAGTGCCGCCGCGGCGGACCGCATCTGATTCTGCTCGTCTTCGGACTGATTTTTCTGGGAACGGTCTTCGCGACGAAGTCGGTCGGCGGCGTCTTTCTCGCCGTGTGCTGGCTGCCGCTCGCGCTCGTTCTCGTCGCGTTTTCCGGGCTGATGAGCCGCGACGCGTGGATTCCCTTCGGCGTCTTTCTGCTGATGCTGCTCGGCGTCGCGGGAACGTGGTGGGCGACGGCGGACACGTCCGTGTTCTTCTCCCGAGTCGATCAGAAAGTGGCCGTCGGCGAGCTGCCCGACGTCGAGGGCGCCGTCGCGCGCGAGGAAAATCCCTTCGAGACCTTCTCTCTGGACAAGGGTTCCCGCGCGGAGCTGCGTCGGCTTTCCGCGAAAATGTATCGACAAAACACTCACACGGAAATTTTCGGCTGGGGCGCGGGCGCGTACCGCTGGGTCGCTCCCGTGTTTCAGCTTTCGATGGACGAGTTCACGCGCGTCGACCGCCGCACGGGAAAGAAGCGTCTGATTTCGCGCACGGAATACGCGCACTGCGATCCCTGGCATTTTCTCGTGGAATGGGGCGCCGTCGGCGGCGGAATCTTCTTCGCGGGCGTCGCGTGGTTTTTCGGATGGGCGCTGCTGAACGTGCGCCGCTGGCGCGCGTCCTCCGTCGCGCTGCTGGCGGGAACGCTGATCTTCTGCGCGCACGCCTGCGTGGAGTTCGTCTCGTTCAACCTCGCGTTGCTTTTCTCCGTCGCGTTCCTCGCCGCCGCCTTCCGCGCCGACCTCCGCCGCGACGGGGACGGGCGTTCCCGATGAAAAATTCTTTCCGGCGTCTTCAGAAAAGGCGCGGGACGGCGGCGAGGAGCGTCTTCGCGTAGTCGCTTTTAGGCGAGCGGAAGACTTCGGACGGCGTGCCGCGCTCGACGATTTCGCCGCGGCGCATGACGAGGATTTCGTCCGAAACGTCGCCGACGACGGCGAGATCGTGCGCGATGAAGAGAAACGCCACGCCGAGCGTCGCCTGAATTTCCTTCAGCAGGGCGATGATCTGCGCCTGCACGGAGACGTCCAGCGCGGAGACGGGTTCGTCGCAGACGACGAGATCCGCCTCCGTCGCGAGCGCGCGCGCGATGGCGATGCGCTGGCGCTGGCCGCCGGAAAATTCGTGGGGAAAGCGCGAGCCGACGTCCGCGGAAAGCCCGACGCGCTCCAGCAGCTCCGCGACGCGTTCCCGCCGCGCGTCCTTGCGCATTTCGGGAAAGCAGATTTCGAGCGGCTCGGAGAGGATTTCGGCGATTGTCCGCCGCGGATTCAGCGATGCGTAGGGATTCTGGAAAACCATCTGCACGCGTCGGCGCAGCGGGAGCGGCATGCGCGCGCCGAAGCCGGAAACGTCCGTCTCGCCGTAAAAGACGCGTCCGGACGCGAGCGGCTGCAGGCGCATGATCGCGCGCGAAAGCGTGGATTTTCCGCAGCCGCTTTCGCCGACGACGCCGAGCGTCCTGCCGCGCCCGACGGAAAAGGAGACGTCGTTCACGGCGCGGAATTTTTCGCGGGAACGCCCGCCGAAAAGGCGCGTTCCCGTCCCGCGCCGCTCGAATTCGACGACGAGATTTTCGACGCGCAGCACGGGAACGCTCATCGTCTTTCCTTCAGAAACGGACGCCCGCCTGAATCGAAAGCTGGACGGCGGGATCGACGGTGAAATGCGCGTCCCGCTTGTGCCCGCCTTCCCAGTAGCGGTAATCGCTCCAGAGAATCGTCGTCAGCCCGGCGGTGACGAAGAAGTTTTTGCCGATGTTGCGCCGCGCGGTCAGCGCGAACGGCGCGCTCTGCGTGTACCAGCATTCGCCGTCGCCGACGGTGATGCAGTCGGTCGAGTACGCGACGCCGACGCGCAGGAGCCATTCGTTCTTCCCGCCGACGTCCCAGGTGAGGTCGACGCCGTTGCCGACGCGCAGGTTGAGTTCCCGCGTCGGCGAGTAGTCGAAGAGAACCATCGGCACGAGCGTCCAGCGTTCGCGGTGGCGCGAATAGGAGACGATCAGCCCGGCGCAGATCGATTCCGTGCGCGAGAAATACTGCTTGAGCCCGACGCCGAAGAGCCCGTGCGCGCCGTGCCCCGTCGCCGTCGTGTCCGAGGAGATCAGCGCGCCGGAGGCGAGGAAGGCGAGCGAGCGCCCGTTTTCCTTGTCGAAGACGTACTCGCTCCAGTCGAAGAACTTGAACGAGTCCACGTGCGAGAACGGTTCGCCGAGCGCGCTCGGCGTTCCCGAAAAATCGTAGTCCGTGCGCCGGAAATCGAAGTTGGTGACGGAGATGAATTTTTCCTCCTTCGAGATGAAGTCCCACGCCACGCCGGAGCCGTAGGCGGTCGCGGAAAGCCTGCCGCCGCGGTTGATCGAGGCGGGGAAGCGGTGCGAGACGTACGCGTAGAACGGCATCACGGAATTCGTGCCGTTCATGATCGCCGTGCGCGCGGGGGAGTAGAGATTCTCCCACCACGCCATCGGGTTGGAATCGCCGAGAACGCTCAGGTTGTCTTCGGCGAGCGCCGCCGGCGTTCCCGCGAGGGCGAGAAGCGCCGCGGCGCGCAGTCCGCTCGAAAACCTTTTCATCGAAGAAAGCGCCCTCAGCGGCGCACCGTGCATTTGGCGGCGCGCTCGACGTCGAGCATGATCTTTTCGAAGACTTTGTTCACTTCCGCGTCCGTGAGCGTCTTCGTCTCGGAGCGGAACACGATTTCGAAGGCGAGCGACTTCTTGCCTTCCGGCAGCTCCTTGCCCTGATAGACGTCGAAGCAGGAGACCTTTTCGACGGCGAACTGCTTGGCGACGGCCTTGTTCGCGGTCGCCTTCAGCCGGTCGGCGATTTCGCCCGCGGGAACGGAGGCGTCCACGACGAGCGCGAGGTCGCGCGAGACCGGCGGGAACGTCGAAAACGCCTTGAAGCGCGCGCGCTTCGGCGCGGTCTTGAACGCGTCCTGCAGGAAGAGGACTTCGCCGGCGACGACGGTCTGCGGCACGTCCCACGAGAGCGCGAGCTTCGCGTCGATCAGCCCGAGCTCGACCGTGAGCGCGCGCGCGCGGTCGGACGCGGTCGCGGCGTGTCCCGCCTGCCAGATAGGCGTCTGCGCGGCGTCCGTCGCGGCGAAGAGCAGGCGTTGTTCGGCGATGCCGGCGGCGGCGGCGATTTCGAGGCAGAGCTTCTTCGCGAAGAATTCGTCGAGCTTTTCGCGCGTCTTCCACGAGCGCGTCGTCGGCTCGGCGAGCGCGACGAAGGCGACGGAAAGAATTTCGCGGATCGCGCCCGTGCGGTCGGGGCGGAAGACGTGCCCGATCTCGAAGAAGCGGCGCGGCTCGTTGTGCGCGGCGAGATTGAGGCGCAGCGCGTCGAGCAACCCCGGCAGCAGCGACGGGCGGATGTGCGACTGCTCGCTCGTCAGCGGATTGGCGAGCGCGAGCGCCGCCGTCGTCTTTTCGCCGAAGCATTTCTTCAGCTCCGCGGAATCGCGCAGCGTGTAGTGGAAGCATTCCGCGAAGCCCTTGCCGGCGAGCATGTCCGCCGCCTTGCGGGAGAAGCGCACGGTCGGCGCGTCGGCGTCCGACGTGGTCGGCGCGTCGATCGCCGCGGAGGGAATCGTGTCCGTGCCGTAAATGCGCACGAACTCCTCGACGAGGTCGATCGGGCGGTCGACGTCGGGACGGAACGCGGGAACGAGCACGCTCCACGCGCCCGCGCCGTTTTCGGAAACGGTGAATCCGAGGCGGCGGAAGACGTCGAGAATCGCGGCGTCGGCGACGTCGTAGCCGCAGCGCGCGCGGACGAAGTCGCCGGAAATTTCGATCGTGCGGTCCGCGCGCGGGAACGCGCCGACGGAAAGCGTTTCGCCCGCGATTTCGCCGCCCGCGAGCTCGCGGATGAGCCGCGCGGCGCGCGCTCCCGCGACGGCGACGAGCGTCGGATCCACGTCGCGCGTGAAGCGCGTCGAGCTGTCCGTGGAGACGGCGAGCGCGCGCGAGGTCTTGCGCACGGAGCCCGGGTCGAACCAGGCGGCTTCGAGCACGACGTCGCGCGTCGCGTCCGTCACGCCGGAATTTTCGCCGCCCATCACGCCCGCGACGACCATAGGTTTTTCCGCGTCGGCGACGACGCACATGTCCGCCGAGAGCGCGCATTCCTTGCCGTCGAGCAGGCGGATTTTTTCGCCTTCGGCGGCGCGGCGCACGCGGATCGCGTTCCCGCCGATCGTCGCCGCGTCGAATGCGTGCAGCGGCGAGCCGAGCTCGAACATGACCCAGTTCGTCACGTCCACGACGTTGTTGATCGGGCGCAGACCGACGGCGAGCAGGTCGCGCTGCATCCATTCGGGCGAGGGCGCGATTTTCACGCCGCGGATCGTCCACGCGTTGTAGAGCGCGCAGTCCGGCGTCTCGACCGAGACGGAGAGAAATTCGTTCTTCGCGTTTCCGTTCGGCGCGACGCGCGGCGCGTCCGCGACGGGATTCTTCAGCGGCTTGTCGAAGAAAGCCGCGAGGTCGCGCGCGACGCCGACGTGCGAAAGGCAGTCGCCGCGGTTCGCCGTGATCGAAATGTCGAAGACCGTGTCCGCGGGCGGGAAGCAGTCGTTGATCGGCGTGCCGAGCTTCGGCTCCGCCTCGCGCGCCGTCATGATGAGCAGGCCGCCGTGGTCGTCGTTGAGCCCGAGCTCGCGGCCGGAGCACATCATGCCCTGCGAGACTTCGCCGCGCATCGTCGTTTCGCTGATGGCGAAGCCGCCCGGCAACACCGCGCCGGGAAGCGCCACGGGAACGACGTCGCCCGCCTTGAAGTTCTTGGCGCCGCAGACGATCTGGCGGATCGTCCCGTCGCCGACGTCCACGCGGCACACGCTCAGGTGGTCGCTGTTCGCGTGCGGCACGAACTCGAGAATCCTGCCGACGACGACGTGTTCGAGCGGGACGAGCCCCGCCGACGAGATTTCCTCGACCTCAAGCCCGATCATCGGGAGCGCGTCCGCGATCTTTTCCGCGGGAACGTCGCTCAGATCGACGTATTTGTTCAGCCATTGAAGGGAAATTTTCATGATGAAATTCGCTTTCTGATTTCGGTTGTTTCGCGGGAACGCTCAGGCGAACTGGCGCAGGAAGCGCAGGTCGTTGGCGTAGAAGTGCCGGATGTCGTCGATGCCGTGGACGAGCATCGCGATGCGCTCGATGCCCATGCCGAAGGCGAGCCCCGTCCACTCCGACGCGTCGAGACCGACGTTTTCGAGCACCTTCGGATCGACGAGCCCGCAGCCCATGATTTCGAGCCAGCGGTTGCTCAGCGCGCCCATGTTCGGCACGCGGATGTCCATCTCGAAGCTCGGTTCCGTGAACGGGAAGAAGCTCGGGCGCAGGCGCGTCTCCGCCGCGTTCCCGAAGACTTCGCGCACGAACGAGTCGAGTACGCTCTTCAGGTCCTTGAGCGTGACGTCGCGGTCGATCCACAGCCCTTCGATCTGGTGGAAGTTCGCCGAGTGCGTGGCGTCCACCGTGTCGCGGCGGAAGCAGCGTCCGGGCGCGACGATGCGGATCGGCGGCTTGCGCGAAAGCATCGTGCGGATCTGCACGGAAGAGGTGTGCGAGCGGAGCAGGTAGGCCTCGTCCGCCTTTTTCGGCGCGTCGGGCGCGCGCGTTCCCGCGGGCAGGAACAGCGTGTCCTGCATGTCGCGCGCGGGGTGATTCGCCGGCGTGTTCAGCGCGTCGAAGCAGAACCATTCCGTTTCGAGCTCGGGGCCGTCCGCGACGGTGAAGCCCAGGCGGTGAAACACCGAGCACACTTCCTCGCGGATCTGCGCGAGCGGGTGGCGCGAGCCCGCGAAGTCGTCCGGCGACGGGAGCGTCGGGTCGATCGGCGCGCCGAGCCGCGCGGCGAGCTCCGCGTCCTCGATGCGCGCGAGCGTTTCCGCGAAGAGCGCCTCGAGTTTGCCCTTGGCCTCGTTGATGAGCTTGCCCATCGCGGGCTTCTCCTCTTTGGGAACGCCGGCCATGAGCTTCATCACGGACGTCATCGAGCCTTTGGCGCCGACGAATTTGGCTTTGAAAACCTCGAACTCCGGACGCGTCTTGATGCCGGGAGCCGCGGAGGTCGCTTCTGAAACGATGTTGGCGAGCTGTTGCTGCATAATCATGAAAAAATTTCGCGCAATACTACGCGCCTTCCCGCGGGAACGCAAGATTCTCGACGCGCGAAGCCGCGGCGGCGTTCTTCGGACGCCCGCGGCGGGAACGTCACTTCTTCACGATGTCGGAGAGCGTCTTCGCCTGCGTGTGCGCGATGGGCTTCCACTCGACCTTCTTGAAGAGCGCCGTGATCGCGATCGGCAGGTAGGTCAGCATGAAGATCGGGAACGTGAACAGGTAGAAGATCTTTTTGAAGGCGGAGCAGTGGATCTTGTTCCATTCCGTCGCCGTCGTCAGCGCGCCGATGAACCAGAGCGTGAGGTAGATGCCCGAAAACGTTCCGAAGAGGCTGGCGCCGATGCGCGAAAGATCCCAACCGAGCGCGAGCCCGAGCACGACGCCGAGCGCGCAGTTCAGCAGCGTGAGGATGCTGATGATGAGCGCGGGCATGATCGTCATCGTCATGTCGTAGCAGGACGTGAATTTTTCGGAGAACATGTTGCGCACGAGCGCGCTCCCGTATTTTCCCCAGACCTGGATGTAGCCCTTCGCCCAGCGGAGGCGCTGCGTCCACGACTGCGCGAAGGTGACCGGCTGTTCGTCGTAGAGCTCGGCGTCCTTCGCGTAGCCGATTTTCCTGCCCTTGACGACGTTGTAGACCGTGAACTCGATGTCTTCCGTGAGCAGGAAGAATTTCCACCCGCCGACTTCGCGGATGATCTTCGAGGAGAAGGTGAAGCCCGTTCCCGAGACGGCGCAGCTCGTTCCCGCGAGCATGCGCGCGTGGTTCAGATATTCGCTTTCGCGGAGAAACCACAGCGCGTAGCCGGCGCTGATCCAGTTGTCCCCGTAATTCTTGGAATTGCGGTAGCTGGTGACGACCTCGTAGCCGTCGGAGAACGTGCGGTTGACGGCCTCGACGTAGCCCGGGTCGAGCACGTTGTCCGCGTCGAAGACCGTGAAGGCGTCGAACGCCTCTTCGCCGTAGTCGCGGACGATGTGTTCGTAAAGAAATTCGAGCGCGTAGCCTTTGCCGACTTTTTCGCGGTTGAAGCGCTCGTAGACGACGGCGCCGTTCGCGCGCGCGACGGCGGCGGTGGCGTCGGTGCAGTTGTCCGCCGCGACGAAGACGGTGACGCGTTCCCGCGGGTACGTCTGGCGGTTGATGCTGTCGAGAAGGTTCTTGATGACGGTCTCCTCGTTGCGCGCGGAAATGAGGATCGCGAAGCGCGTGGGCTTGGCGGGCTTGTGCGGCTTGTCCTTCAGCAGAAACGGGAGCGCGAGGTAGAAGAACTGGTAGAAGTAGCACAGCAGGAAAACCGTGCACAGCAGGACGTTGATCGCCGCGAACACGATGTCTCCCGAGGCGCTTTCAGACTGAAGAATTTGTTCCATGATTAGCATTGAGAACGGCGGCGCCGAAAATGCCGACGCCGCGCGATGTATTGTCGTTTCTTATAGGCGTTCCCGCGCGATAAGGCGAGCGCGAATTATCCCGAGGTCGCCGGCGCGGGCGGCGGACGGGCGTGCTTCCCCCGCGAATCTCCCCGGATTCGGAGAAAAAATCGTTCCCGCGCGCGGGCTTTTCTGTTTTCATGCGAGGGCATGAAGAACGAGACGGGAAAGGCGTTCGCGGCGCGCTGGCGGCAGATTTTCGGGCTGACGAAGTTTTCCGAAAAGGCCGTGCGCGCGCGGCTCGCCGCGCTCCCGCTGCCGGACACGCGCGACTTCGAGCTGTGCGCGTTTCTCTTTCGCGAGCTGCCCGCGCTGTTCCCGAGGACGCCGGGCGAGACCTTCGCGAAGAGCGCCGAGGCGTACGCGCGCTTCTGTCTCGCGTTCTGGCAGAGCAAAAACGCGTTCGTGCCGTTCCCGCAGGACTACGCGGCGTTTCTGCGGCGCGCGCTCGTCGGCGAGATCCCGCTGCTGGACGGCGCCGTCTGCGCCGTCGCCGAGCTCGCGGGAACGCCGGAAAAGGACGGCGCGTGCGGCTTCAACGCGTTCGCGTTCCGGGACGCGGAAACGCTCCGTGCGGCGACGTGGACGGCGCGCTCGGGCGCCTACGAGGAATTTCTCTCCGCGAGCGGGCTCGCGAAATTCCGCGAATTCGAGCGGCGGCTGGGCGCCTCGCCGGAATTCGCGCGCGACTGGGCGATGCTGAAGGCGCTCCATCCCGACTACAGGTCGCTCGGCAGAACGTTCGTCCTGCACCGCGACGCGATGCTCGAACGCGGCTGGTCGCGCGGCGCGGGAACGCGTTTCGACACGGCGGAGGCGCGCTTCCGCGCGGCGTTCAATCTGTTCTGTTGGAAATATTATCTGTGGGGCATGGATCTCGTCGCGGACGCGCCGCTGCTGCTCAAGCCTTCGGTGAACGCGACGCCCTACGGCACGCAGATCTTCGTGCCCGCCTACATGTCCTACGACGCGCGGCGCGACTTCAATCACGCGAAGATTTCGGAGCTTCACCGCGCCAAGGGCGTGCGCCGGCAGGGCGAGGCGTTTTCGGCGCAGCGCTCGGAGGCGCGGGAACTCGCCGAGCGCGCGCGGAGCTTTTCCGCCGAGGGAAAGGCGCGCGGGCTGCGCGGCGACGCGCTGACGGATTTCGTCGCGGGAAGACTCGGGCGTCCGGACATGGACCGCCGCGCCCTCCGCCGCCTCCTCCGCGGGAAGTGAGCGTCGTTCCCGCGGAGCGCCGTCCGAAAACCAGCGCGCGCGGAGCGGAAAAACAGGGGGGAGGCGGCATTCCTGCCGCTTCCTTTCGAAAACCCGCGCGCGCGGAGCGGAAAAAAGGCTTGCGCCGCGCGGCGTTTTCGCCGAAGCTTTCGGGCAAGTCAGGTCCCGGGCAACGAATGCCGGCGAACCCCGTCAGATCCGGAAGGAAGCAGCGGCAGTCAGGTTCCTCGTGTGCTCCGGTCAACCTGGCGTTTTTTGTGTCCGGATTTCTCCACGCGCTCACAGCGCGAAGACTTCGCGGCAGTCGGCGACCGCGCCCGTCACGGCGGCGGCGGCGACCATCAGCGGAGACATCAGCAGCGTGCGCCCCGTCGGCGATCCCTGGCGGCCCTTGAAGTTGCGGTTGGACGAGCTCGCGCAGACTTGGTCGCCGACGAGCTTGTCCGGGTTCATCGCCAGGCACATCGAGCAGCCCGCGAGCCGCCATTCGAAGCCCGCTTCGCGGAAGATTTCGGCGATGCCGAGCTTTTCGCACTGCGCCGCGACGATCTGCGAGCCGGGAACGGCGAGCGCCTTCACGCCCGAAGCGACCTTTTTTCCTTTGAGGTATTTCGCGACTAGCTCGAAGTCCGAGAGCCGCCCGTTTGTGCACGAGCCGATGAAGGCGACGTCGATCTTCGTTCCCGCGACGGAAGCGCCCGGCGTGAAGTGCGTGTAGCGGTAGGCCTCTTCGGCGGTCGCGGCGTCGGCGGGCGGGAGCGTCTCGGGGCGCGGGAACGCCGCGGTCACGGGAACGCTCTGCGCGGGCGTGATGCCCCAGGTGACGGTCGGCGCGATGTCGGCGGCGTCCACGTTCACGACGTCGTCATAGACGCAGTCGGGATCGCTCGCGAAGGATTTCCAGCGGGCGACGGCGGCGTCCCATTCCTCGCCCTTCGGGGCGCAGGGGCGGCCTTTGAGATAGGCGAAAGTCGTCTCGTCGGGATTGACGTAGCCGACGCGCGCGCCGCCCTCGATCGCCATGTTGCAGACGGTCATGCGCTCGTCCATCGAAAACGCGTCGAACACGCTTCCGCCGTATTCGTGCGCGAAGCCGATGCCGCCGTCCACGCCGAGCAGGTTGATGAGGTGCAGCGCGACGTCCTTCGCCGTGACGCCGGGCGCGAGCCTGCCGTTCACGTTGATGCGGCGCACCTTGAGCGGCGAGAACGCGAGCGTCTGCGTCGCGAGCACGTTGCGCACCTGCGAGGTGCCGATGCCGAAGGCGACCGCGCCGAACGCGCCGTGCGTCGCCGTGTGCGAGTCGCCGCAGGCGATCGTCTTGCCCGGCTGCGTGATGCCCTGCTCGGGACCGACGATGTGGACGATGCCCTGCGCGCCCGTGTTCGTGTCGAAAAAGCGGATGCCGTTTTCGCGGCAGTTCCTGCGGAGCTCGGAAATCATCTCCTGCGCGACGGAGTCGGCGAAGGGTTCGGCGACGCTCGTCGTCGGCACGATGTGATCGACCGTCGCGAACGTGCGTTCGGGGTGCATGACGGGCAGCTTCATGTCGCGCAGCATGCCGAACGCCTGCGGCGACGTGACTTCGTGAATGTAGTGCACGGCGACGAAGAGCTGCGTCTGCCCGTTCGGGAGCGTCGCGACCGTGTGCGCGTCCCAGACTTTTTGGAAAAGCGTTTTACCCATAAGCGGAAAAATCTAAGCCCGCGCGCGCGTTCCCGCAATGAAGAACGCCCGCGCGGACGGCTGATTTTTTTTGTCGAACGGCGAAATTCCGTTTAGCGTTCCCGCATCATGAAACAGATTCGCCTGAAACTCGCCAAGCGCCCCGCGCGCGTGCTCCGCGGACATCCGTGGGTCTTTTCCGGAGAAATCGAGACACCGCCGAAAATCGAGGACGGCGTCGCCGCCGAACTGTTGGACGCGCGCGGCAACTCGCTCGGCGCGGGCATCTGGAGCGGGAAGTCGCAGATCGTGTGGCGGCGCTTTTCGCGCGTCGTCCGCGAATGGGACGCGGATTTCCTCGCCGCCGCGCTCGAAAAGTCCGTCGCGCGACGCGGGAACGCGCCCGCGTGCTGCCGCCTCGTCTGGTCGGAGGCGGACTCGCTGCCCGGCCTCGTCGTGGACAAGTTCGAGGACACGCTCGTCGTGCAGGCGCTGACCGTCGGCGCGGACAGGCAGCTGCCCTTCGTCGCCGAATGGCTCGACGCGAAGTTCGCTCCCGCGGAAATCATCTTCCGCAACGACGCGCCGACGCGCCGCTTCGAGGGGCTCGATTCCCGCGTCTCGTTCTGGCGCGACCGCGCGCACGCGCCGCGCTGGTTCCGCATCGACGGGCTGGAGTATTTTCTCGACCTCGCGAACGGGCAGAAGACGGGCTTTTATCTCGACCAGCGGGAACAGCATTCGCGCGTCGCCCGCGCCTTCGCGAAAGGGCGCAGCGTGCTCGACGCGTGCTGCAATCAGGGCGGATTCGCGATGCAGTGTTCCCGCGCCGGCGCCGCGGAAGTGCTCGGCGTGGACGTCTCCGACGCCGCAATCGAGGCGTGCCGCAAAAACTGCGCGCGCAACGGCATCGGGAACGCGAGCTTCGAGAGCGCCAATCTCTTCGACTGGTTCGGCGAAAACCGCGACCGCCGCTTCGACCTCGTCATTCTCGACCCGCCGCCGTTCGCGCGCTCCAAGGACGCGCTCGAGGGCGCCCTGCGCGGCTACAAGGAACTCAACCTGCGCGCGCTGAAGATGCTGACGCCCGGCGGCGTGCTCGCGACGTATTCCTGCTCGCAGCGCGTCGGCGACGAGCTTTTTCTCGACGTCGTCTCGTCCGCCGCGCGCGACGCGAAGCGCGACGTGCGCCTGCTCGAAGTCACGGGGCAGCCCGCCGACCATCCCTCGCTGCTGAATTTCCCCGAAAGCCGCTACCTCAAAGGTCTGATCGTCCAGGCGGAGTGAACGCGCGGGCGCTTTCGTGCTTGCAAAGACGGCGTTTCCGCGCGAGCATTGCGGCAAGTCTTCAGGGTGCGCGCATTCGCTCGGGAACGCGAGTTTTCGAGAGGAAAGTCCGGACACCGCAGGGCAGGATTCCTCGTGAAAGCGAGGGCGGCGCGCCGCAAGGTTCGTCGACGGAAAGTGTCACAGAAAACAGACCGCCGGGCTTCGGCTCGGCAAGGGTGAAACGGCGAGGTAAGAGCTCACCGCTCGAACGGCGACGAACGAGGCACGACAAACCCAATCCGGTGCAAGACAAAATAGGTGAGCGGGCTGCCCGTCCGACGCTCACGGGTCTGTCGCATCGCCGAAAGGCGAAGCCGCCGCGAGGCGGTTAGAGGAATGAATGCGGCCGCGTTCCCGCGCGAGCGGTCCGCGGCACAGAATCCGGCTTACAGCCCCTGAAGGCTTTTCTTTTTTCCCGCTACGCGAGCGCGCGTTCGAGGAAGGCGCGGGAGCGGAGGATTTCGCGGGAGCGGACGGCGTTCACGCGCGCCCAGTCGGGCGAGGCGGCGAGAAGCGCCGCGAAGCGTTCCTGCGGGAGCGCCGCGAACTCGGCGGGCGAAACGAGCCGTTCCTCCAGCCCGAACTGTCTCAGCAGCGACGAAAACCGCGCCATGCCGCGCGCCGCGTTCCCGAGCGCGAGAAACGGGCGGTTGAAGATGATCGAAAACACGCAGCCGTGGAACGAATCCGTCACGACGAACTCCGCATCGCGGAAGCCGCGCAGCCAGGCGCTCACCGGCGGGAACGCCGCCGTCCCCGCGCGCAGAGCCGCCGCGGGCGGCATGATTTCCTCCGCCTCCGCGCCGAGCGTTTCCGCGACGCGCGCGACCGCCGCGGATTTTTCCGCCGAAGCGTCCAGCACGTACGCGAACACGCGCCGCGCGGGAACGCGCTTTTCCAGAAGCCCGCGCGCCTCGTCGCGCTCGACGACCGCGCGATAGTCCGCCGCGTCCAGAAGCAGCGTCGGGTCGAGCAGGTGCTCCGCGCGGACGCCCAGGAATTTTTCGCAGAGCGCGACGCCGGAATCCTCGCGCACCGAAACCGCGTGAAAACGCTTCGCCAGCGGCGCGCACGCGCGCGTCAGCTCCGGCGAAAACTCCCACGCGTCCGTGCCGAACGACGCCGCGTAGGCGACCCGGCGCGTCCGCGCGTCGTCCGCCGCGAGAAAATCGAGGAAAAACGTCGGCATGTGCGGCGAATACGCCGGGCGCCACGTCTGGTCGCTCCCGACGACGAACGCGTCGAACGCGTACTCCGCGAAATCGCGGGAACGAGCGGGCGCGGCGAGCCTCCGCGTCGTGCGGATGTTTTCGGCGACGAAGCGCGCCGTGTGCCGCCCCGCTCCCGCCGCGGGCGGCTTCGGGAAAAGCGGACCGCCGCGCCCGCGCAGGAACTTCCCGACGCAGCGCCGCGCGAAATAATACGGCGCGAGCCACGGACGCGCCCGCCGCGCGTAATCGACGGTCAGCGCCTCGTGCCCCATGTCGCGCAGAAATTTCTGCAGCGCGAACGCCTGAAGCAGCCCGCCGTAATTCGTGTGAAGAGGTTGAGTGAGTATGCCGATTTTCATTTCATCAAAAAAGAGTGCGGGAACCGCGGATCAGCGCGTCCGAACGCGGATTTCTTGAAAGACGGATCCGCGGGAACGCCTTTGGGATTTTCTTGCGGGAACGCGCGCGCCGCAGATACAATCCGCCCCATGATTGACCAGGCACAGACGCGCGCACCGCGCGACGAAACCGACCTCGCGGATTCCGAAGAAGATCTGCGGGAACTCGACCGCGTCATGACCCGCGCCCGCGAGGAAATCGCGCGCAAAGCGAAACTGCGCGACGAACGTTTCCGCAGGATGCTCCACGAAATCATCTCCCGCGTCGCCGCGGAAAAAGCATGAAGCCGCGTCTCATCGTCGTCGCCGGGCCGAACGGCTCCGGGAAAACCTCCATCACGGAGCAGTTCCGCGACCTCCGGCACAAATGGATGGTCGGCTGCGAATACGTCAACCCGGACGACATCGCACGGGAACGTTTCGGCGACTGGAACAATCCAGCCGCCGTGCTTTCCGCAGCGCGCTATGCGAGCGAGTTGCGTGAGCGCCTGCTCGCCGAAGGCAAAGACTTCGCCTTCGAAACCGTGCTTTCGACGCAGGATAAAGTCGATTTTCTGAAGCGGGCGAAGGCGCGCGGCTATTTCGTCCGCATGTTTTTTGTCGGAACCGACCACCCGCGAATCAACGCCGCGCGAATCGTCTCCCGGATGGAAGACGGCGGTCACGCCGTGCCGATAGAAAAAATCGTCAGCCGTTACGCCCGTTCCATTCAAAATGCGCTCCGCGTCGCTCGCTTTGCAGACAGGGCATATTTTTACGACAATTCCAAAGAAATCGCCGGAGGCGTTCCCGCATGGATTCCGATTTTCAGGACTCGGTGCGGGCACATCGTCGAAAAATATCCGCGGCCGTCCGACCATGCCTGGGCCGCGGAAATTTACGACGCATTGGAGAAATGACTTTCCGCACGTTCCCGCGGCGAAGACGCGGACGTCTTCGCCCCCAAGGAACGACGCGCCGTTTTCGGGGAAGCGACTTTCCTGTCGCTTGATGAAATCCATCAGAAAGAAATTTCCTTGAAAAAGGTTCCCGAAAAGCGACTGGAAAGTCGCTTCCCCGGAAGAGAAACATTTCTGCGGGCGCGCGTTCATTCTCGGGTTCCTCCGCGCAGAAGTTTTTTCGCGAGGGCGAGCGTTCCCGTGCGGGCGAGAATGAAGCGCGCGCAGCGGAACGCGAAAGCGCGAACGCGGCGCGGGAACGGCGTCCGCGTGAATTTTGCGACGAGGCACGCCGCCTCGCCCGGCGTTCCCGCCCGCGCGAACGCCGCGAAGAATTCCGCCCGTTTCGGGTGCCGCAGCGTTTCGTTCTTCAGTCCGCCGTTCGCGGGAACGGCCTGCGCCCAGGTCGCTTCGCGCAGCACCCCGAAACCGCTCTTCGCCGCTTCGAACGCCGCGCGCCCGCGCGCCGTGCCGCACACGACGACGGAGAGTCCTTCGCCCGTCTTCAGATCCGGAAAATATTTTTCCGCGCCCCAAAAATCGCCGAGCGTGAGGTCGCTTCCGCTCGTGCGGTCCTTCGCCGGGCACTCGTGGCAGGACGGGCGCGAAAACAGTCCCGAGCCGAAGCCCTTGCCGAAAGGCGTCGCGTAAAGCGGCGCGAGAAATTCCCCGCCCGAGGCGTCCTCGACCGAAAGCATGGCGCAGTTCCACGCGCCGAGCTTCGCGTCAAAAACTTTTTTGCGGAAGCGCACGTCCGCGACCGCGCCGAGCTTTTCCCGTTCCCGCAGGGCCGCGAAAAACGCGCGCCAGACCTTCGGCGACGGCGCGCTGTGGCACGCGATGTCCACGGCGAGCAGGTTCGGAAAATCCGCGCGCAGCGCGCGCCGCAGCCCCGCGATCTGGCACGGCGTTCCCGTGAACATCACTTCGCGTCCGGCGCGCAGAAATTCGCGCGCCTTGCGGAACGCGCCGCCGACGCGCGACTGCAGATACTTGCTCCCGCGAAACGCCGCGAGCCCTTCGAGCGTTTCCGTGAAGTCGTGCACGACCTCGGTGAAATCCGAGTTCCAGCGCGCGCCGAACACGACGCCGCCGTTTCTTATCACGCGCTCGGCGATCACCGTGAACGCGCCTCCCGACGCGGAAGCGAGGCGCAGCCCGTCGCTCGCGCAGCGCGCGGCGAAGACCGCCGGTTCCTCAAGAACAGGAAACGCGAACGCGCGCCCGCGGTTGACGACGGGGCAGACTTTTTCGCAGAGCCCGCAGTCGACGCACAGCGACGCGTCGGTTTCCGGGTAGAGAAATCCCTCGGAATCCTCGCGCATCGCGATGCAGTTTTTCGGGCAGACGGTTTCGCAGGCATGGCAGCCGCAGCAATCTTCTTTTCGTTGGAGAACAATCATTTCGCGGGAACGGGTTGCGCCTCGGAGCGACGTCCCGTTCCCGCGAAAGCGCGGTTTTCAGTCAGTGAAGCACAAGCGTTTCCTCGACGGATTTTCGCGGCGAAGACGCCAGCCTGAACTTCTCGGGAACGCCGCCGCAGGCGATGAATACGACGACGGTTTCGGAATCTTCTAAACGGCTATGCAGAAATCGGGGGGGGTATTTAAAAGCCGGCGGAGCGCGCGGTCCGTCTTCGGCGGGACCGACCAGTTCAGCATGCAGTGCGCGACGCGGTTCTTGTGCAGCGCGTAGCAGAGATTCATCAGATAAATCCCGGCGTTCGTGAAGAGGTCGTTGCGCTCCGTGCCCCACACGGCGCGCAGGTCGGCGGTGAGAATCAGCAGCTTGTCCGCGAGATGACCGAACCCGCGGTTGCCGTTCTGCAGCGCGAGACATTCGCGGATTTTTTCATGGTCGCTCACGCAGTGCACGCGCACGTATTGGCGATTGCACGCGGAGGGCGCGTTGTTCGCGAGCGCGACGGCGGCGCGGATCTGTTCGAGCGAGACCGTTCCCGCGAAATGACGCACGGAATGGCGCGAAGCGGAAAACGTCTCGAACGGCGCGTCGAGGTCGGCGAAGTAGCGTTCCCGCGTCATCTCGATCTGGCGCGAGGGTTCGACGGGAACGCGCGCGAGCAGAGAATCGATCGCGCGGACGCGTTCTTCGTCGAGCGCGAATCCCGCGTCCGCGTGCACCTTGCGGTATTCGGCGACGACGGCGACGGCGGCGCGGAACTGCGCTTCGTCCGTGCCGTAGCGGTCGGCGAAATCGTTGAGCGCGGCGACGAGGCCGAGCAGCATTTCGCGTCCGAACCCGAGACGCATGTCCGGCATCGTCAGCCCTTTTTCGACGATGTGATAGGTCATGACGATCGAGGCGAGAGCGCCCGCCTTGGTTTCGCGGGAATGCGGGGAAAATTTCAGGAAGCGCGCGCGGTCGTAGGCGAACATTTCCCGCATGCGCCAGCGGTCGAGCATGAGGTGGCACGCGAGCAGGTAAACGGCTTTCACGCCGGGAACGCGTTTGAGGAGTTGTCTGATTTTCTTTTTCATGAGATTTTCAAAAAAAATATGGGGGCGAAGACATTCCTGTCTTCGTTCCCGCGACGAAGACGTGGACGTCTTCGCCCCCAAGACGCGCGGTTCGCGGGAACGCTTTGGGGGAAGCGACTTTCCTGTCGCTTGCCGGAATCCCTCCGAAAGGAATTTCCTTGAAAGAGTTTTTCGAGAAGCGACTGGAAAGTCGCTTCTCCGGAAGATGCGTCGTGTTCATCGGCGGAGCCTCCTTTTTTCGAGGCGCGAACGCACGAGTCTGAAAATCGAGTCGCGTTCATCGCGCGTGAATCCGAGAAGCGCGATCGCGGGAACGGTGCAGAACACGCACGCGAAGCCGACGACGAAAAACTGCGTCCAGCCCGGCGCGGGAACGACGAAGCGGGCGAGCGCCGCGGGAACGACCGCGGCCGCGCACGCCGCGAGGCCCGCGGGAACGAGCGTTTTTTTCACGAAAGCGCGGACGGAGAGCTTCGCGCAGCGCCGGATCAGAATCAGCCGCAGCCAAAGGCATACGCAGGAAATCCCGATGGAGACGCACGCGACGGACTCCGGCGGCGCGGCGAAGAAGCGCAGCGCGACCCACGCGATCGGGAGCGTCAGCCAAAGCACGCCGCCGACGACGCTCTGATAGAGCGCGACCTTGCCTGAGGCCTGCGCCTGAGTCATCAGCGGATACGAGAACGCGTCGATGAGCACCTGGATCAGAATCAGCCGCGTGAACCAGAGCGCGTGCGCGGGAACGGGGTCGAGCCAAAGTTCGAGGACGAACGGCATCAGCAGCCACGCCGGGAGCGCGATGAAGAAAAGCAGGAAAAAGCCCATGCGCGAGGCGCGCATCGTGAGCAGCTGCGACTGCGAGATTTCGCCCGCCGCGTAATATTTGACGATCTGCGGATTCGTCGCCGTGAGAAAATTCTGCGTGAACGACGTGACCGCGCCCGAAACCTGCTGCGCCACGGCGCGCGCGGCGTTCACGGCGGAACCGAAGTAATTGTTCAGAAGAACGTTGATGAAGACGTTGGTGAACAGCCCCGACATCGCGCCCCACAGGTTCCAGCCGCCGAAGGCGACGAGCTCGACGAAGCGTTTTTTCTCCCAGAAAAAGCCCGTGCGCGATTCCGCGTAACTGCGGCGGCACACCAGCCAGTTCAGCGAAAAATGCACGACGCCGACCAGCATCATCAGCGCGCCGTAGAACGCGAGCCGGTCGAAGCTCGAAAGCGAAAGCAGGTAAATGATGCCGAGACGCGCGGACGCCTCGAAGATCGTGATCCACGCGAACGCCTTCATGTTTTCGTGAGAAACGATCAGCGAAGAATACGGAATCGAAAGCGTGCTCAGCAGAAACGTGAAGACGGAAAACTGGAAAAACCAGAACGCCGCGTCCGCGCGCTCCGGCGGAACGACGACCTTGTTCTCGAAAAACCAAAGCCCGACCGTCTCCGAAAGCAGAAGCAGCACGACGACGAGACCGACGTATATCATCTGCGTGAGGTTGAAGGTCTGCTTCAGCCGGACGAAGTCCTTGCGTCCGAGCTCGAAGTTGAAGAAGCGGGAACACGCCGTGGACATCGTCCCCGAAAGGAATCCGAACATCGAAACGACGCCGGCGAGCACGTTCACGAGTCCGTAGTCCGTGACGCCGAGCGCGCCCAGCAGAACGCGCGTCGTGAACACGCCCAGGCACATCGTGAACGCCATGCGCGCGTAGAGCACGAGCGTGTTCTTGGCGATGCGGCGGTTGTTTTCGGAGACGTTCATGAGCGGTCTAAGAGAATTTTCCGCAGGTCAGCCTCGCGGGAACGCTTTTGGGGAAGCGACTTTCCTGTCGCTTGGCGGAAGCCCTCCGAAAGAAATTTCTTTGAAAATGGTTTCCGAAAAGCGACTGGAAAGTCGCTTCCTCGGAAGGAAATGATTTCGTGGAAATTCGCGTCCATTCGTGGTTCCTTTTTCCGCGTCAGTCGAGGAGGTTTTCGAGGAGGGGAAGAATTTCCGCGAAGCGGGCTTTGCGGCGGGCGAGTTCGTCGATGCGGGAACGCGCGAAATCGGAAGTCGCGGCGGAGGCCGTTCCCGCGGAGTCGCGCGCCTGTTCGAGGCGGATTTCCGCCTTTTCGAGCGCGGGCTCGAGGATTTCCTTCAGAAAGCCGCGCGCGAATTTCTTCAGATCGGTCTCCGCGGAAAAGAAGTCGCGCCGTTCGCCGATCTTCAGGTGAACGCGCACGGCGCCGAGCCGACGCAGAAACTGCAGGGCTTCGACGACGGCGCCGCGGGAAAGCGCGAGGCGGTCCTGCAGCGCCTGAGTCGAAATCGGCTCGCGCGCGCAGTAAAGCGCGCCGTACACCATGCCGACGCTGCGGCGCATGCCGAACATGTCCGCCGCGCGCACGAACACGTCCACCACGGCGAGCTCCCACGCCTCCAGCGCGGGCGCGGGCGATTCTTCATTTGTGTCATTTGTTTTTGACATTTTTAAACAATTTGAATTTTTCGGGGGAGCCGCGCAAGCGGAAAAGCGCGGCGCGGCGGGCGTTTTCTGCCTTGCCAGCCTTCCCGCGAAGCCGTGAAATGGCGGCATGAAGATTTCCGCATTTTTCCGCGTCGGCGTCGCCGCGCTTTCCGTCGCGCTGTTCGCCGCGTGTTCCGAGCGGGGAGCCGTCGAGACCGGCGTTCCCGCGAACGATTTTTCCAAGCAAAAAGTTATGAACAACGAAACAGAAGAAGTTGCCGTGCTGACGACAAGCGACGGCGAAATGGTGATTCGTTTTTGGCCCGAGGTCGCGCCGAAAACCGTCGAAAATTTCAAAAAGCTCGCCCGCGAAGGCTTTTACGACGGCACGGCGTTCCACCGCGTCATCAAGGGATTCATGATCCAGGGCGGCGATCCGCTCACGAAGGACGCGTCCAAGCGCGCGCTTTGGGGCACGGGCGGACCGGGCTACTGCATCCGCGCCGAGTTCAACACTAAGCCGCACGTGCGCGGCGTCATCTCGATGGCGCGTTCGCAGCATCCGGACAGCGCGGGCTCGCAGTTCTTCATCTGCCACGGCGACGCGCGTTTTCTCGACCGCCAGTACACGGCGTTCGGCGAGCTCGTCTCGGGCGACGAAGTGCTCGAAAAAATCGCGTCCGTGCCGTGCACGGGTCCGGAGCGTTCTTCGCCGATCGAGCGCAAGGCGCTGGTGAGCGTGAAGATCGTTCCCGCCGCCGAAGCGAAGACCGCGAAATAAGCCGCCTGCTTCCGAAAACGCCGCCGAGGTTCGTCCCCGGCGGCGTTTTTTTGCGGGGAAAAGAGAGGGGGGGGCGAGGAAGGGCGGTTTCGGAAGAGAAAAACCGTCCGGACGCGTCGTTAGACGCGCCCGGACGGCGCCAGCCTGATAGAGACCGGAGAACGCGCGGCGTCCGTCAGATTGCCGCGCGAAAGCTTGTCGCGTCCGCGCCGCGTTTCCGATTTACAGGCAACCCTTTTCCGAGTCGAAAAGCAAGCGATCAAACATTAAAAAAATGTAATGATTGTTTGCTTGACTTGCGCCGAAAATTCTTCTCGGAATCGCGCGCGTTCACAGCGAGCGCCAGCGGGTGCGCTCGGCGGGCGCGTAATGCTCGATCGCATAGCGCAGCGTCGTGCGCGGGAGCGTCGCCGCTCGCGTCTCCAGAAACGCCGTGAGCGCGGCGCGGGAACGCTTGCCGACTTCGCGCAGCATCCAGCCGTTCGCCTTGCGCATCAGGTCGTGCGCGTCCGTCGCGAGCTTTTCCGCGAGCCGAAACGTGATCGAAAAATCACCGCGACGGATGAAGGCGAGCGCGGAGACGACGGCGATGCGCCGTTCCCAGAGACAGTCGCTTTCCGCGAGCCGGAAGAGCAGCTTTTCGCGTTCCCGAGGATCCGCTTCGGGCGCGTCCGGGCTTTCGGCGAGAAATTCGCCGACGATTTTCGGCGCCGTCAGATCGACGAGATCCCAGTTGTCGCAGCGTCTCGCGTGCGCCAGGTAGAATTCGAAGACGCGGCGGCGTTCCCGCGCGTCGCGTTTCGCGGCGCGGAAACGCTCGACGAGAACGAGCAGGGCGCAGAGGCGCGCCTCGTGAAAAGGATTTTCCAGCAGTTTTTCGAGCTCGGCGAACGGCGCGTCCGCGTGCGCCTTCGCGACCGCGCGCGTCGCGGGAACGGTCACGCCGAGAAAGCGGTCGCCTTCGCCGTATTCACCGGGACCGGTCTTGAAGAAGCGCCGCAGGACGGCGGCTTTTTCCGGCGTTCCCGCGGCCTTCAGGGCGTCGAGAATCTGTTGCGCGGCGTTTTTCATGCTCCGCATTTTCGCACGAAAAAGGCGTTCCCGCGAGTTTTTCCGCGGGAACGCCTTTCTTTGATCTTTAAGCTCTCTTTCCTCAGTAGCCCTTGATCTTGAAGAGGCTCGTGACGGAGCTGTTCGAGTGGATGCGCTGAATCGCTTCGCCGATGAGCTTGGCGACGGAGAGCACCGTGATCGGCAGCCCGCGCGAATCCACGGGAACGGAATTCGTCGTGATGATTTCGTCGAGCGCGCCGGTGGCGAGGCGCTGGTACGCGATTTCGTTGAGCATGCAGTGGCTGACGAGCGCGCGCACGGACTTCGCGCCGTTTTCGCGGAGCAGCTTCGCGGCGGAGCAGAGCGTTCCCGCCGTTTCCGTCATGTCGTCCACGAGAATGATGTTGCGGCCTTCGACTTCGCCGACGAGGTTGGTGGACTGCACGGTCGTCGCGGAGACGCGGCGCTTGGCGACGAAGCCGATCGGCAGGTCGAGCAGGTTGGCGACGGCGCTCGCGGCCTTCATGCCGCCGATGTCCGGCGAGAAGACGGTCGCGTCCTTCAGGAAGGGCTTGTCTTTGATGTAGTCGTAGAAGACTGGCGAGGCGAAGAGGTGATCGACGGGAATGTCGAAGAAGCCCTGAATCTGCTGGGCGTGGAGGTCGAGCGCGAGGACGCGGTTCGCTCCCGCGGCGGTGAGCAGGTTGGCGACGAGCTTGCCCGTGATCGGCACGCGCGGGCGGTCCTTGCGGTCCTGGCGGGCGTAGCCGAAGAAGGGAATGACTGCGGTGATGCGTTTCGCGGAGGCGCGCTTCATCGCGTCGATCATGATGAGCAGTTCCATCAGGTGATCGTTGGCGGGATTGCACGTGGGCTGAATCGCGAAGACGTCGCAGCCGCGGATGTTTTCCTTGATCTGCACGAAGGTCTCGCCGTCCGGGAACGGCGTGACGTCGGCCTCGCCGAGGGGGACGCCGATGGTTTCGCAGATTTCGCGCGCGAGCGCGGGATTGGCATTGCCGGTGAATATTTTCATGGGAGATTCGGACATGTTTGAAGGAAAGAAATGCGATGATACGCTCGAAGCGCCGCGCGGTAAATTAAAAAACCGCGGGAGCGTTCCCGCAGTTTTTTCTCCGACGAGGCCCGGTTCTTATCTGCCGAGATTCTTCGTGATGAGGGAAACGAGTTCCCGGGACTTTTCCTTGTCGCCCATGGTGCCGTAGACGACGGCGACCTCGACGTACTGCGGCGGCGTTTCGAGGTCGTTCTTGCCGGCCTTCGGCGCGCGCAGCGTCACGTCGATCGTGATCTTCGTGAAGCGCGGTCCGCAGGCGTAGAGCTCGTAGCCGGAACGGCCCGGCGTGTCGCCCGCGTAATAGAGATTGAGGCTGCGGATCGCCTTGATGGCGGCCTCGCGGATTTCTTCGGCGGAGACGCCGTAGTAGCGGACGTTTTCGAGCGTGCGCCCGGTCCACTTCGCTTCGGAGCGGAACTTTTCCTCCGGCACGTCGACCGTGGTCGAAACGCAGCCGGAAAGCGCCGCGACGGCGGCGAGGAGAGAAACGGTAAGGAATTTTTTCATGGAATTTTGCGTTGGAAAACTTGGCGTTATCAGAATTTTTTTTCGGGGACTTGGCAAACGAAAAAAGCCCGTTCCCGCGGCGGGAACGGACTTTTCGCGGCGAAGGCTCATTTCGTCTTCGGAATGTCGTCGCCGATTTCGATTTCCTGCGGGTGGTTCCGCTTTTCCTTTTCGAGGCGGTGCGCCCGGCGGATCTGGCGGATCAGCTTGTCCATCAGCTCGTCGATCGACTTGTAGAGGTCGTCGGAGGTGATGGAAAGAATGATGTTCGGACCCGGGATTTCGAGGGAGGCCTTGGCGACGAAAGAGTTCTTCGGATCCTTCGTCGGGATGAATTCCAGTTCAAAATTGGCTCGAATGATGCGGTCGTTGTGCTCGAAGAGCTTCGAAGCTTTTTCGGTGACGTAGTTCTTGAGCGCGTCCGTCAGATCGAGGTTGATGCCGCTGATGTTGATTTTTCCGTTCATGGGGATTGTGTTTTACTCCTGTGGTTTGGGGTTTAGGAGCTTGTCCCGTCTTCCGGGGCAAGAATCCGGGAATTTCCCGAACTGTCTTCATTGGAGCAGAAAACGCGCCGAAACTCAACACTATAACGCGTTCCCGCCGCGCGCTTGAAATGCGGGCGCGGATTGCGTAAGATGCGCGCTTTCGATACCTCCAGAATCCTCAGAAAAAACAACGCATGAAAGACACGACCCTTGCCGCCGCGCTCGCGGCGCTCGCTCTCGCCGGATTCGCCGGCGCGGAAAATCTTCCCTTCGGCGCCGTTCCCGCGCTCGCGCAGGACGCCGCCGCCGCGCCCGCGGTCTCCGTCGCGGAACTCGCGAAGGCGTTTTCGCCGGAAAACAATCTCGACCTCTCCGGCGAGACGCTCGCCTACAGGAATCTTCCCGCGGGCGTGAGCGCGAAGATCGTCGGCACGACCTACGAGCAGCTCGTCGGGTTCGACGGGAAAATCCGCCGCCCGATTTCGCCCAAGACGACGAAGCTCACGTTCGCGCTGAGCGACGCCTCCGGCGCGACGGCGCAGACGGCAACGTTCGAGGTCGCCGTTCCCGTGGACGCGAATTTCGCGAAGGCGCCCGCCGTCGCGGCGCGCAACGCCAAGCCCGCCGTCGTTCCCGCGCTGCAGGAATGGTTCGGCGGCGAAGGCGCGTTCGTTCCCGCGGAAGATTTCGCGGTCGTCGTTCCCGCGTCCGTCGCGGACGTCGGCGAGCCCTCACTGCGGGAACGCGCGGAACTTTTCGCGGCGGAGCTTTCCGAAATCTTCGGCCGCGAAGTGCCGGTGCTCGACAAGGCGCGCGGCGGCAAGGCGGACATCGTTCTCATCGTCGCTCCGGAGAATCCCGAAATCGCGTTCCTCGGCAAGGAAGGCTACGGCATCGCTTCCGTGAAAGACGCGCTGGTCGTCGCCGCCTCGGATCCGCTCGGCGCGTTCTGGGGCACGCGCACGATTCTTCAGGTCTTCCGCCGCCATGAAAACACGTTCCCGTGCGGCTTCGCGGTCGATTATCCGCAGTATCCGCTGCGCGGCTTCATGTACGACGTCGGCCGCAAGCCCGCGTCGCTGAAGGCGGTGCGCGACGTGATGCGCACGATGTCCTACTACAAGCTGAACGACTTCCAGCTGCATCTGAACGACAATTACATCTGGCTGCACGAATACACGGCGACGCCGAACGGCAAGGACGCCTCCGCCGAGCAGAAATCCGCCGCGGCCGCCGAAGTGCTCGCCGCCGCGCCGACCGCGTTCCGCCTCGAATCCGACGTCGTCGGCAAGGACGGCACGCCGCTCACCGCGCCCGACCATTTTTACACGAAAAAGGAATTCGGCGTGCTCATGGACGAGGCGAAGCTCTACGGCGTGAACATCGTTCCCGAGCTCGACGTTCCCGGGCACGCGATGAGCTTCGTCCGCGTCCGCCCCGAGCTGATGTACCGCGGAGCCGTCACCAAGCCGCACGACGTGGAGCGCACGGCGATGCTCGACGCGTCCGACGCCGTCTTCGATCCCGCCACGGGCAGGACGTTCCGCGAGGAGACGCTCGCGTTCGTGCAGTCCGTCTTCGACGAATACCTGCTCCCGGGCAAGAACGGCGAGCCGCCCGTGTTCCGCGACGCCGTCGTGCACATCGGCACGGACGAGTATTACGGGAACGCCGAGGACTACCGCGCGTTCGCCGACGCGATGCTCAAATACGTGAAGTCGCGCGGGCGCACGCCGCGCCTCTGGGGCAGCCTTTCCGTGAAGAAAGGCAAGACGCCCGTGGACGGCACGGGCGCGCAGATCGACGTGTGGAATCTCGGCTGGCAGGACCCGAATCTCGCGCTGGAGCACGGCTTCGACCTCGTCAACATCGTGGACGCGACGAGCTACGTCGTGCCCAACGGCATCGGCAACGTCGGCGGCTACGGCGACCTGCTGAACCTGCCTCGGCTCTACTCGCAGACGTGGCACCCGCACACGTTCGACTTCGTCGGCGTCGTTCCCGGCATGCCGAAAATGCTCGGCGCGCAGTGGGCGCTCTGGAACGACAATTCGTTCCGCCGCGACAAGGGGCTGACGGATTTCGACCTCTTCGACCGCATCCGCAAAAGCTGCGCCGTCTTCGCCGAAAAGACCTGGAACTCCGGCGAAGACGCGTCTTACCGCGACTTCATGCGCCTGGTCAAGGCCGTCGCGTTCCCGCCGCTGACGAATCCGGAATACTCCGTGAAGAACGCCGCGGGAGAAGCGGCGTTCGAGCTCGCCGAGCCCGTTCCCGCGGGCGAAAGCGTCGCCACCGGCTTCGCGGGCTTCGCACCGGACTACGTCGCGGAATTCCGCGTGAAACGCGTCGGCGAATCCGTCGGCGCGCAGACGATCTTCTCCGGCCCGGCGGGAACGTTCCTCGCCGTGCGCGCGCAGGACGGCAAGGTCGGCATCACGCGAGACACGTGGAGCTACGCGTTCGACTACGCGCTGCCCGTGGACCGAGAAGTCGCGCTCCGGCTCGTCGCGAAAAACCGCACGCTGACGCTCTTCGCCGACGGCGTCGAAATCGGCTCGCCCGTGCGCGACGCGTTCCCGGAATCGCATAAGTATTCGACCTTCGTGTTCCCGCTCGAAACCATCGGCGCGGCGGGCGGCAACGTCGAAATCGCCTCGCTGAAGATCGCCCGCATCGTCGAGCCCGGCACGGAAGACGCCGTTCCCGCCGACGAGATCCGCGGCGTCTCCGCCAGCAGCGAACACGGCAAGGGCGCCGACGGCGACGCCTCCGCGCTCGTCGACGAGGACACGGACACCTACTGGCACAGCCGCTACGCGCCGACCCGCGACGCGCCGCCGTTCGAAATCGTCGTCGAGCTCGCGAAGCCGACCGCGCTCTCGGGCTTCGCCTTCCTGCCGCGGCAGAGCGGCGACAACGGGAACGTGAAGCGCGCCGAGCTTTTCGCGAAGAACGGCGACGGCGCTTGGGAGAAAGTCAGCGAGTTCGCGGACGAAAATCCCTCGCGCGCGCTGAAGAAAATCGCGTTCGCGTCTCCGCGCACGGCGACCGCGCTGAAGCTCGTCATCCTCGACGGCGTCGGCGGCTACGGCACCCTCGCGGAAATCTACCCCCTCCGCGCGAAGTGAGCGTTCCCGCCCGTTCGTCAAAAAAGCGTTCCCGTCCGTTTCGCGGGAACGCTTTTTTTGCGCCGTCGCTCAGCGGGCGGCGGACTGGGAGACGGAAAGAATCGTGAGCACGATGCTGAGCAGGCAGAGAAAGACGATCGCGACGGCGGAGCCGAGCAGCGCGGCGGAAAGCGTCGCGACGAGGCGGCGCAGCGCGGCGTCGAGCGATTTCTCGTGCTCCTCGGCGAGTTGGCGGAACGCGGCGGGCAGCGTTCCCGAAGATTCGCCGACGGCGACGACGTCGAGATCGATCTGCGGCAGCACGTCGTGGCGGCGGAAGGCGTTCGCGAAGGACGCGCCGTCGGAGATGAGTCGGCGCGCGGCGGCGATGCGGCCGCCTTCGACGCGGTTGGCGGAAGCGCGTTCCGCCATGCGCAGCGCGTCGGGCGTGTTCAGCCCGTTTTCCAACAGCGTCGAGACGAGCGAGCACAGGCGCGCCGCCTCGACGTGGGCGACGATGCCGCCGACGAGCGGCGTGCGCAGAATCCACGCGTCGGTCTTCGCGCGGCCTTCCTCGCTTTCGCGCCAGCTCCGCAGCGAAAAATACGCGATGACGAGCGCGAGCGCGGTGAGCGGCGCGCCGTAGAGCAGCGCCTCGGAAAGCCCGACGAGCACGCGCGTGAACACGTTCATCTCGCCGCCGAGCTTCGTCATCATGTCCTGCAGCATCGGCATCAGGAAAAACACGAAAAGGGCGATGACCGCGCACGCGAGCGCGATGATGCACAGCGGGTAGATCATGCTCGCGAGGATTTTCGCGCGCAGGCCTTCGCGCGCGGCGTAGTGGTCGAGCAGGCGCTTCACGACGGGCGCGAGCGTTCCCGCGGCTTCGCCCGCCTCGACGAGACGCACGTCGGGCGCTTCGAAGAGCGCGGGGAAGCGCGCCATCGCGCCCGCGAGCGAAAGCCCTTCGGAGAGGTCGCGCCAGACGCGCGCGCACAGGGCGCGCAGCGGCGGATCGGAGACGCGCTGTCCGAGCAGCTTGACGGCGTCGCCCGCGGGAAGCCCGCTCGACATGAGCGAGTGGAGCTTTTCCATGAAGCTGCGCGCGATCGGGTGCGCGCCGAAAAGACGTTTTCTGCGCAGGGCGGGATGGTCTTCGGCGACGTCGGAAAGCGGCTCCGCGGGAACGGCTTTCGGGGCGGCGTTCCCGGAGGCGTCCGCGGGAACGAGGCGCGTCGGCGAGAGTCCGCGGCGGGCGAGACGCTGCGCGGCGGCGCGGCGGTCGGGCGCTTCGAGAGTTCCCGACGCGGTTTCGCCGGAGGCGGTCTGGGCTGTGTAATCGAACGCGGGCACGGGATTGCGGCGGATTGAATGTATTCGAAAAACGCGACGCGGGCGAAAAAGTTTCGTCCTCAGAAATTGAATTCGCTCTGCGGCGGCGCGGAATCCTCCTGCCGGAAAACGTGCTCCAGCCCCGCGATCGCGTGCGGCGACGTCGCGGCGAGGTGCCGCAGAAACAGCGTGCGGTGCTGCGGCGTGACGCCGCGCTCGAGAATCGCGGCGACGTGCGCGTCGGTGCCGTAGCCTTTGTGCGTCGCGAAGCCGTAGCCGGGAAATTCCGCGTCGAGTTCCCGCATGAGGCGGTCGCGCGTGACCTTGGCGACGATGGAGCCGAGCGCGACGGCGAGGCTCGTCGCGTCGCCCTTGACAAGCCCTTCGTGCCGCCACGCGAAGGACGTGAGCGGGCGCCCGTCCACGAGCATCAGCGGGAACGCGGTGCCTTTGCAGAAGAGCGGCGCGTCGTCCGCGCCCGCGCTCGCGAAGGGGCAGGGCGTTCCTGCGGGAGCGCGCGCGGAGAATTTTTCGAGCACGCCGGCGACGGCGCGCTGCATCGCGAGCTTCGAGGCGCCGAGGATGTTGTGCTCGTCGATTTCGCGCACGCTCGCCGTTCCCGCGGAAAAAATCAGGGCGCCGGACTTTTCCCAGTGCTCGACGAGCGCGAAGACTTCCTCGCGCGTTTCGGGCGAAAGTTTTTTGGAGTCGTTGATGAACGCCGCGCGGCGGACGGGTGTGGAGACTTCGTAGAAGCCGCGGAGCGCCCACACCGCGCCCGCGACGACGGGGCCGGCGAGACAGCCGCGCCCGGCTTCGTCCACGCCGACGATTCCCGGCGCGTCGCCGAGCCGTCTGAGGTCGTATCTGATGAGCGAACGCGAAGCCATTTACGGCGAAGCCTAACGCGAAGCGCCCGCGGACGCAAGCCGCGAGCCCGCCGCGATTTCCGGTTTCTGCGGTTGCGGGGACGGGCGGGAGCGCGTATGATGCGCCGTCATGGTTAAATCACCTATACTCGCCGCATTGGGCGGACTGGCGTTGGCGTCGCTGACGGCGTTCTCGGGAGAAATCACGAAGCTCGGGGACGTTCCCGTCGACTGGACGTCGCCGGACGGCTTCGGCAGGCTCGCGGGAACGCCGAGCGAAATCAAGAACGCGCTCGCGGGCTTCAACGTCTCTTCCGGCACGTTCTCGTTCCCGAAGGCTTCGCTGAAGAAACTGAAGGCGAAGGAGCTCGTTTCCGTCCAGATCGACGGAAAGTGGGCGACGTTCGCGGCGGGCGCCGTTTCCGCCTCGGACTTCAAGGCGCCGAAAAAAGCCGTGCGCCACGCGGACGCGCTGGCGGAGCAGGGCAAGGTGCTTTCCCGCCTTTTTGAGGACAAGGCGAGCGGGCTCAAGGTCGAATGGTCGGCGACGCTCCGCGAAAAATCGCCCTACGTCTCGCAGACGTTCAAGCTCGTGAACGCGGGAACGAAGCCGCTGAAGCTCACGTCGCTGCGCTTCGGCACGTTCGCGCTCGACGACGCGGAGGCGGCGAAGACCGTCGGCAAGGTCGCGGGCGCGCCCGTCGCGTTCGCCGACGACGTGATCGGCGGCATCGAGTCGCCGAACTTCAAGCTCGAAAAAATCGACGCCAGGACGGTCGCGCTCACTCTGCCGGTGAATCTGACGCTCGCGCCGAAGTCCGAGCTGAAATTCTCCTCCATGCTCGGGTATTTCCCGAAGGATCAGCGCCGCCGCGCGTTCAACTACTACCTCGAACGCGAACGCGCCGCGCCCTCGCAGCATTTTCTCCACTACAACTGCTGGTACGACTACGGGCTGAACCCGACCGAGGAAAAGATTCTCGCCAGCTTCGAGGCGTACGGCAAGGAGCTCGGCGCGCGCGGCGTGACGCTCGATTCCGTCGTGCTCGACGACGGCTGGGACTACCCGGTCACGGGCGAGCTCTGGTCGCCCACGCCCGCGAAGTTCCCCAACGGCTTCAAAAACCTCACGAAGACGGCGAAGAAATACAAGTCCAACTTCGGCATCTGGATTTCGCCGCTGGGCGGTTATTTCGACACGGACAAGCGCATCGCGAGCGCGAAGAAGATCGGCGGGCTCGCGCCGGACGCCGAGGCGTTCGACCTCGCCGACCCGCTTTACTGCAAGTGGTTTCTCGGCAAATGCACCGACCTCGTGAAGAAGGACGGCGTGAACTACTTCAAGTGGGACAAGGCGGGCGAGGGCGCGTCGATGCACTTCATGCGCCTCTGCGAAATCGCCGGCGAGCTGCGCAAGGCGAACCCGAAGCTCTTCCTCAACGTCACCGTCGGCACCTGGCCGTCGCCGTTCTGGCTCAACCACATCGACTGCACCTGGCGCAACGGCACCGCCGACGTCTTCTGGTACTGCAAGGACGTGGGCGACAAGCGCGACCAGTGGATGACGTTCCGCGACCAGGAGGCGATCAACTGCTTCTCGAAAAAGTGCGAGCTCTACCCGCTCAACTCCGCGATGCACCACGGGATCGTCCTCGGCTCGCAGTTCCAGGGCAAGGACTGCGCCGAGGCGGGAACGGACATGAAGCGCGAAATCCGCTCCTACTTCGCGCTCGGCCCGAACCTGCAGGAAATCTACGTGGACTACAAGATGGTCGCGGGAACGCCGTTCTGGGACCAGCTCGCGGAATCGGTGAAGTGGGCGAAAAAACACGCCAAGACGCTCGTGGACGTGCACTGGGTGAAGGGCAATCCGACCTCGAAGGAGGCCTACCTGTTCGCGGCGTGGCGCGCCGGCGACGGCACGCTCTACCTGCGCAATTCCTCCGCGGAAAAGAAGAAGATCAGATTCTCGCTCGCCGAGGCGTTCGAGCTCCCGAAGTCCGAAACCTCCGCGAAATACAGGCTGTCCGCCGCCTACGCGGACGAGGCGGAGCTCTTCAAGTCCCGCGTCGTTCCCGCGGCGAAGGAAATCTTCGTCGAGCTCGAGCCGCTGCAGGTGCTCGTCCTCGACGCCGCGAAGCAGTGAGGCGCGTTCTCGCGCCTTCGCGAAAAATCCCCGACGGGTCGTTCCCGCCGGGGATTTTTTTTCGCGCGCGCTCGCGGCGGGAGGGGCGAAATTATCGGTTGCGAAGCGGGCGGGCGAGTGAGAAACTTTCCCGCACTGTGTCCGAATCATTTGACGTAGAGAAAATTCGAGCCGATTTCCCGTTGCTCGCGACGCGCATGGGAAAACGCCCGCTCGTGTATCTGGACAATGCCGCGACCGCCCAGAAGCCGCGGCGCGTCATCGACGCCGTCGCCGATTTTTACGCGTGCTCCAACGCGAACATTCACCGCGGACTGTATCATCTGAGCGCGTCCGCGACGCTCGCGTTCGAGCGGGCGCGGGAACGCGTCGCCGCGTTCATCAACGCGCGCGAACCGCGGGAATGCGTCTTCACGCGCGGAGCGACGGAGGCGATCAATCTCGTCGCCGCGAGCTGGGGCGCGAAAAATCTGCGCGCGGGCGACGAAATCCTGCTCACGACGCTGGAGCACCACGCCGACATCGTGCCGTGGCAGCTGATCGCCGAGCGCACGGGCGCGAAAATCGTCGCCGCGCCGATTCTGCCGGACGGCTCGCTCGACGTCGCGGCGTGGAAAAATCTGCTTTCGCCGCGCACGAAGATCGTCGGCGTCGCGCACGTCTCCAACGCGCTCGGCACCGTCAACCCGGTGAAGGAGCTCGTCGCCGCCGCGCATGCCGCGGGAGCGCTCGCGCTGGTGGACGGCGCGCAGTCCGCCGCGCACGGCGTCGTCGACGTCCGCGACCTGGACTGCGATTTCTTCGTCTTTTCCGGGCACAAGGTCTTCGGGCCGACGGGCATCGGCGTGCTTTACGGGCGCGCGGAAATTCTCGAAGCCATGCCGCCTTATCAGGGCGGCGGCGACATGATCGAAAAGGTCGATTTCGCGGGAACGACCTTCCGCGGCATTCCGGAGCGCTTCGAGGCGGGAACGCCGAACATCTGCGGCGCCGTCGGGCTCGGCGCGGCGCTGGATTATTTTTCGCCGATCCGCGTTCCCGCCGCCGCGCACGAAGCCGCGCTGCTCGCCTACGCGACGGAAAAGCTGAGCGCGATCGACGGGCTGAAGATCTACGGCACGGCGCCGGAAAAGGCTTCCGTGATCTCCTTCGGCGTGGACGGCGTCCACCCGAGCGACCTGGGCACGCTGCTCGACACGTTCGGCGTCGCCGTGCGCGTCGGCCATCACTGCGCGATGCCGCTGATGAAGGCGCTGGGCGTCGCGGGAACGGTGCGCGCCTCGTTCGCGTTCTACAACACGTTCGCCGAGATCGACGCGTTCGCGGACGCGCTCGTCCGCATCAAAAAGATGTTCTGAACTTCGAAGTCATGAAGTTATGGCGGTTATGAAGTTTCGAAAGTTCATTGCGTTCGGCTTCGCCGAAAAGTCTTCAAAAAATCGTTGTTCCGCGGAAAGCAAATAACTTCATAACTCCATAACTCCATAACCTCATCACGTCGTCACTTTTTTCGTCATGATTTCCTCCTTACGTTTTTTCCCCTTCGCGCTCTGCGCCGCGCTTGCCGCGGGCTGCGCGTCTTCCCGTGAAACGCCCGCGCCCGCGAAAGACGCGGGAACGGAAGACGCCGCGCGCGCCGTCGCGTCCGTCGCCGCCTTCGCTTCCGCCGCGGAAGCCGAAGTCGAGAACGCTGGTCTTCCCGAAAACCGCGAGATCGGCATCATTGTGATGAGCGATCCCGAGGCGCACCTGTTCGTCGCGCAGCTTTACGCGGGCGAAAGCGTCGCCGTCGGCGAAGAGCTTTCCGTGCGCCGCTTCGACCTGACGCCGACGGCGCGCGTGCGCGTCGAGACCGCGGAACGCCGCACGGTCGGCGGGCGCGTGCTCGACGGGAACGTCGTCGAAGGACAGATTCTGACGACGAAGCGCTGACGCGGCGTCCGTGGAGGCGGGGCGAAGCCATGATGAAGTTCGCCGCGCTCGCTTTCGCCGAAAAAACAATCAACTTTCATAACTCCATCACTTCATAACCTCCATAACCTTCCCGTTTATGAAATACTACATCGGCATCGACGGCGGCGGCACGAAGACGCGTGCGCTCGCCGTTTCTGAAGACGGCATCTGCCGCGGCTACGCGCTCGCGGGCGCCTCCAATCCCAACAGCGTCGGCGCGGAAAAGGCGCTCGAAAACCTGCACCGCGCGGTGGTGGACGCCGCGAAGTCCGCGGGAACGCCCCCCGTCTTCGAGACGGGATTCTTCGGCATTTCCGGCGTGAACGACAGCGTTTCCGCGCGCGCGCTCCACGAGAAGATCGCGGCGTTCGACGACGTGAAGATCGCGAATTTCCGCGTCGAAAACGACACGCGCTCGCTCTGCGCGGCGACCTTCGGGACGCGCGGCGGCATCGTGCTCATCGCGGGAACGGGCTCGAAGTGCTACGGGCGTTCCGACGACGGACGCGAGTGGGAGACCGGCGGCTACGACTTCCACGTCTCCGACGAAGGCGGCGCGTTCGACCTCGCGCGGCGCGGGCTGACCGCCGCCGTGCGCGCGGCGGACGGGCGCGGCGAACCCACTTCGCTGAAGGACACGTTCTTCCGCGAACTGCAGATTTCCGAAGTCGGGCAGATTTCGCAGCGCCTGCACCAGGACAGCCTCAAGCACCCCGGCGAACCGATGAGCAAGGACGAAATCGCCGCGCTCGCGGTCTTCCTCGACGAGGCGTATCTCGCCGGCGACGCGGTCGCGAAGAAGATTCTCGAAGGCGCGATGGACGATCTGGCGACGATGGTCGAGACCGTCGCGCGCAGGCTCGACATGCCTTCGGAGACGCTGCGCCTGGGCATCACGGGCGGCGTGATTCTCAACGAACCCTGCGCGACGATCTTCCGCACGGCGCTGGAAAAGCGCTTCCCGCGCTGCGAGATCGTGCGCCCGAAGCTGCAGCCCGTCGTGGGCGCCGCGATTCAGGCGCTCGCGCTCGGCGGCGTCGCGGTGACGCCCGAAGTGCAGCTGCGCCTCGGCAATTCCTTCCGCCAGATCGCCTGACCGTGAACGCGCCCGCCCGCATCGAAGTCCGTTCCTCGCCGATTCACGGCAGCGGCGTCTTCGCCGTCGAGCCGATCGCGGCGGGAACGCGCGTAGCCGAATACCGCGGCGAGCTCATCGACGCGGAAACGCTGGAACGCCGCGCCGAAGCGCGTTCCCGCGAAGGCGGCGCGGGCGCGCCCGTGTATTTTTTCGAAATCGGCGACGGACGCTTCATCGACGCGACGGACGTCGTCGCGGACAACCCCGCGCGCTTCATCAACCATTCCTGCGACGAAAACTGCGAGGCCGTCTGGGACGCGCGGGAACGCCGCATGGAAATCGTCGCGACGCGCGCGATCGCCGCGGGCGAGGAGCTTTCGTTCGACTACGGCTTCGGGCTCGCCGGATTCTTCGAGCATCCGTGCCGCTGCGGCGCGAAAAACTGCTGCGGCTTCATCGTCGCGAAACCGCTGCGCGCGGCGCTCATGCGCAGGCTCGCCCGCCACGCGCGCGCGAAGGAAAATCCGACGAAAAAATCACTTTCACAACCCTCGTAACCTCATAATCTCCATAACCTCATAACCTTATAACCTTCATCACCTCCTTCGCCATGAATCTGCAAAAAATCTGTCTGACGGCGCACCTCTACGCGACGCTGTTTTTCCTGCCGCTGCTGTGCGCGTTCGCGCTCACGGGAGCGCTTTATCTGTGCGGCGTGCGCACGACGGAGACCGTCGAAGTCCGCGAGCTGCCCGGCGTCGCAGCGCGCGATTACGAGGCGGCGAAAAAGGCGCTTGAGGAGCAGGGCGTCTCCGTTCCCGCAGAATTTTCCGTGCGCAAGGGCGTCGCGTGCTACGGCTCGGCGTTCGGAATGCACGTCCGCTTTCCCGAAGAACGCGGCGGCTTCGGCCGCGGGCGCCGCGCCGAGGACGCGGGGAACGTGATGCGCGCGGAAATCGTCACGCCCGGTCTCTTCGACAAGCTGATGCTCGTCCACAAAGGCAAGGCGGGAACGTATTTCCGCGTGCTGGCGGTCGGCGCGGGCGCGGCGATGCTGATCGCGTATCTGAGCGGGCTCGTCTTTGCGTGGAAGAACAAGGCGCGCCGCCGTTCGCTCGCGGTTTCTTTCGTGCTCGGCGCGCTCGCCTGTGCGGCGGGATTTTTCCTCGTCTGAAAAAAAGCTCCGCCGTATGAAGACGCGAAAAATTTCTCCCGGAAACCTCTTCGCGGCGGCGCTCGTCTTCGCCGCGTGCGCGGGCTTTTCCGGCTGCCGCGGCGACGAAGCGGAAGCCGGGAGCGTTCTCGACGAGGCGGAGGAAATCGCGCTTTGCGGCGCCTACGGCGAATGGATTTCGCCTGTTCCCGCGGACGCGCTCAAAGTCTTCGCCCGCGCCGCGTCGGGAACGGAATACGCCGTGCGCGTTCCCGTGAAGGTCTCGACGCAGGTCGTCGCGGGAACGAATTACCGCTTCGCCTTCGCGGACGGAAAAGTTCTCGTCGTCTTCGAGCCGCTTCCCGGACGCGGCGAGCCGGAAATCTCCGAAGAATGATTCCCGCTTCGCCCCGCGTCACTTCTTCGCGCGGGAGCGGCGGGCGGCGGCGACGCGCCGCTTGTCGGCTTCGGCGGTGGTTTCGGGTTCGGGCTTGTCGCGGTGGACCGCCTCCGTTCCCGCGGCGATCGCCTTTTCGTAGTAGTCCAACTTGAAGTCGATCACCTTCATGTATTTTTTGATTTCGGCGAGCTTTTCCTGCATCTTCGCCTTGTGTTCGCGCATGATTTCGAGACGCCGCTGCAGCGTCTTGTCGCCCTTCATGCACAGGTCGAGGTAGTCGCGGATTTCGCGGATCGGCATTCCCGTCTCCTTCAGACAGCCGATGATGCGGAGCCAGCCGAGGTCTCCGTCCTTGAAGATGCGCGCCCGCCCGCGCCGCGGTCGACGAAGGGCAGCAGTCCCTCCTTGTCGTAAAAGCGCAGCGTGTGCGCGGTGATGCCGAATTTTTCAGCCGCCTGCGAGATCGTGTATTCCATGGTTCTCCGAGAATACACCTTCGAGCGCGCTCCAAGTCGAACGTTTTTTTTCGTTTTTTTTCAAAAAAATCCTTGACTTGGAGTAAGCTCTAACTTGTAGCATCGGGGGACATCATCGTGAAGATTATGGAAACGAAAACAAGCTACGACATGTACGTTCCCACGCGCACGCTCTTCGGCGCGGGAACGCTCGAAAAACTCGGCGACCAGCCGATGCCCGGAAAAAAGGCGCTGCTGATGATTTCCGACGGAAAATCCGTGCGCGCGACGGGAACGCTCGCCCGCACGGAAGCCCAGCTGCGCCGCGCCGGCGTCGAGTGGACGCTCTTCGACAAGGTCGGACCGAATCCGCTCAAGTCCGCCGTCATGGCGGGCGGCGCGGCCGCGCGCGAAAACGGCTGCGACTTCATCGTCGCGCTCGGCGGCGGCAGCGTGATGGACGCCGCGAAGGGCGTCGCCGTCGTCGCGACCAACGAAGGCGACCTCTGGGACTACGTCGCGTTCGGCACGGGCAAGGGCAGGCCGATCGCCGTGCGCCCGCTCCCGATCGTCGCCGTGACGACGACCGCCGGCACGGGCTCGGAGACGGACTGTGGCGGCGTCATCACCAACCCCGAAACGCGCGAAAAGACCGCGCTGCTCGATCCCGCGCTCTTCCCCGTGCTCGCCGTCGTCGATCCCGAGCTCACGCGCACCGTTCCCGCGAAGTTCACCGCGTATCAGGGCTTCGACGCGCTCTTTCACTCGACGGAATCGTTCATCTCCGCGCACGCGAATCTGATGAGCGACATGTACGCGCTCACGGCGATCGAGCACGTCGCGCGCTGGCTCCCGCGCGCCGTCCGCGACGGGAACGACGCCGAGGCGCGCCTGCACGTCTCGTGGGGCAACACGCTTTCCGGCACCGTCATGTGCGTCGGCGCCTGCACGAGCGAGCACTCGCTCGAGCACGCGCTTTCCGCGTTCCACCAGGATCTGCCGCACGGTGCGGGCCTCATCATGATTTCGCTCGCCTACTACGCGCGCTTCATCGAGCTCGGCGTGAGCCCGGAACGCTTCGTGAAGATGGCGCAGGTCATGGGAATGCCCGCCGCCGACAAGCCGGAGGACTTTCTCGCCGCGCTCGCGAAGCTGCAGCGCGACTGCGGCGTCGCCGACCTGAAGATGTCCGACTGGGGCATTTCGCGCGACGAGTTTCCCGCGATGGTCCGCAACGCGCGCGAGGCGATGGGCATGCTCTTCGCCTGCGATCCCGCGCCGCTTTCCGAGGCCGACTGCCTCGCGATCTACGAAAAATCCTTCCGCTGAAGCTTCCCGATTCGGCGTGACGAAGGGCGGCCGTCTCGGTCGCCCTTTTTTTTTAGCGGGAACGGAAAACGGATAACGGATGATGGATAGTGCAAGCCCGTCGGGGCGGAATTGTCCAGCGTAGGGTTTTAACCCTACGAAAAACGCGAAAAACCATGCGCGCTGTAAGCGCGCGATTGCGGGAACGCGTCTGGGGGGGGCGGAGACGTCCACGTCTCCGTCGCGGGAACGTGCGGACGCCGTGCGGCGAAATTTCGTCCGCGGAGAAGCGAGCGCCGCGGGAACGAAGGCAGGAATGCCTTCGCCCCCAACGCGTTCCCGCATGAAATGCGGAACAAGCATAACCCCATGCGGCAACGCCGCTTGGGGGCGCGCCGCGAAAAAACGCGCGCTTGAAAAGCGCAACTGCCCCGCGGGAACGGAAAACGGATAATGGATAACGGATGATGGATAGTGCAAGCCCGTCGGGGCGGACTTGAAATTTCCGTTTTCGGTTTTCGCGGGCAAGCGAGACGCTTACCCTCCAAAAAAATTCGCGTTCATTCGCGGAAATTCGCGGTTCCAAAAATCAGCGGGAACGACGACGGCGGCGGGAGGCGCAGAGCGCGAGCGCGAAAGCGCCCGCCAGCAGCCCGAACGACGACGGCTCCGGAATCTGCGAAATCAGCACCTTGCCGAAATCCGCGCTCGCCGTGTCCAGGACCAGGTTCGCTTCGTAATCGGAGAGCACGACGCCGCCCACCGCGATGTCGATCCCCGCGAAATTCCCGTAGTACCCCCCCCTTGAGGCTTATCGTTCCCGAAATCAGATTGAGCGAATCCGTGCTTTTCAGCGCTTCTTCGGTCACGAAGTTGAGCGTCAGCGTTGTCCTGGGATTCATGCCCAGATACCCGTCCCCGGAAATCAGCGCGACGTCGCTCGCCGCGTCCTCCGCCGAAATGTCCCAGCGCTCTCCGTGCAGGTAGAGAGCGTTAAGCGTTCCGTTGACGGAAAACCGCGTTCCCGCTCCGATGCTTCCGTAGATGTTGTGTAATTGCCATTCCTCCGATCCGGAAGAAATGGAAATGTTCCCGCATAGCGTCGAACCTGAAAACGATGTGAAGTTCGCTTTGGCGCCGTCTTCGGCGGAGCTCAGCGTCAGCCCCTCGATGGTGCCGTAGTTATAGATTTCCGCCGCCACCACGTACGAATAATCGTGTTCAGGGTCATACACGTAGTTCGGGTGCACGCTGATTTCGACTTGGGAAACCTTTCCCTCGTTTGACCAAGAAGAGTCAAACGAAATATTCTGCGGGGCTCCGTTTTCATCGATGTAGCTTACGGTCGAAGAGATCGCGAAGGCGGGAACGCCCGCCGCCGCGCAAAAAAGAACAAGAGAGATTTTGGATTTCATGGAATGATTTTTGATAAGGAGTTTTGTTGAATTTTTCCGAAAAGGCGCGCTTGCGGGAACATCGCGTTTCCGCGACGCAGACGCCCCGTTTTCGAGTCCAAGGCATTTTGCAAAAAAAAACGCGCGGCAAGCGCGAACGCACGGGCGGGCATTTCGGACCTTGAAACGCCGCCGAATCCGGGCGTCCGCGGCGAGTTATTCGCATGACGCCTTCCGGAAGGGCGATTTTCCGGGCGAGAAGAGTTCTGAAAATCTCCCGCGGATTTCGCGGATTCCCGCAGAAGAAGCCCCAAGGGGCGGCGAGCCGGCGCGCGGGAACGAAAAACGGATAATTGATGACGGATAATTGATAATGGATAACGGATAGTGGATAGTGCAAGCTCCGACGGGGCGTGAGCTGAAGCGTGCGGGAACGCGCGGACGCCGCGCGGCGGAATTTAGTCCGCGGAGAAGCGAGCGCCGCGGGAACGAAGGCAGGAATGCCTGCCCCCAAAACGCGTTCCCGCATGAAATGCGGAGCAAACATAACCCCATGCGGCAACGCCGCTTGGGGGCGCGCCGTGAAAAAACGCGCGCTTGAAAAGCGCAACTGCCCCGCGGGAACGCCGCGTCGCGAAAACTTCGAATGCCTCGCGGTCGGTTGCGCCTTTCAGGCGCGGCGCATGTGAGGAATTTTCCCCAAGCGCACGCTTCGCCGCGCGCATGGGGTTACGCTTGTTTCGCCCCGCCGGGGCGACGAGAGGACGCCGCGCGGCGAAATTTTTTCTTTGGAGAATCATACGCTTTTCGGGGAAGCGACTTTCCAGTCGCTTGTTGAAGTTTTTTTAAGGAAATTTCCTTTGAAGGATTCCCGAAAAGCGACTGGAAAGTCGCTTCCCCTGGAGTTTTTTCAAAAAATCCCTTGACTTAGAGTAAACTCGAAGTCGTAGCATTTTCCGCACGATGAAGAAACCGATCGCACAGAAACTCTTCGCCGCGTTCGCTGGAACGCGGAAGGCGCGCGCGGCGGGAACGTTCGCGCTGAACGTCGCGCTCGCGGCGAGTCTCGTCGCCGTCGCCGCGAGCGGGGCGATGCTTTCGGGCGAGCTTTTCCCGTTCGTGCCGTCGGGCGAAGGGCTTTTCGCGCGGAAGCTGCACACGGCGGGCGCGGCGTGGCTCTTCGTGCTCGGCGCGTTTCACGCCGGGCTGCACGCGGCGTTTTTCTCGGGCGCGGCGAGAAAAATCCTTCGGCTTCGGCCGCGGCGCGTCTCCGGCGACGTTCCCGCCGGCGGTTTCCTGAAAACGGCGTTCCCGCGCGCGTGCCTTTTCGCGCTCGCGGGAACGGTCGCGGCCTTCGGCGTGCTCGCGTTCTTCCGCCGCGCGTTCCCGGAAAAACTTTTCGCGCGGGAAACCTTCGACGCCTTCGCGTTCGGCGACGCGCTCCCGCGCTTTCTCGCGGACTACGCCGCCGTCGCCGCGCTCTTCTTCCTCCTCGGCGCGTGGTGTTCCCGCGCGCGCAGATGATTTTCGCCGCGGACGGGCGCGGACGAGTCTCCAAAAAACTTCTTCGTCCGGGGCGGATGTGGTATAGTTTCGAGCCATGGACGAACACGGCGCACGGAGGCGGACGGGCGGCTACACGCTTTTGCGGAAAATCGGCGAAGGCGGGTTCGGCAGCGTGCATCTCGCGCGGCGCGACGGCGCGGAGGGCTTCGTCGCGCTCAAGCTCATCCGCAGCGAAGACGCCGAGCGGGAACGCCGCGCCGTCGAAAAATACGCGGCGCTGCCCGACCGCGAGAACCTCGTCGAAATCCTCGACTACGGAGTCGAGGACGACACGGCGTATTTCGCGATGCCGCTGGCGGACGCGCTCGAAACGCCGTCCGCGTTCCCACCGACGGATTTCCGCTGGCAGGAAAAATCGCTCTGGAATCTGATCGAGAGGCGGCGGGAACGCCCGGTCGCGCCGTGGTTTTCCCGCGAGGAAATCGCGGAAATCATCGCGCCGGTGTTCGACGCCGCGATCGCGCTCGGCGGGCACGGGCTGTTGCACCGCGACATCAAGCCGGCGAACGTGCTCTTTTTCGGCGGCAGGGCGAAGCTCGCCGACTTCAGTCTGCTCGAGCGCGACCGCCGTTCGCTGAGCCGCCTCGGCACGCCGCTCTTCGCCGCGCCGTCGTGGTTCCTCAACAGCGGCGGCAATCCCGACGCCTACGGGCTCGCGACGACGCTCTACACGCTCGCGACCGGCAACCTGCCCGATGCGATCGGCCGCGCCGCGTTCCTTTTTCCCGAAGGCGCGGAGGAAAAATTTTCGGACGCGGAGCGGGAACACCGCCTGCACCTGCACCGCTGCGTTCTGCGCGCGATCGCGGAAAATCCGGCGGACCGCTTCGTCACGCTCGCGGACTTCAAGGCCGCCGTGCTCTCGGACGATTTCGAGAGTTCCCGCGCGTTCAGAACGACCGCAGAAAAGACCGCGCGCCGGAAATTCTTCCGCGCGGGAGCGCTCGCGAGCGCCGTCGCCGCCGCGCTCGGCGCGGGAGCCGTCCTCGCGGGAACGCGGATTTACTACGCGCTCGCGTATCCCTCCGCCGAGCCGCCTGCGGTCGCGGACGCGGTTTTCGCGAAGGTTTCCGCCGAGGGGCTGCGCGACGAGGCGCGCGGAATTTATGTGGACAGCCGCGCGGCCTGGCGGGAACGCCGCCGGGAGATTCTCGAAGACCTGAAGAAGGACTTCGCGGAGGACCTCGCGCTCGCGCGCCTCTCCGAAGACGAAATCCGCGCCCGCGCCTCGGGCGACCGGAATCTGCCTCATCACGTGAAGATCGCGCGGGAACGCCTCGCGAACCTGGGCGAAACCGTCGCGCGCATGGAACGCGAGCTCGCCGACGATTCCGCCTACCGCGCCTACGTCGAGGAAAGGCTCGCGCAGGCGAAAAAACTCGCCGCCGAGCCGTGATTTTTCCCGCGTTCCCGCGAATGTATCTTTCAGATGGAATTTCCGCAGACACCGAAGACCGTCCTCGAAAAGCTGATCGCGCCCGAGCAGAACGCGGCGTGGAACGGCGCGTGGCGGGATTTTTTCGACATCTATCACGCGACGATCAAGGTGATGGTGTGCAACTCCTTTTATCGGCGCGGGCTCTACGGCGTTCCCGCGAGCGTGACGGACGACGTGATTGCCGACGTCGTGATCTCGCTCAACGAAATCTTCGCCGCGCGCCGCTACGACGCGGAGAAATCCCGCTTCCGCTTTTTTCTGAAGACGGTGTGCGACCGCCGCGTCGTCGATTTCCTGCGCAAAAACGGAGGCGCGCCCGCGGAATCGCTCGACGACGACGAGGGCGACGCCCGATCCCGCGCGGAAAGCGCGGCGGCGGAAAGCGGGACGAGCGAGACCGAGCAGCTCGAAGCCGAGGAGCTGCGCGCGTTCCGCCGCGCGATTCTGCTCGACGCCTACACGTGCATCCGCGGCGAGTTCGCGCCGAACACCTGCGTCGCCTTCGAGATGGTGAAGCTCGAAGGGCTGCCGGTCGAACGCGTCGTGAGCGAGCTCGGCGTGTCGCCGAACGTCGTCAACAACGCGGTGCACCGCATCACGAAACGCCTGCGGGAAACGCTTTCCCGCGACGAAAACTTCAAGGAGCTGACGGCATGAACGACGAAACGGAAAAAACGCCCCAAACGAAGCCGGAAGGAAACGCGGCACCGGAAACGGCGCGGGAACGCGCCGCGGCGGAGCGCATGATTTCCGAGCTGAAATCCGCCTACGAATCCTCGGCGCGCCTGCGCGCGAGCCCCGCGCACCGCAGAATCGCGCTCGAAATCGCCCGCGGTCTCAGGAAGAAGTGACGCGGGAACGCGCTTCCGCGGGTTCCGGGTTCAGCGCGCGGCGATTTTTTCGTAGATCGCCTCGTAGGCCTTCACGCCCTTTTCGAGCAGGGCGACGTCCGCGTTTTCGTTCGGCGAGTGGATGCGCGAATCCGGCAGGAAAAGCCCGATCATCAGCGCGTTCAGCCCGCAGATCTTGCGGAAGGCCTCGATGATGCCGATCGAGCCGCCGTCGCGCGTGTAGATCGGCGGGTTGCCGAAAAGCTCCGTGACGACGGCGTGCGCGGCCTCGAAGGCGCGCGCGAGCGCGGGATTCATCTCCGGGTCGGAGTTCGGGCGATTCGGCGGGCAGACGTAGTAGGGCGGGCAGGACTGCATGCGCTCGATGCTCGCGCGGACGCCCGCGGGAACGCGCGCGCGGATCGCGGCGGCGACCTTTTCGAAGACGTCCGCGGGATCCATGCCGGGAACGAGCCGGCAGGTGATCTTCGCGAACGCGCCCGCGGGAACGATGGTCTTGGAGCCTTCGCCGAGATAGCCGCCGCCCATGCCGTTGAACTCGAGCGTCGGCGCGAAACGGACCGCCTCGGCGCCGTCGTAGCCGGGCAGGCAGTGCAGCGCGTCCACGCCGAGAAACGCCTTGAGCGTCTCGTCCGTCTGCGGCAGACGTTTGAGCTCTTCGCGTTCCCAGTCCGCGGGCGGGCGCATGCCGTCGTAGAATCCGGGAACGTTCACCGAGCCGTCGGGATTGTGCAGCGAGGCGCAGATTTCCGCGAGCGCCTGCAGCGGGTTGTACACCGCGCCGCCGTAAATGCCGGAGTGCAGGTCGGCGTTCGGCCCTTCGAGACGCAGTTCGAGCCCGACGACGCCGCGCAGCCCGATGGTGATCGCGATCTTGTCCGCGGCGGGGCTTTCCGTGTCCGAAAGCAGCACGAAATCCGCCTCCGAGAGCTCCGCCGCGTGTTCGCGGAGAAACTGCGGGAACGAGCCGCTGCCGATTTCCTCTTCGCCCTCGAAGACGAAGGTGACGCGCAGCGGCAGATCCGGTCTGCGCTCGAGCAGGTTCGCGAGCGCGACGACGGAGACGGCGTGCGGGCCGCGGTTGTCCGCGGCGCCTCTGCCGAAGATTTTTCCGTCGCGCAGGCACGGCTCGAACGGAGGCGTTTCCCAGAGTTCGAGCGGATCGACGGGCTGCACGTCGTAATGCCCGTAAACGATGACGTGCGGCAGATCCGCGCGCCCGGCGTTCACGCGGCCGACGACGACGGGGTTGCCCGCCGTGGGGACGATCTCCGCGCGCGCGCCCGCCTTTTCGAGCAGCGCGGCGAGAAAGCCGCAGGTGTCGGCGATGCCCTGCCGCGCGTTCGGATCAGCGGAGATGCCGGGAAAACGTATGTAGTCTTTGACGACGTCGACGATGTTCATTTTCATGCCCGCATTCTGAACCCCTCCGCGCCGCCTTGGAAAGCTTAAAGCAAGGCGCCCGGCGGAAAACGGGACGCGGGGAGGGCGAGAAAATCCGCGCGTTCCCGCCGCCCGCGTTCCCGCGGGGAGGTCATTTTTTGCGGGGGCGGCGGGAGGAGGAGGCGTCGTCGAGGGGCGAGGGCGGGAGGTCGTCGGGGGATTTTTCGCCGGCGGCGGAAAGGGCGTCGAGGGAGTCCTCGGTCAGCTCCTCGAAGTCGAACTCGAAAAGGTTGTCGCAGTCGCAGGGGTCGCCGCGTTTCCGCGCCTCTTCGCGCCGTCTCGCGCGCGCGATGATTTCGTCGAGCGACGGGATTCGGCCCGTTTCCGAGAACGCGGCCTTCATCAGCTTGTCCACGAAATTGTATTCGCCGGACTTGAGCGCCTCAAGCTCGCGCGGGTCGATTCCCGCGAGTTCGGCTTCTTCGTCGTAATTTTCTTCGTCTTTCATAAATGCGTCGGGCTTTTCTGTCTATGATAACGGATGAGCGGGGAAAATCTTAAAATTTTTTTTGCGGAGGAACGTTTTGGAAGAACTGATCGTTAATAATGAATAATTAATAATGAACAATGAATGACGCGGTGAGGAAGGCAGTCTTAAAATCCTTTCGGCGCAGCCGAGCGCAAGGCGTTATTCATTATTCACTGTCAGTTGTTCGCTGCTCCCGTGGAGCTCCACGATGCGGATGCGGACGCGCTTCTGGAGCTCGTCCGAGGCGGTCTTGAGCGTTTCGACGAGCGCGTCGGGCTCGTAGTCGGCGGGAACGGCGAGCGCGTCGGCGATCGCGAAGAGCGTTTCCGCGCCGAGCACGGCCTGGTAGCTCGGCGCGTTCCCGTAGCGTTTTTCGAAGAGTTCGCGGAAATCCTCGCGGCTGGGGGTGATTTCGGCTTCGGGCAGGAAGAGCGGATTGCGTTTCTTCGCGGCGAAGATCTGCGGCACGAAAAGCGCGTCGGAGCCGTAGATCGGCAGGTCGATCCCGCGCTCTTCGAGGAGCGCTTCGAGCTCGGGAAAATCGTTGTAGGTGCCGCCGAAGAAGACCGTGTCGGCGAATTTTCCGCCGATGTAGTTGCCGATGGTCTGCGAGATTTTTTTGCGGCGGAAGGGCACCTGGTAGTTCAGGCGGAAGAGCTGGCCGCCGCGCAGGCGGATTTCGCGCTCGAGCGCCGTGCTGAAGATGTCGCCGTACGTGCCGGGCTCGGGGCTGACGAGGACGACGTTCTTGTGGCCGGTCGCCTCCATGCGGTCGAGCATCGCGGCGGTCCACTGTTCGAGCCGCGGGAAGAAGGTGACGAAGTTGTCCGCGTCGAGCGGCGGGAGTTTTTCCGAGCGGACGGTGATCGGCGAGACCAGCGGCATGCCGTGAAACTGCGTGAGCGCGCGCGCCGCGGGAATCTGCCCGGAGACGAAGGGCCCGATGACGGCGGCGACGGACGCGTCGTCGCAGAAATCCTGGATCGCGGAGGCGAATTTCGGGAGCGTCGAGGCGTCGTCGCGGACGATGAGCTCGATGCGCGGCGCGCCGTTCCCGCGCTCGGCGTTGCGGAGCTCGGCGGCGAGCATGACGCCCTCGGCGGCCTCGCGCGTGGGAATGTCGGAGGCGTCGTAGGCGAACGCGATGCGGACGACGTCGGGCGCGGCGCGGACGCCCTCGACGCGTTCCCGCACGAAGCGCGCGCGGTGGTTGCGGTCGATGAACGAGCGGAATTCGAAGAGCCCGAGCGCGTTGAGCAGGAAGAACAACGTGGTGCAGGCGAAAAGCGCGATGAAAGAATTTTTCATAAAAAGGCGTAAGGTGAAGGAGGGAAGGGGGAAAGGGAGTCGGACAAGCGACAAAGGCGGTGAACTGCGAACGGCGAATAATGAACAACGCCTTGCGCTCGGCTTCGCCGAAAGGATTTTGAAACTGTCTTCGTCGCCGCGTCGTTCATCGTCGATTGTTCCTTGATTGTTCCTTATTCATTGCTCTTGTCGCTTGTCGCCGGAAACCTGCCGCTTTCTTCTCAAGCTATCTGGCGCTCGACGAGGCGGCGGAAGACGCCTTCGCGGGCGGCGAGTTCGCGGTAGGAGCCGACCTGCACGACGCGCCCCTTGTCGAGCACGTAGATGCGGTCGGCGTTGACGATGGTGGAAAGCCGGTGCGCGATGACGATGCGCGTCATGCGCAGCTTTTCCATGTTCGACTTCACGATTTCCTGCGAGACGTTGTCGAGCGCGCTCGTCGATTCGTCCATGACGACGACGGGCGGGGCGCCGACGAGCGCGCGCGCGATGAGAATGCGCTGCTGCTGCCCGCCGGAAATCGTCTCGGGCGTCACCATCGTGTGAATGCCCATCGGCATTTCCTCGACTTCGCGGCGGAACGCGGCGAGCTCGAGCGCGCGCCACGCGTCCGCGGTCGAGCAGTCCGTTCCCGTGACGACGTTTTCGAGAATCGACGCGGGCAGGATGCGGTTGTTCTGCAGAATGACGCCCATCTGCCGCCGCACGGCGCCGAGGTCGAGCCGCGCGAGGTCCTTGTCGGAATAATAGACGGCGCCGGTCTCGGGCGTCTCGAAGCCGAGCAGCAGGCGCACGAGCGAGCTTTTTCCCGCGCCGGAGGGACCGACGATCGCGACGAACTCGCCCGGCTCCGCGCGGAACGACACGTCGCGCAGCACGAGCGCGGATTCCGGCGAATAGCGGAAATTCACGTGCGAGACTTCGACCTTGCCCGTGAGCGTTCCCGGCTTCTGCCGCTTGGCGTCGTCCTCGGGATCGGTTTCGAGAATGGGCATGATGCGGTCGATCTCGGGCTTGACGGCGAGCAGCGTCCAGAAGCCCGTGGAAAATCCCATGAGCCCGGTCTGGAACGTCTGAAACGCCGCCATGAAGGCGAGGAACACGGGCAGGGAAAGCGTCTCGTCGAGGAAGCCGCCCGCGAGCGCGTAGAACGCGACGGAGACGAGCATCGGGAACGTCGCGGCGGCGAGCTTCTGCCAGGAGCCGTTGCGCGAGATCGCGTACTGTCGGCGCGTCATCTCGCCGAAATCGTCCGTGAAGCGCGAGAGCACGCGGCGCTCGGCGCCCGCGGAGCGGATTTTTCCGATGCCGTCGAAGAACTGCTTGAGCAGGCCGTTCATTCTTCCCGCGGCGGCGGCGTGTTCGGCGAGCGGCACGAGATTGCGCCGCGAGAGCCGGAAGAACACGAACGCGTAGAGCAGCGCCATCGCCGCGCCCGCGAGCGCGAGCTTCCAGCTGTACCAGCACATCATCGCGAGGCTCACGATCGAGAAAAGCGAGCTGACGAACTGCTGCGAGATCACGCCGAACACGGCGTTCAGCACCTGCGTCGCGCCGAGCACGCGCTGCGTCATGTCGCCGGAATCGGCGCGGCGGAACGCGTTCACGGGAATGCGCAGAATGTGGTCGTAGGTCGCCGCCTGGAAGCGCTCGAACTGCTGCGCGCTGAAGAGCATCGTGACGAGCGAGGGCACGACGCCGACGCCGACGCGGCACGCCGTGAGCACGACGAGCAGCGCCGTCAGCTGCGCGAGCTCCGGCAGGTCGCCCGCGGGAATGATTTCCGCCGTCACGTACTGCGTCGCGATCGGCACGACGAGCCCGATCAGCCCGGAAAAGAGCCCGGCGGCGACGATCGTCGCGACCACGGGGCGGGAACGTCGCAGCAGGAAGCGCAGCAGCCCGGCGCGCGTGCGCCCGGCGCGCGGGAACGGTTCGTAGAAGCAGAACGCGCTCCCGTCGAGCGATTCGGCGACCGCGCGCGTGAGCGGGCGTTTCTTCCCGCCCTTCGCGGGATCCTTGTAGGCGCTCGCCTCGGCGTCGAGAAAGAGCACGAGCGGCGCGCCGTCCTTGCGGAACGCGAGCAGCGGGAGCGCGGAGACGTCGCGGAAATCCTCCGCGAGCGCGATTGCGCGCATGCGCCAGCCGGCGGAATCGGCGAACTCGGCGAGGCGGCGGCGGATCGGCTTTCCCGCGCTCTCTTCGAGAATCGCCTCGGCGTGCGAGGCGTCGAGATTGTAGCGCTCGGCGATTTCGCGCAGGGCGGGCAGGAGCGGATCGACCGCGTCGGACGGGCGTACCCGCGCGGCGTCTTCCTGCAGGGAAATTCCGGCGGTCGCGCCGAGCGCCTCGAGCTTGCGTTCGAGCGCGAGCTCGGTCAGGCCGCGGTTCTGCGCGTCGCGGAGACGCCGCGCCTCGCGCGCGTTCCCGCGGAAACGCAGCAGCGCGGCGAGCAGGGCGGGAACGTCCGCGGCGGCGGGCAGCCCGCGCGCGGCGAGCCCGCATCCGGCGCGCACGCGTCCGCGCCAGGCGTCGCGGGCGGCGGCGAGTTCTTCGGGAGATTCGGCGACGAGCGGCTCGGTCGCGAGCGCGTCCGCGGCGGCGGGAACGAGACCGAGCGCCCACGTTTCCGCGGGCGCGTTTTCGGGCGCGAAATTCAGCGGGGTTTCGGGGAAGAAGGCGTCGCCCGGCGCGAGCGTCGCGACGAAGGCGCGTTCGCCCTCGACGCCGTCCGCCTCGCGGCGTATCAGGAAAAGATTCGCCTCGCCGGAAACGACGCGGACGGGCCTTCCCGGGGAAGCGACATTCTTGTCGCTTCGCGAATTTTCCGAAAAGAAGGTTTCTTCGGAAGAGGTTTCCGACAAGCGACAGGAAAGTCGCTTCCCCGAAAAATCTTTTTCGTTTTCCATTTTCACTCGCCTCCTTCCGTCTTCATCAGCTTCGCGTAGGCGCCGCCGAGCCGCATCAGCTCCTCGTGCGTGCCGCGCTCGGCGACTTTCCCGCGGTCGAGCATGATGATCTCGTCGCAGTCGCGGATCGTGCTCAGGCGGTGCGCGACGACGATGCACGCGCAGCCGCTGCGGCGGATCGCGCGGTCGATCTCGACCTCGGTCACGGGATCGAGCGCGCTCGTCGCCTCGTCCAGAATCAGCAGCGGCGTGCGGTGCGTGAGCGTGCGCGCGATTTCGAGCCGCTGGCGCTGACCGCCGGAGAAGTTCTTGCCGTTTTCGGCGACGCGCTGTTCGAGCATGTCGCCGCGCGCGGTGAGCTCGCGCTCGATCGCGGCGTCGCGCACGGCCTGCTGCAGCGCCTCGGCGTCGCAGGTCGGCGCGAAGAGCGTAAGGTTTTCGCCGACCGTTCCCGAGAAGAGCATGATGCTCTGGTCCACGGTGCCGACCATCGCGTAGTATTCCTCCCGCGTGTATTCGCCCATTTTTCTGCCGTTGAGCAGGATTTCGCCGCTCCACGGGACGAGCGTGCCGTTGGCGAGCTTCGCGAGCGTGGACTTGCCCGAGCCCGAGGCGCCGACGAGCGCGACGCGCCGCCCGGGCGAGACCTTCATCGAAAAATGCTCCAGCAGCGGCGGGTCCATGCGGCTGTAGCCGAACGTCACGTCGCGCATCTCGAAGAACGCGCGGTCGAGGATTTTCGGCTCGCCGTCGCTCTCGGCGCGGAAGACGTTCTCGGGCTCGTATTTGTACACGTCGTCGAGGCGCTCGATGTCCGCCTTGAGCGTCTGCAGCTCCGCGCCGGACATGAGCAGGGCGGTGAACGGCGTGGTGAAGCTCGTCGTCAGCGTCTGAAACGCGAAGAGGGCGCCGAGCGAGAGCTCGCCGTTCATCACGAGCCAGGCGCCGACGCAGAGCACGAGGACGTTCCCGAGCGCGTCGAGGAACGTCGGCAGCAGGTTGAAGCAGGTGACGGTCGTCTGGAACTGGAGCTGCTTGCGGTTGAGCTCGGCGAGCTGGTCTGTCCATTGGGCGAACATCGTGTTTTCGCGGCCGGCGGCGCGCATGTTCTCGATGTTCGCCACGCCGCCCATCACGGAAGAGAGCATCTTCGTGCGCAGCATCAGCAGGCTCTGGTTCAGCACCTGGCGCTTTTGGTTCACGACGCGCAGGAAGAACAGGTCCGTGAGAATGAACCCGACGGAGACGCAGGAGAGCAGGGGACTGAAGCGGAACATCAGCGCGAGGAAGAACAGCGCCGTGAAGAACTTCACGACGTTGTCGGCGACGGTGCCGAACGCCGTGTTCGCGACGGTCGAGTTCAGCCCGATGCGCGTCTGCAGGTCGCCCGCGGAGCGCTGCAGGAAGAATCCCGTCGGCAGGCGGAAGAGCCAGTCCATCATCCGCATCGTCTTGTTCACGGCGAGCTGGAGTTCGCCGCGGCGCAGCGCGAGGTCGGTCAGCCCCGTCAGCAGCGCCTGGAGCGCCGCCGTGAGCAGGAAGAACAGCAGCAGCGGCACGAGCCATTCGCCGCGCTCGGGCAGCACCTTGTCCACGAAGATCTGCAGCAGCGCGGGAGCGGTCACGCCCGGAACCACGAGCAGCAGCCCGCCCCAGACGACGGCGGCCATCACGCTCTTCGTTCCCGAGAGCATCGGCAGCAGCGAGCGCAGGACGCTCATCGGCTTCCCGCCCTTGCGGAACGCCGGCGTCTTTTTGAACTCGAGCGCCACGCCCGTGTAGGATTTTTCGAAAAGCTCGCGCTCGACCGTGCGCGGGCCGACGCCGGGATCGTTCAGGTAAAAATATTTTCCGTCGCGGGAACGCCCTTCATAGACGAGAAAGTGCTCGAAGTTCCAGAACAGGATCAGCGGGCCCTGCAGTTTGTCGAGCGCGTCCGTGAGCACGCGGAACCCGCGCGCCTCGAGCCCGTACGCGCGCGCGGCGGCGAGAACGCGGCTCGCCTTGCTCCCGTTGCGGGAGACGCCGCATTCCGTGCGCAGTTTTTCCAGCGGCACCCAGCGGCCGTAGTAGGCGAGGATCATCGCGAGGCTCGCGGCGCCGCATTCCGTGGCTTCCATCTGAAGCACGGTCGGCGTTTTTTTTCTGCGGCTGAAAAAGCTCATCGGGAACCGGGAAGGGACGAAAGTGACTCGTAGTTGGTCACTGGTGACCGGAGCAGTGCGGGAAAAGTGTTTTCAATGAAGTTTTGCCGGAGGCTAAACTTCGGTGATCTCCAGTTCCAAGCCGCCGGCTCCCAGTCACTTTCCCAAAAAAATTCGCGTTTTTTCGTGTTCATTCGTGGTTCCCTTTTTCCGTTTCCGCGTTCTTCCGCTCTCACTTCTTGTTCGTCTCGAAGAGCCATTCGCGGATCGCGGGAATCACGTACGAAGCCGGCGAACGGTACGACGTGTTCACGATCACCGTCCCGAGCATTCCGTTCTGAATCTTGCCCGGGTAGCCCTTGCGCGTCGTCCAGCGGAAACCCGATTCCGACTTCGAGTCCGGCAGAATCTCCAGCACGACGCGCAGCATCGCCGTCTGCCCGGAAATCATCTGCGTCAGCGTCGAGTTCATCAGCTCCGCCTGCACGGATTCCGCGTTCACGGGCGTGCGGTTCACTTCGCGCACGACGCATTTCAGGTAGCCGAACTGCGCTGCCGGAGCCGCCGCGGGAGCGAAATACGCGCTCATGCCGTTGCGGATTTCCTTGCCCTCCGTCGCGGGAATGAAGCCCACGAGATAAATCCCCCGGCTCGCGTCCGATGCGACGAGCGCGAGCCGCTCGCCCTTCTGCACGTACGCGCCTTCCTCCTTGAAGACTTCGAGCACGGTCCCGTCGAAGTCCGCCGTCACGAGCGCCGCCTCGCGGTAGAGCTTGTGCGCGAGGTCGAGGTCGCGCTTCTTCTGCTCCAGCTGCTGGCGCAGTTCGAGCAGACGCTGCTCCTGCTGCCAGATGAGGTCCTGCTGCGTGACGTCGTTGTCCATCGCCTGAAACAGCGTCGAGGCGAACGCGCTTTCCGCCTGCGCCTTCTGGTCGAGCGCCTGGTAGTATTCGATCTTCGTCGCCGCCTCTTTCTTGAGCAGGCGCGAATAAATCTCCGCGACGTCCTTCGCGCGGGCGCGGCTGTCTTCCTGCAGTCGCGTGAGCGCTTCGAGCACCTTCGCCTTTTCTTTGTCGGCGTCGATCTTGCGCGCCGTGAGCCGCTCCAGCCCGCTTTTGAGAAAATCCACTTCCGAGGCGAGCAGGTTGTATTCCGTCTCGAACTTGCGGATTTTGAAGAGCGTTTCCGCGTCGTAGATCTGCCCGACGGGCTGCTCGGCGTGAACGACCGCGCCCGAGCGGATGTTCAGGTGCGTGAGCTACCCCGTGCTCTTCGCCGTGACGGGGTGCACGCCGTCCGCGAGCAGCGTGATGCCCGTTCCCGAGACGCTCTCGACCATGCTCCCGTAAAATCCCCAGACGATCATCGCCGCGAAGAAAAGCGTGATCGAGCCGAGCATGAACCAGGTCCAGCGCGCCTTGACGCTCGTGAGCGCGCGGCTTCGCGTACCGCGTTCGAGGCTTTCCAGCGCCTTCTGCGAGAATTGGATTTTGTCGTTCATGAGTCGATGCGCTCTATGAAATCACGATTCCGCCCAAATGGAAAGCGGGGAAAACGGAGGAAGGAAACCGCGAATGAACACGAACGAACGCGAATTTTTTCGGGGCGGTGGCTCGTAGCCGGTAGCTGGTGACTGGAGCAGTGTTTTTTTTGAAAAGATTTCGGCACTGTAAAAGCCCCCGTCGGGGGGGGGGTCGAAAGATGAAAAAGCGAAATCATGTTTTCGGGCAAGAGGCTCGTAGCTGGTAACTGGTAACTGGTGACTGGAGCAGTGTTTTTTTTGAAAAGATTTCTCCGGTTCCCAGTTACCAGCTCTCAGCACTCTCCATCACCCCTCATCCATTATCCCTCATCCATCATCTGTCACTTTCCGACGAATCTCGCGAACTTCTCCCGCACGCCGCCCTTGAAATACGCGCACAGGTCCGCGCTCGGCCCGTAGAGGTCGCCGTCCTGGTGCGCGCACGCGCGGCAGCCGCCGCGGCATTCGAGCCGGTGTTCGCAACGCGCGCATTTGTCCGGACGCTTCGCGAAGAGATCCCGCACGCGCATGTCCGCGAGCCGGAACAGCGCCGAGCCCGGCTGAAGCACTTCCCGCAGCGGCGTCCGCAGCAGATTCGGCATTTCCTCGTCCAGTCCGCAGTTGGAAAGCGGCATGCACGGCATCAGTGTTCCCGTCGGCAGCAGGTAAGGGTGCAGCCGCATGCAGCCGCACACGGGCAGATTCAGCACGCGCTCCTCGCTCAGCCCGCACGCGCCGTGCGCCGCCGGCTCGAACGCGCGCCCCTTGCTCTTGTCGAACGCGTAGAAGTGCGCGATCTGCAGCGAGAACGGCCGCCCCAGCGCCTCGAAGCGCTCCAGCAGCGCGACCGCCGCGTCGACGATCTCCGTGCGCGTCGCCGAGTGCGCCGCCGCGTAGGGCTTCCACGCGCCGTTCGCGACCATCGGCGAGAGCTTCCAGTTGCGGACGCCCAGCTCCGCGAGCAGATCCGCCGTCGCCGGCAGCGAGGGCAGGTTGTCGCGCCACATCGGGGTCTCGATCTCCACGGCGTAGCCGCGTTCCCGCAGCAGGCGCACCGCCTCGATCGCGCGCTTTTCCATGCCCGCGCGCCCGCGCAGCCAGTCGTGATGCCCGAGTCCGTCGAAGCTCAGCGAAAAAAGATGCTTCCCGGGCGCGACCGCCGCGAACGTGTCCAGCCATTTTCCCGTCACGACGAGCCCGTTCGTGTACACGCGCTCGACGCGCAGCTCGCGCCGCGTCAGCTCCGCGAGAAATTCCTTCCAGTCCGGGCGCACGAAGGGCTCGCCGCCCGTCAGCGAAACCGTGCTCACGCCCGCCTCGACGACCTGGTCCATGATGCGCGCGCACTCCGCGAGCGAAAGTTCGCCGTAATGCGCGTCCGGAGCCTCGATGAAGCAGTGCCGGCAGCGCAGATTGCAGCGCCCCGTGATCGACCAGTGCACCATCGCCGCGTAGAGATTGTCCGCCCTGCGGAAACGCTGAATCGGCGCGGGCGCGACCGGCTCCGCCGTGCGTTCGCCGACGCCGAAGTCGACGAGCTTCGCGAGCGCTTCGCGGTGCGTCGGCAGCATCACGGGAGAGTCCGCGGGAATGCCGTTCATCGCGAGCTCGACCGCGTCCGTCGCCGCCTTGGGCACGAAGAGCGCGCGCCCGCTGCGCAGTTCCTGCACCGCCTGGGGCACGTCCGACCAGCCGCGCAGCGCGAAGCCGTCCTTCAGCTTAAAGAATTGTCCGTTCTGCATAAAATTTCCTGCAAGTCTGAATCAGATTTTTTTCGGGAAAAAGAAAGAATGTGACGGGTGACAAGTGATTACCTAGAGCTCCTTCGGAGCTGTTTATGGTTCAGAGAAAATAAACCTTAAACCCTAAACCATAAACAGCGCGAAGCGCTTCACCGCGCCTTCCGCCTCCGCCGCGTTCCCGCGAGCGCCAGCGCGCACGCTCCCGCGAACAGTCCGAACGCGCTCGGCTCCGGAATCAGCCCAAGCGGGCTGAACGTCACCACCGTGTCGATGCGGTAATCGACGCCCAGAACGTAATCGAAGAGATACGCGATTCCATATTCGTTCGAATCGTCGGCGTCGTCGTTCTCGATGAACGTTACGTCAAGTCTGCGCATCACCATTTCGAGCGCGCTCGCGTCGGCGTCGGCGGAATACGCGTCCGTGCTCACGCAGTCGTCGGAATCCGTCACGTAGAGCGCGGAGAGGAACCCGTCCTCGTCGAACTCGCAGCCCCAGCACGTGATCGCGTGCCCGCCTTCGACGTCGCCTTCCTCTTGATTGTAGATGTTGATGGCGAGCCCGACGACGCCGCCCTGGCTCCCGAAACTTTCCTTGAACCCGTCCGAAAGCTCCGCGAGCGAGTAGGCGCCGCTCACGTTGTCGCCGTCGATCAGTTCGATGCTTTCGATGTAGGAGGCGAGGCTGATGTCCGAGGCGTTCGCGAGATACGCGCCGCCCGTCGCGCCGTCCCTCAGCACGGAGGAGTCGCCGGCGACGAGCTCGAACTCGTCGTCGCCCGTGAGCCACCACGCGAGGCCGTTGGCGATCGTGTTCCCATCGTCCGTCCAGTTTTCGCAGAACGTCTTATAGACGGAAAGCTGCTGCCGCGCCGCGAACGCGCGCGACGCGTCGTAGCCGGCGGGCGTTCCCGCGACGAACGTTCCCGCGGCGACTTGCCCGTAGCCCCACTGGATCATGTTGCTCGCCGTCGCCGCCCAGCACATGGAGGCGTCCTTGTCGATGTCGGAGTCCGCAATCGCGTCAGGCGCGTTGGTCTCGTCCCAAGAGAGGCCTTCTGCGGTTTCCCCGACCCAGAGCTTGTTCACGTCGTACCAGCCCGAGCCTCCGGTGTATTTTCCGGACACGTCGAACGCGTCCGTGTCGACGGTGACGTCGTTCGCGAAGATCGTCTCCGCGCGGAGCGTTCCCGCGGAAACGAGCGAAGCCGCGGCGATTTCCGCGGCGAAAAGCAGTAAGTTTTTGGATGTCGAAATCATGATTTCGGTTTCTTTGAAGTTGAATTAAAAGTTTTTGAGGCGGGAACGCGAATTTCGGCGTTCCCGCGCGCGAAGCGTTTTACCAGCTTCCGCTGGCGCCGCCGCTGGAAGTGCCGCCGAATCCGCCCTTGTTCTTTCCCGCCATGGGATTGTAGAGGTCGGCGGGATTGAACCCGATGTCGCCCCCGAAGAGCTTGTCCAATTCCTCGGGCGTCATTTCCGCCACGGATGCGTTCGCGAACGCCTTCAGGTCGTCGTAGGTGAACTCGAAGCCGCGCTCCTTCGCTAACGCGATCACGGCGACCGCCGCTTCTTCCTTCGTCTTCGGGTCGGCGGCGACGACCGCCCGCTCGAACGCTTCCGCTTCGCCGGCGTTGCTTTTCAGCATGTTGTAGAACTTTTCGACTGTTTCTTTGGACATTGTTTTCCTTGGTTCTTGATGGTTGGATGAAAAATGTTTCTGCAGGGACAACGAACGAATCCGGAAAATCTTAAAAAATTTTTGATTTTTTTTGAAAATTTTTTCGCCCGGCGGATTCGGGAACGGATAATGGATAACGGATAATTGATGACGGATAACGGATAGTGGAAGCCCCGACGGGGCGGAATCGCTCAGCGCAGGGTTTTAACCCTGCGAAAAAATGCGAAAACCTATGCGCGCTGTAAGTGCGCGATTGCGGGAGCGCTCTTGGGGGCGGAGACGTCCACGTCTCCGTCGCGGGAACGTGCGGGTTTTCACCGGCAATTGCGCCCCTTCAGGGCGCATCGGTTTGCTTTGCGGTTTCGTAGGGCTGCGCTCGCTTGCCCTACGCTAAGCAATTGTCGCCCCTTCGGGGCTTGGAAATGTGCGCCCGCCGCGGGAACGAAGACAGGAATGTCTTCGCCCCCAACGCGTTTCGGGGAAGCGACTTTCCAGTCGCTTGATGAAATCCCTCCAAAAGAAAATTCCTTTTTAAGGATTCCGAAAAGCGACAGGAATGTCGCTTCCCCAAAAAATCCGCGGGAACGCCGCCTTGCGAAAACTTCGGACGCTTCGCGGTCAGTTGCGCCTTTCAGGCGCGGTTCATGTGAGGAATTTTCCCCAAGCGCGCGCTTCGCCGCGCGCTTGGGGTTACGATTGTTTCGCCCCGTCGGGGCGCAAGCCGGCGCTTCCCCTCTAAAAATCCGCGGGGACGGCGTCACTCGTCAGTCTCCCAGGAGGGCCCGAAGCCGACGCCGACGACGTAGCAGACGCTCTGCCCGTAGTCCGAGTAGCTGCCGCCGCCCCAGCCGAAGCCGACGAAGACGCACAGCGCGCCCGCGCCCGCGGCGTTCACCTGGTCGAGCTGTTCGGGCGTGAGCTCCTTCAGCGCGTCGGCGTTCGCCGCCTTCACGTCGTCGAGCGTGAACTCGAAGCCGCGTTCCCGCGCGAACGCGAGCGTCGCCTCGACGGACGCGTCCGCGACCGCCTTTTTCAGTGCCTCCGCCGACGCCTTGTCGGCTTTGAGCTGTTCATAAAACTTGATGACGTTTTCTTTTGCCATGGTTTTTGTTCCTTGAATTGAATGTTGATTGAAAATGTTTTCTGCACGGAAAACGAACGACTCCCGAAAATCTTAAAATTTTTTCAGAAAATTTTTCGCGCGCGGATTTCCGCAGGGCAGGGCGGCAGCCCAAGCGCCTTTTCGCCGCGAAAAATCGTCGTTTCCCCCGGAAAACGTTTTCTTTGAATTCGCGGTTTTCTCCGCGTGTCCGCGCTCAGGCGCCGGCGACGAAGAGCACTTTGCCGTTGCGGCCGCCTTCGAGAGCGCGGGCGATCGCGTCGGCGTATTCGGAAAGCGGATACGTCGCGTCCACCGCCATCGTGAGCGTTCCCGCGCGCATCATTTCGAAGATTTTCGCGGACGTTTCCGCGCGCGCCTCGGGCGAGGCGGAGCGGTTCCAGCGGTCCATCCAGAATCCGCGCAGGCGCAGGTCGTTGAAGATGAATTCGCGCGTGGGGAAGCGGATGAGATCGCCCGTCATGCCGCCGAACGTGACGATCGTTCCCGCGAAGCCGACCATGCGCGTGAGGCGCGCCGCGCTTTCGCCGCCGATCGAGTTCAGCGCGAGCTTCGGCAGGTTCGCCTTGCCGCCGACGATTTCGACGATTTTTTTGATCGAGTCCTTTTCCTCGGGCAGCACGGCGTCCGCGCCGAGTTTTTTCAGAATCGGCTCCCATTTTTCGACGTTGCGCACGAGCGAAACCGTGCGCAGCCCGAGCGCGCGCGCGATCTGCACGAGGCACTGCCCGAGCGCCGAGCTGCCCGCGTTCTGCAGCACCCAGTCGCCGGGGCGGAGCTCGACGAAATCGTGCAGAATGCGCCACACCGTCTGCGGATTGATGAACGCCATCGCCGCGAGCTCCGCGGGAACGTCCGCGGGAACGCGTTCCGCCTCCGCCGCGGGAACGGTGATCGCGCCGCGCCACGCGCCGGCGTCCTCGGGCATGCGCACGCGGTCGCCGACGGCGAAGCCCTTCACGTCCGCGCCGACGGCGGCGACGCGCCCGACGCCCTCGCGCCCGGCGACGGCGGGCAACTCGCGCAGGCGGCCGTAGGTGCCGCCGATCATGCCCATGTCGGAGGGGTGGACGACGGCGGCTTCGAGCGCGATCGTGATCTCGTCGGCCTTCGGCGCGGGAACGTCGATCTCGCGCAGCTTCAGCACTTCGAGGGGTTTTCCGGTTTCTTCGTAAACGAGGGCTTGCGTTTTCATCATGCCCCAATGAAACCGCGTTCCCGCCGAAAGCGCCATACGAAAATGGAGTTCCCGCGCGCGCCCGCTCGAGAAAACGTCGCGCGCATTGAAATTTAAAATTGCAAGCGCGACGGAAAAGGTGCTTTTATTTTAATCACTTATGGAAAACAACGAAATCGATTCCAAGATCAACGAACAGATCGCGGCTTTCGAAGCCGCCGAACTCGCGAAAGCGCAGGAAAAAATCGAGCGCAAAAAGGCCGCCATTCGCGCCCGCCTCGAAAAAGAAATGGAAGAAAAGCGCGAACGCGAACAGGCCGTCGCCGCCCTTCAGGAAAAGCTCGCCAAGCTCCCCGAAGAACTCGGTTACGCGAGCATGGTCGATCTGGTCCGCGACCTCGGAAAGCTGCTTTCGCCGCAGCAGCGCGGCAAGCTTTTCGCCGTCGAAAAGAAGCCGGAAGGCAAAAAGTGCGCGCGCCGCGGTCCCGGCAACGGACTTTCCGACGAAGAACGCGCCGAAATCGCGAAACTGCGCGCGGAAGGCGTCTCCACCAAGGAGCTCGCCGCGAAGTTCAACATTTCCGTGAACACGGTTTACGGCATCAAAAAGGCGAAAATCGAAACGCCCGAAGCCTGAAGCCGAAAACGTTTTGAACGAAAACGGCGGGAGCGCGGAATGCTCCCGCCGTTTTTTTTGTTTTTTGAAAGGTTTTCTTCGACTTCGCTTCCCGCTTTCGATTCGGAGATGCGCGCGTCTTCTCCCCGCGTCGTTCTTTTCACGGCATTTTTCCTGCGGGAACGCTCGGGCGGCTTTTTTGCCCGGCAGATCGAACACAAAAAAAGAAGAATCGTTTTGAGATTGTATTTTCCCGCGTCCGCGCCGGATAATGGCTTCATGGACATTCCCGAAAAATTTCCGCCGCTTGCGCTGACCTGCGGCGATCCCGCCGGAGTCGGCCCGGAAATCATCGCGCGCTGGCTGCGGGAAAATCCGCGGGAAGCGTCGGGCGTCGTCGCCGTCGGCCCGCGCTCGTGGCTCGATTCGCTGCCGTGCGCGGGCGTCGCCGTCGGTCCGCGGGATTTCCGTCTTTCGCCGGGCGCGCCGAACGAAGCGGGGCAGCGCGTCGCGCTCGAGGCGATGGAACGCGCGGCGGCGGGAACGCTCGCGGGCGAATTCGCGGGCGTCGTCACCGCTCCCGTGAACAAGGCGGGGCTGCACGGCGTCGGCTACGAGTTTCCCGGGCAGACGGAATTTTTCGCGGCGCGCTGGGGCGGCGTTCCCGTGATGGCGTTCGTCGGCGAAAAAATGCGCGTCGCGCTCGCCACCTGGCACATTCCTTTCCGCGACGTTCCCGAGGCGCTGACGGCGGAGACGCTGCGGAACGCCGTCGCCGCGGCGGATTTTCTCGCGCGCGCGTTCGCGGAACCCGGGGCGACGGCGCTCCCGCGCATCGGCGTCTGCGGGCTCAATCCGCACGCGGGCGAACGCGGCGCAATCGGAACCGAAGAACGCGACCGGATCGACCCGACGCTCGCCGCGCTGCGGACGGATTTTCCGGGGCTTTCGGACTGCGTTCCCGCCGACACGATCTTCCGCCGTCAGCTGCTCGGCGAATTCGACGTCGTCGTCGCGCTTTACCACGACCAGGCGCTCGCGCCGCTGAAGACGCTGGAATTCGACAGCGCCGTCAACGTCTCGCTCGGCCTGAAGCACGTCCGCACTTCGCCCGACCATGGCACCGCCTACGACATCGCCGGCAGCGGCGTCGCGAGCGCGCGCTCGTTCGCCTGCGCCGTCCGCGCCGCCCGCAGACTTGTCCGCGCCTGATTTTCTCGCGCCCGCGAACGCGGATTTCACGTGTGCTTCGTTTTCCTCCCTCGGGTATGAATATCGTGGTGGAACGCTGTTCATCACGTTTTTGGCAAAAAATAAATATGAGTCTTGTCTTAACGCGAAGATTTTTGACCGCGAAGTCAACGGAAGTTAAAGAAAGTTTTTAACCACGAATTGACACGAATTTTCACGAATTTCGACCAGCGTTCCCGTGAAAACCGCGTCATTTCTCCAAAAATCTTTGCGCCTTGGCGTCTTTGCGGGGAAAATTCGCGTTCCCGCGAACGTCTGCCCCAAAAATTTCCGTGCTTTTCCGTGTTTTCCGTGGTCAAAAATTCGGACTTGCCACGGTATTCATAGCCGCGGGAACGCGCGGAAATCCTCGCGGACGCTCACGGGAACGCGCGGCGGTTTCGAGCCTCCGGCGTTTCGGCGCTTTTCCGTGGAGATTTTCGTGAGCTTCCGTGGTCAGGAAAGAAGACTGGAATGTCTTCGCCCCGAGACGGCGTTCCCGCGGCAGGTTCGGGGAGGAGATTTCCGTTGCGCGGGGAGGCGGGAACGCTCATGATGAATTTCTTAAATTTATGTCGATTTCCTATACAAATCTCGCCAACGCGGTCGTGAACAAAATGCCCGTTTACGAACCCGGAAAACCTATCGAATACGTCGCGCGCGAATTCGGTCTGGACCCGGACTCCATCGTCAAAATGGCGTCCAACGAAAATCCTTTCGGCGCCTCGCCCAAGGCGATCGCCGCCGTGCGCGCGATGCTCGACGGCGTGAACATGTATCCGGACGGCGGCACGATCGCGCTGCGCGACCGTCTCGCCGCGCTGTGGGGGCTGAAGCCGTCGCAGTTCTTCGTCGGCAACGGCTCGAACGAGGCGCTGATGATTCTCGGGCAGACGTTTCTGAATCCGGACTGCGAGGTGATCTACGGCGAACAGGCGTTCGTCGTCTACAAGATCGCGACGATTCTCGCGGGCGCGAAATCCGTTCCCGTGCCGATGCCGAATTTCTCGACGGATCTGAAGGCGATGCGCGCCGCCGTCACGGACAGGACGCGCATCATCTTCATCACGAATCCGAACAATCCGCAGGGCACGGTGTGCGATCCCGCGGAGCTGCTCGCGTTCGCGGAGAGCCTGCCCGAGCACGTGATTCTCGTCATCGACGAGGCGTATGCGGAATTCACCGACAAGACGCCGGACTTCCGTCCGCTGATCGCGGCGGGGCGCAAGATCGTCGTCACGCGCACGTTCTCGAAGCTCTACGGGCTCGCGGGCTTCCGCATCGGCTACCTGTTCGGCTCGGAGGAGGTCGTCGGGCTGATGAACCGCGTTCGCCAGCCGTTCAACACGAACCTTCCCGCGCAGGTCGCGGCGCTCGCGGCGCTGGACGACGCGGAGTTCGTGAAGCGCACGCTCGACGGGAACGCCGCGGGCGTGAAGCGGCTCTACGCGGGCTTCGAGGCGCTCGGGCTCAAGTACGTGCCGACGCACACGAACTTCATTCTGACGGAAGTGCCGAACGCGGCGGAGACGTTCGTCGAGCTCGAAAAGCGCGGCGTCATCGTGCGTCCGATGAAGGGCTACGGCATGCCGAACCACCTGCGCGTGACGGTCGGCACGCCGGAGCAGAACGAACGCCTGCTCGCGGCGCTCGGCGAGATTCTCGCGGGAACGCGCTGAGGCGCTCTCGGGCGACCGGAAACAAAACAAGCAACGTCTTCTTTTTCCCATGATCGGATTTTTTCAAAACACAATGGCGAAGCACCACCGGCTGATGTTCGGGCTGCTTCTCGTGATCATCGTCGTCTCGTTCGTGTTCTACACGGGCTCGGGCAGCGCGATGGATCTGCTCGGCTTCCGCAGGTCTCCCGAAGTCTGCGGCGTGAAGCTCAACGAACGCGAGGCTGACGTGTACCGCAAGGCGGTCGCGCTGACGACGGGTCGCGACGTGAGCGAGGCGCAGTACCGCGCGGCGCTCGTGCAGCGCGTCGTGCTCGAGCACCTCGCCGACGCCTATCAGATTCCCAATCCTTCGCAGGAGGAATTCGGCGCGTTCGCGCAGCGCTTTTTCGGGCTCGCCGAGGGCGAGGCGCTCCCGGATCCCAAGCGCTTCGGCATGGACGAAGACACGCTCAAGACGATTCTGATTCAGACCTGGCGCATCGGCGCGCTCAACGCGCTGTTCTCGGGATCGCCCGCGTCGTTCGACGAAGACGTCGCGCTGCGCTGGCGCGAGCTGAACACGCGGTGGACGGTCGAGACCGCCTCGCTCGCGCTGGACAAGATCGCCGTTTCGCCCGTCGCCTCGGACGAAGCGCTCGAAAAATTCTATGCCGCGAACGCCGAGCGCTACCGCATCGCGCCGCTCGTCAGGCTTTCCTACGCCGTCGTCGCGCCGAGCGCCGAGGCGCGCGCGAAAATCGCCGAGCCGACCGACGCCGAGCTGAAGACGTTCGCGCGGATGCAGGACAAGAGCCTGCGCGACGACGCCGCGCTCGACGCCGAGCTCGCGAAAAACCGCGCCGGCTGGGCGCGCCGCTGGAAGGCGGACCGCCTTTCGCTTCAGGTCGCGTCGGCGACGTCCGACATGCTCGCCGAAAAGCTCGCGCAGGACATGCTCAATCCCGACGCGCCGGATTTCGACGCGGCGGTCAAGGCGTCCGGGCTCGACTTTAAGGACATTCCGGCGTTCCCGACGGATTCCGTTCCCGCCGACGCGCCCGTTCCCGCGGAGATTCTCCGCGACGTGACGGCGTCGCTCAATTCCACGCTCTGGCGTACGGACGCGATTCCCTACGGCGAAAACGCGCTGGTGATTCTCTTCCGCGGCAACGAGCCGTCTCGCGTTCCCGCGCTCGACGAAGTGCGCGCCCGCGTCGCCGAAGACTGGAAGCGCGCGGAAATCGGCAAGGCGCGCTTCGAGCGCGCGCGCGAGCTCGGTGAGACGCTCCGCGGGGAAGTCGCCGCCGGCAAGCCCTTCGCCGAAACCGCGAAGACGCTCGGCATGACGCCCGCGGAGGCGCCCGCGTTCTCGATGCGCGATTTTCCGGACGCGCTGCGTCCTTACGGCGCGGCGCTTTTCGAGGCGCTGAAGACGACGAGTCTCGAAACCGTTTCCGACATGCTGTTCGCGGGCGATTCCGCGCTCTTCGTCCGCCCGCTCAGGAAGGACGTTCCCGCGGCGGACGCGAAGTCGGAGGAAATCGCGCAGCTCGCGCGCTATCTCGACGCGCAGGTTTCGGCGATGACGCTGAACGTTCAGCTCGGCGAGCGCGTCGGCGAGGAACTCTTCAAGGTTTCTCCGCGCGCCGAAGCGGAAGAGTGATTTTCCCCGCATGGCGTCGGAACGCATCGCCGTCGTCGCGCTCGGCGCCAATCTCGGCGACCGCGCCGAAACGCTCGGCGAGGCGCTGCGGCGCGTCGAGGCGGCGGGCGCGCGCGTGCTCGCCGTGTCGTCGCTTTACGAGACCGCGCCCGTCGGCTGCGCGACGGGCGCGCCGGATTTTCTGAACGCCGCCGCCGCGCTGAGCGCGCCCGCGGGAACGACGCCGGAGAGGCTGCTCGCGACGCTCGCCGCGACGGAGACGGCGCTCGGGCGCGAACGCCCGTTCCCGAACGCGCCGCGCACCTGCGACCTGGACTTGATTTTTTTCGAGGCGGAGACGCGCGCGACGCCGTCGCTGACGCTCCCGCATCCGCGCTGGCGGGAACGCGCGTTCGTGCTCGAACCGCTCGCGGAAATCTTTGAAGGCGGCGGCGCCCGGCTCGCGCGCGAACCGTGGCGGACGCTGCGCCGCGAGACGCTCGACGCGCTCGCCGCCGCGGACCGGTCCGGCGTGAGGCGCGCGGGAACGTTCCCATGGAAACGCTGAAGGCGGCGCTCGGGAACGCCCCCGACGGGACGGACGAGGCGGCGGAAAAACGTTCTCCGCTCCGGAATTTCCGCGCACCGCTGCTCTGGATTCTCCTGCCGCAGCTCGCCGCGTGCGCGCTGTGCGAAAACGGCTTCGCGCTCCCGCGCGCGGCGTGCGTCGTCGCCTCGGGCGTCGCCGTCGCGCTCGCCGTTCTCGGCGCGTGCTTCGCGGACGGAGCCGCGTTCCCGCGCCGCTTCGGAAAAATCGCGCGCGAGGTCTGGACGTTCGCGCTGCCGCTGGCGGCGTTTTTTCTCGCCGGCGCGTGGTGGAGCGCGAACGCGCCGCGCCTCGTCGACTGGAGCGCGTTTCCGGAGACGGAGGCCGTCGTCGAGCTCGAAGTCGAGACGCCGTTCCGTTCCGCGGGAAAATCCTGGAGCGGGCTGGCGCGCGTGCGCGGGATTTCCGAGGACTGTTCGGCGCTCGTCGGCGCGCGCGTCTTCTACGTTTTCCGCAAGACGGAAACGACCGCGGCGCCGCTCGAAGGGACGCGGCTGCGGATGCGCGCCCTCGTCGCCGACGCGGCGGGCGACGCGCGGCTTTCCGAGGGCTTTCGGGATTTCCTGCGTTCCCGTCGCGTGAGCGCGCGGGCGACGGGCGGCGACCACGTCGAAATTTCGGATTCGGCGACGGGCTTCGACGCCGCGCTTTCCCGCCGTTTCGCGGCGATGAAGGCGGCGCTGATCGCGAAGCTCGTCGATCCGGATTCGCCGCGGGAACGCGAACAGCGCGCGCTCGCGGCGATGCTTCTGGGCGAACGCTCGCTGCTGACGCGGGAACAGCGCGACGACTTCGCGCTTTCGGGGACGACGCACATCTTCGCGGTGAGCGGGCTGCACGTCTCGCTCTTCGCGGCGCTGATCTTCGCCGTGTGTTCCCGCGCGCGGGCACCGCGTTGGGGTGGAGCAAAAAAACGTTTCTATGCCCGAGTTTTTCCGGTCTCGTTTTCCGACAACCGAGCGCCGTTCTGGTTCACGGCGGCGGCGACGGCCGGCGTGACGTGGTTCTACGTGCGGCTCACGGGCGCGGCTCCGTCGGCGATGCGCGCGTGGACGATGATCGTCTTTCTGCTCGCGGCGCGTCTGCTGGGGCGCCCGGCTCAGCCGCTGAACGCGCTGGTCGCGTCGGCGTCGTTCGCGCTGTGGCGGGAGCCGGCGCTTTTCGCGGAGCCGGGTTTCCGGCTTTCCTACGCCGTCGTCGCGTCGATTTTCCTCTACGGCGTTCCGCTCGGCGATTTTCTGCGCTCGCGGCTGCGGCTTTTCCGCTACGTTCCCGCGGCGGCGCTCTCGCCCGCGCGGCGTTTCGCTTCGGCGCTCTGGGGGAAGGTTTGCGCGGCGTTCGCGGTCTCGCTCGGCACGTTCGTCGCGGGCGCGTCGTTCGTCGCGGCGAGCTTCGGCGTCTTCACGCCGATCGCGGTCCTCGCGAATCTCGCGCTCATTCCCTTTCTCGGGATTCTGCTGAGCGCGGGGCTCGTCTCCGCCGCGCTTTTCTGCGTGCCCGGAGCCGCGCCGCTCGCGGAGCTCGTCTGGCGCGCGGACGCCGCGCTGATGTTCTGCGCGGAGGCGTTCGCGGGAACGGCGGCGGCGCTTCCGGCGGATGCCGAGACGCGCTTTGCGGATCCGCGCCTGGGCGCGCTCGGCGGGGCGCTCGTGCTGCTCGCGTTCGCGGTCGGGGCGTTTTTGCCCGCCGTCCGTGCGCGTCCGGCGCTGCGCTTCGCGTTCCCGCCGCTTTTCCTGCTCGCGTATCTGCTTGCGTTCGCCTTCTGAAACGGGCAAAATCCGCAGACGTTTTTTCAACAATCAACACCGTAAAAATCATGGCAAAAAATCCCATTCGTGTGACGATCACCGGCGCCGCCGGTCAGATCGCGTATTCGCTGATTTTCCGCATCGCGTCGGGTTCCGTCTTCGGTCCGGACCAGCCGGTCGCGCTGAATCTGCTTGAAATCGAGCCCGCGCTGCCGAAGTGCAAGGGCGTCGTCATGGAGCTTGAGGACTGCGCGTTCCCGCTCGTGACGGACATCGTCGCCACGTCCGATCCCGCCGTCGCGTTCAAGGACGCGAACTGGTGCCTCCTCGTCGGCTCGGTGCCGCGCAAGGCGGGCATGGAGCGCAAGGACCTGCTCGGCATCAACGGCAAGATCTTCGTCGGCCAGGGCAAGGCGATCGCCGAAAACGCGGCGAAGGACGTCCGCGTCTTCGTCGTCGGCAACCCGTGTAACACCAACGCGCTGATCGCGATGCGCCACGCGACGGGCGTTCCCGAAGAGCGTTTCTTCGCGATGACGCGCCTCGACGAAAACCGCGGCAAGTCGCAGCTCGCGCAGAAGGCGGGCGTGCACGTCTCCGCCGTCAAGAACATGACGATTTGGGGCAACCACTCCTCGACGCAGTTCCCGGACTTCTTCAACGCGACGATCAACGGCAAGCCCGCGACGGAAGTCATCACCGACAAGGAATGGCTCGAAAACACGTTCATTCCGGTCGTGCAGAAGCGCGGCGCGGCGATCATCGAAGCGCGCGGCGCCTCCTCGGCGGCTTCCGCGGCGAACGCGGCGTGCGACACGGTCCGCAATCTCGTCACGCCGACCGCGCCGGGCGACTGGTACAGCGTCGGCGTCGTCTCCAAGGGCGAATACGGCACGGAACCCGGCATCATCACCGGCTTCCCCGTCCGCACGAAGGCCGACGGCACCTGGGAAATCGTCGCGGGGCTGAAGATCAACGATTTCGCGCGCGCGAAGATCGACGCCTCCATTCAGGAACTCAAGGAAGAGCGCGACACCGCCGCCGAAGCTCTCGGCTGCAAGCTCTGAGCGCGCTTCCGTCTCCGAAAAATCCGTTCCATCGGGAACTTTCTCCGCGGGAACGGATTGAATTTTTGACACTTCACCGAAAATCCTAAAACGAAAATCATGAAAAAACTGAACACTATCCTCGCCGTTTCGGCGCTCGCGTTCGCGGCGTTCATGCCGCTTTCCGCCGAGACTACCGCCGCCGACGGTCTCAACCCGCAATTCACCGCGCAGTGGACGCGCGGCGCCGACGGCGTCATCCGCACGGCCGTTCCCGAGCGCCCCGCCGGACAGAAGCACGTGCTCGAACTGCGCACGCCCGCGCTGAAGACCGTCCGCGTCGCCTTCGTCGGGCTCGGCATGCGTGGTCCCGGCGCCGTCGAACGCTTCACGCACATGAAGGACGTCGGCCTGAACGTCGAAATCGTCGCGCTGTGCGACCATGAAAAAGCGCGCGCCGACAACCAGAATCAGCGCCTCGGGCTGAACCTCCCCGATTCCGCGATCTACTACGGCGAAGACGGCTACAAGGAACTCTGCAAGCGTCCGGACGTCGATCTCGTTTACATCGCGACGGACTGGAATCACCACGTTCCCGTGGCGCTCTGCGCGATGGAAAACGGCAAGCACGCCGCGATCGAAGTTCCCTCGGCGATGTCGATCAAGGACTGCTGGGATCTCATCAACACTTCCGAGCGCACGCGCAAGCACTGCATCCAGCTTGAAAACTGCTGCTACGACTTCTTCGAGCTCAACACGCTCAACATGGCGAAGAAGGGCGTCTTCGGCGAAATCATCCGCGGCGAGGGCGCGTACATCCACGACCTCAGCGGCTTCTGGAACTGGTACTGGAAGAAGGACAAGAACGACAAGCTCGGCTGGCGTCTCGAATACAACCGCCTGCACCGCGGCGACGTCTATGCGACGCACGGGCTCGGGCCGGTCTGCCAGGTCATGGACATTCACCGCGGCGACCGCCTGACGACGCTCGTCGCCATGGACACCGGTTCCTTCATCGGACGGGAACTCGTCAAGAACGCTACGGGCGCGGACTGCCCCGACTTCCAGAACGGCGACCACACGACGACGCTCCTGCGCACCGCGAAGGGCAAGGTCATCGAGATCCAGCACAACGTCATGACGCCGCAGCCCTACAGCCGCAAATATCAGCTGACGGGAACGGCGGGCTTCGCAAACAAGTATCCGGTCGAAGGCTACGCGATCGAAGGCAAGAAAGCCGTCGTCGAAGGCGTGCCGAATCACGAAAATCTGAACGCGCACGGCTTCCTGCCGAAGGACGCGCGCAACGCCCTCATCGCCAAGTATCAGCACCCGCTGATCACGGAAATCGGAGAAAAGGCGAAGAACGTCGGCGGCCACGGCGGCATGGACTTCATCATGGACTACCGCATGGTGTACTGCCTGCAGAACGGTCTGCCGATGGACCTCGACGTGTACGACATCGCCGAATGGTGCTGCCTCGCCGAACTCGGCGCGATTTCCATGAACAACAACAGCGCTCCCGTCGAGGTGCCCGACTTCACGCGCGGTCACTGGAACGACGTCAAGGGCTACAAGATGTACACTTCCGAAAACACCTGGTACTGATTCCGGGTTTCGGATTTCGAGAAGAGCGTTCCCGCCGGGCTTCCCCGCGGGAACGTTTTTTTTGTGAGGTGATGGAAGTGACGGAGTTATGGAGGTTGATTGCGTTTCGCTTCGCGAAAAAGATTTTTTGAAATCCTTTCGGCGAAGCCGAACGCAAAGAACTTCATAACCTCCATAACCTCGTCACCTCATAACCTTCTCTCCGCCCCGCGCGCGAATTTTCCGCTTCACGCGTTCCCGCGAAGCGAGTATCGTTGCGGGCATGAAAAAAATCGGCATTCTCAACGGCCCGAATCTCAATTGGCTCGGAAAACGCGAACCCGCGATTTACGGAAGCACGACGCTCGCGGACGTCGAAAAGGCGCTCGCCGCGCGCGCGGCGGAGCTCGGCTGCGAAATCGAATGCTTCCAGAGCAACAGCGAAGGCGCGCTGCTGGACAAGATCTACGACTGGGCGGCGCGCGGCTTCTGCGGGCTCGTCGTCAATCCCGGCGCGTTCACGCACACGAGCGTCGCGCTGCGCGACTGCATCGCGGGCGCGGGCGTTCCCGCCGTCGAGGTGCACATCTCCAACGTCCACGCGCGCGAGGAATTCCGCAAGCGTTCGCTGACGGCACCGGTCTGCGTCGGGCAGATCTGCGGGCTGGGCGTCGCGGGCTACGCGCACGCGCTGGAATTTCTCGCGAAGCGCTGAAGCCGCGCGGTGAGAATCCCGTTGAGTTTTGAGCGGCTTCGCTTATCGTAAAAAAAGTCATGAATCAGGAACTTCTTAATCTCATTCTCTCGCGCCGGAGCGTCCGCCGCTACGACACCGCGAAACCCGTCGAGGAATCCGCCCTGGAGACGCTCTGCCGCGCCGCGCTCGCCGCGCCCTCGGCGCGCAATCAGCAGCTGCGCGAGCTCGTCGTCGTGACGAAGCGCGAGACACTGGACGCGCTCGGCGCCGTGCTGCCGAACGCGCCGATGCTCAAGGACGCGGGCGCGGCGCTCGTCGTCTGCGGCGTTCTGGACAACGAATGGTCGGGCTACTGGCAGCAGGACTGCTCGGCGTCGGTCGAGAACGCTCTGCTTGCGGCGGAGGCGCTCGGGCTCGGCGCGTGCTGGTGCGGGCTTTTCCCGCGCGAGGAACGCGCGGCGCGGGTCGCGGAGATTCTCGGCGTTCCCGCGCGGCTGATGCCGATGGCGCTCCTCACGATCGGCGTTCCGCTGGACGGCACGGAGCGCGCCAAGGACAAATGGAAGCCGGAAAAGATTCACCGCGAAAAATTCTGAAACCGATTTTCCGACCATGGCGAAGCCCAAAGAACTTTCGTTTGAAGAGGAGCTGAAGAAGCTCGAAGAAATCGTCGAGTCCCTCGAGGCCGGCGATGTGCCGCTTTCCACGCTCGTCGAGCGCTACGAAAAAGGCATGAAGCACCTGAAGAGCTGCCAGGAAAAGCTCGCCGAAGCCGAACTGCGCATCGAACAGCTGCGCGGCGCGGACGCCGACGGGAACGCCCTCTCCGAGCCCTTCGAAGAGCGCGACGCCTGAGCGCGCGCGCCGAAAATCGCACCCGTTCCGCCCGTGCTGGAAAAGATTTCAGGTCCGGACGACGTCAAGAAACTGCCGTCCGAAAAACTCCCCGAGCTCGCCCGAGAGCTGCGGGAACGCATCATCGGCGTCACGTCGAAAAACGGCGGGCACGTCGGTCCGAATCTCGGCGTCGTCGAGCTCACGATCGCGCTTCACCGCGTGTTTTCGACGCCGCGCGACAGCATCGTCTTCGACGTCTCGCACCAGTGCTACGCGCACAAGCTGCTCACGGGGCGCAACGGCGAGGCTTTCGACGCGCTGCGCAAGACGGGCGGCGTCTCCGGCTTCTGTTCCCGCCGGGAAAGCCCGCACGACGCGTTCGGCTGCGGTCACGCGGGAACGGCGCTTTCCGCGGCGCTCGGCATCGCGGCGGCGCGGGACCTTTCCGGCGGAGACGGGCACGTGGTCGCCGTCGTCGGCGACGCCGCGATCACGAACGGCGCGACGCTCGAGGCGCTCAACAACATCGCCGCGCACACGAAGCGCCTCATCGTCGTCCTCAACGACAACGAATGGTCCATCGACCGCAACGTCGGCGCCGTCGCGGAATACCTGAACAAGCTGATCATGACGCCCGTCTACAACGAGGCGACGCGCGGCATGCGCAAGTTCTTCGAAAAGATTCCCGGCGGCGCGCACCTGATCCGCGCCGGTTCCGCCTGGAAGCAGGAAAAGAAGAACGTCCTTTCTTTGGGCTCTTCGCCGCTGTTCGAAAATTTCAAGCTGCGCTACCTCGGTCCGGCGGACGGGCACGACCTCGGCGCGCTGATCTCCTACCTGGAATTCGCGAAGAAGGCGGACCGCCCGATTCTGCTGCACGTGCGCACGACGAAAGGAAAAGGCCTGCCGGCGGCGATCGCGAATCCGGAAAAATTCCACGGCTGCGCTCCCTTCGATCCCGCGACGGGCGAACTGCGCCTCGCGAAAAAAAACGCTCCCGCGTGGCAGGAATGCTTCGGGAAGACGCTCGTGAAGCTCGCGCGCGCGGACGAAAAAATCGTCGGCATCACGGCCGCCATGCCCTCGGGAACGTCGCTGAATCTGCTGAAGCAGGCGCTCCCGAAACAGTATTTCGACGTCGGCATCGCCGAAGGGCACGCCGTCATCTTCGCCGCGGGGCTCGCGAGCAAGGGCTTCAAGCCCTGCGTGGCGATCTATTCGTCGTTCATGCAGCGCGCGGCGGACATGGTGATGCACGACGTGTGTCTGCAGAATCTGCCCGTCGTCTTCTGCCTCGACCGCGCGGGACTTTCTCCGCAGGACGGCGCGACGCACCACGGGCTCTACGACATGGCGATGCTACGCGCGCTCCCGAATCTCGTCATCATGCAGCCGAAGGACGAAGACGAGCTCGCGGACATGATGGCGACGGCGTTCGCGCTCGGCGCGCCCGCGCTCATCCGCTACCCGCGCGGCGAGGCGGCGGGCGTTCCCGTGAAGGACGTTCCCGCGACGCTGCCCGTCGGCAGGGCGGAAGTGCTCGACGCGGGAACGGACGACGGCGAAGTCTGCATCTGGGCGCTCGGCGGCGCGGCGATGCCCGTCGCGAAGACGCTCGCCGCGCGCCTCGCGCGGGAACGCGGCGGCAGGGCGCCGACGCTCGTCAACGCCCGCTTCTGCAAGCCGATCGACGCAGAGCTGCTCGCCGAGCAGGCGAAACGCGCCCGGCTTTTCGTGACGGTGGAAAACCACGCGTTGGCGGGCGGCTTCGGCTCCGCGGTGCTCGAGACGCTTTCGGACGCCGGAATCGGCGTTCCCGTCGTGCGCATCGGCTGGCCGGACGTCTTCGTCGGGCACGCCTCGAACGCCGCCGACCTGCGGGAACGCCACGGCCTTTCCGACGAGGCGATCGCCGCCCGCGTCCTCGGCGCTCTCGCCCGTCAAGCCCGCTGAACGCGCGCGGCGACGGGGCGAGTCAGGCGTTTTTTCCGCCGCGCGCGAGCCGGAGCAGGGCGGGCAGGCGCTTGCCCGCGACAACCAGAAGCACCGCGAAAATTATCAGCGCGATTCCCGCCGAGAGGCGCGGCGTGAGGGCTTCGCCGAACACGAGGACGCCGAAAATCACGGCGGTCACGGGCTCGAGCGCGCCGAGAATCGCCGCCGGAGTCGAGCCGATGAGGCTTATCGAGCGCGCGACGCAGGCGAACGAAACGCCGGTGGGGAAAATTCCCAACAGAAGCGCGCACGCGAACGCGCGCCACGACGGGAGCATCTGCAGATCCGCGAGAAAATCCAGTCTGAAGACGAACAGAAGCGAGCCGAAGAGCGTCGCGTAGAAAGTGAGCTTCAGCGCCGGCGTCGCGCTGAGCGAGGTCTTGTTCACGCACACGATGTAGATCGCGTAGAACAGGGCGGAGAGCATCACGAGCCCGATTCCCGCGAGGCTGAGCGCGGCGCCGTCCTCGCCCTTGTAGAGCAGAGCCGTTCCCGCGAGCGTCAGCGCGATGCTCGCGGCGGTGATCGCGGAGAATTTTTCGCGGAAGCGGAACGCCATGATCAGGGCGACCATCAGCGGATACACGAAAAGCAGCGTGGAGGCGATTCCCGCCGCCATGAAATTGTACGAAAGAAACAGGAACAGCGACGACGACGCCATGAGCACGCCCATGAAGACGAGCAGGGCAGCGTCCCGCCGCGTGATTCCGAACGATACGCGCCGCGCGTGCATTAGCACCGCAAGAAACGCGATGCCGCCGAGGTAGCGGTAGAAGAGCACGGAATCCGGCGTCAGGCCTTCCGCGTAAAGCGGGAGCGCGAAAAGCGGATTCATGCCGTAGGAAATCGCGCCCGCGGCGCCGAAAGCCAAGCCCTTGACCGTGTCGTCGATCATCTTTTTTTCGAAAAATCTCCGAAATCGGAACGTATGAAAAAACGTTCCCGCGGGAAGACGCGGGAACGGGGACGGAAACGGCGTTCCGAAATCTCACTGCGCGTCGGCGGCGGGCTTGGCTCCGAGCGCGGAAAGGAAGGGCGACTTCTCGACGCCTTCGACGTGCGAGCTCGGCATCGTCGAGACGGAGAAATTGATGCCGTGCTTCGTGAAGTTGAGGTCGAACTTGCGGACGAGCAGATTCACGGGACCGACGACCTGGCGGCGTTCGCGCATGGCGGCGAGGAGCTCGTCGATCTGCGCGGGCGAGGCGTCGGGCAGGGCGATGAGCTTTTCGCGCGCGGCGGCGACGGCGGCGTCGCCTTCGACGAGCGCGTTCCAGATGAGCACGGCGACGTTCATCGCGCCCTTGAGCGCGGTGTGGTTGCCGCCCGCCTGGCCGAGAATCGGGCGCGCGAAGTCGATGAGGATGTTCGCGATGTTCGGGCGGTTCGGATCCTGCGGCTGCGGCGCGGCGGGTTCGGCGCGCTCGTTCAGCAGCACTTCGTAATGATGCCCGACCGGGCGAATCTTGTTGGAGCCGAAGGCCCCGACGGTTTTCTTGCGATTAAAGGAGGTTGCCATGGAAAAAGTTTTTCTATCATGCAGGAAAGCGGCGCGGGAACGCGAGCGAAAAAAGGAAAGGCTCCCGCTCGCGCCCGCGGCGCGTTCTCAAAGGAAGAAGCGGTCGATCGCGGCGTTCGCGGTCCAGAGGCAGGCGCAGGTCGCGAGCGCGGCGGCGAAGTCGTCGGCGACGACGCCCCAGCCGCCTTTGAGGCTCTGCAGCTTTTTGATGCCGAGCGGCTTGAAGATGTCGAAGAGCCGGAAAAGCACGAAGCCGGCGAGCAGCCAGTAAAGCGTGTTCGGGCTGTTCGCGATGATTTCGCCGAGCCCCGCGAAGCAGACGGGCATCACGGCGAATTCGTCGAAATTGACCTCGCCGGGATCGGTGCGGCCGAGGCATTTTTCGCCGGCTTCGCAGACGGGAACGGCGCACACGACGAGCAGCGCCGCCCAGATCGCGAACTCGAGAAACGTCGCCGGCGTGTTGATGCCCGTCGCCTGGAACGCGAGCGCGTAGAACGCCGTTCCCGCGACGGAACCCCACGTGCCGGGAGCGGGAAGTTTTCTGCCGACGGGGCCGAGCGTCGCGATCGCTCCGAGAACGCGGTCGCCGAAGGGAAGTTTTTCGTTTGCGGAATTCATGGTTCAACGGGCTGCGTCGCCGAGAAAGATCTTGCGGTTGCGGACGAGGTAGCCCGTCCCGGAATAAATGGTGAGCACGACGGCGGCGTAGAACGTCCACAGCCCGAGCTCGCGCGCCCAGACGGGAAGCGCCTCGGGAACGCCGGCGGCGAGCCAGTCCGACGCGAGCGCCTTCGCGAAAAGCAGCAGCGAGACGGAGATCATCTGCAGCGCGGTCTTGATCTTGCCCGCCTTCTCCGCGGCGAGCACGACGCCGTTGCTCGCGGCGACGAGGCGCAGCCCCGTAATGAGAAATTCACGACAGATGATGACCATGACGAGCAGCACGCAATGCTGCGGGAGCAGCGTCTCGAGCTCGCTCGCGGAATTGCCGTAGGCGTCCGGCAGCTTCCAGCGCAGACCGAGCAGGGCGACGAAGAGCCCGACCATGATGATCTTGTCGGTCAGCGCGTCCATGAGCTTGCCGAAGTTGGAGACCGCGCCGACGCGCCGCGCGATGTAGCCGTCGAGCCAGTCGGAGACGGCGGCGGCGACGAAGAGGACGAGCGCGGCCGTGTCGCCGAATCTCGCGGGAAAGCACAGCAGCGCGACGATGACGAAGAGCATCGGAATGCGCGACAGCGTCAGAATGTTCGGAAGGTGTCTCATGCGTTATAACTTGCCAAAAAAATGCGGAAAGCGGAAACTTTAAGTCATTTCCCGCAAATTTGAAAATTAAATCATGACGTCTCCCCAAACGCTTTCGCCGCGCGTCGCGCTTTATCCGGGCAGCTTCGATCCCGTGCACAACGGCCACCTGCACGTCGTCGGGCGGGCGGCGCGCCTTTTCGACAAGGTCTACGTCGCCGTCGCGAAGAACCCGGAAAAGAATCCGCTCTTCGAGCCGGAGGAACGCGTGGAGATGCTGCGCGAAGTCTTCGCGGGAACGCCGCAGGTCGAGCCCGTCCTCATCGAGGGACTGACGGTGGACAACGCCGTGCGGCTCGGCGCGGGCGTCATCGTGCGCGGGCTGCGCCTCGTCTCGGACTTCGAGTCCGAGCTCCTGCTCGACATGCACAACCGCCGCCTGGACGCGCGCGTGGAGACGATCTACATGATGCCCACGAAGGAATTTCTCTATTTCAATTCCTCGTTCGTGAAGCAGATCGTGCGCATCGACGCCTCGCGCATCGAAGGCTATGTGCCCGACGCGGTCATGACGCGCCTGAAAAAAAAGTTCCCGAAGCCGACGTTCCCGCGGGAACGCGGTTGACGCTCGGCGCGCGCGCGTTAGAATGCGGCGCAGATATAAATCGTCATGTCAGAGTTGATTCTTCCTCTTTGCGTCGTCGGCGCGGCGCTTCTCGTCATCGCGTTTTGGGCGGTCTCCGTCTACAACGGGCTCGTGGCGTCGCGCAACCGCGTGAAAAACGCGTTCTCGCAGATCGACGTTCAGCTGCAGCGCCGTCATGACCTGATTCCGAACCTCGTCGAGACCGCGAAGGGCTTTCTGAAGCACGAGCGCGAGACGCTGCAGGCCGTCACGGAAGCGCGCGAAGCGGCCCGCGCCGCGGCGAACGCCGCCGCCGCCGATCCGACCGCCGCCGGCGCGATGGCGAAGCTCGGCGCCGCCGAAGGGCTCCTCGGCTCCGCGCTCGCGGGCCTGCGCGTCGTCGTCGAGGCCTATCCGAATCTGAAGTCCGACGCGCACATGGCGAGCCTGATGGAGGAGCTTTCCTCCACGGAAAACAAGATCGCGTTCGCGCGGCAGGCCTACAACGATTCGGTGATGAGCTACAACACGGCGCGCGAGACGTTCCCGGCGGCGCTGATCGCGGGCGCGTTCGGCTTTTCGCCGTGCCCGCAGCTCGAAATCGAAACTCCCGAAGCGCGCCGCAACGTCAAAGTCTCTTTCTGAAAATCATGGAAACTCCCGACGAAAACGAAAACCTCGAAGCCATCATCGACAACGGTCCCGAGCCGAAGCCGCAGAAGCCGCTGGCGGAAACGCCTTACGAAATTTCCGTTCCCGCGCTGTCGCTCTATTTTCATCTGCGGCAGTTCATTCCCGTGTTCGCGTTCGTCGCGCTGCTCGCGCTGCGCGTTCTCGCCGCGGGAAATCTGACGCTCGCGGTCGCGATCTTCTTCGTGCTCTACGTCGCGTTCTACCTGCTCTCGACGCGCATCGCCGACCGCTACGCGAAGTCCGTCGTCTACGCGTTCGAGAAAAACGTCATCTCCGCCGAAACGACCTACTGCGGCTTCTTCTCGCAGAAGACGATTCCGATCGACAAGGTCTCGCGCATCACGCTGCGGCAGACGCCGCTCATGCGCTTCTGCAAAGTGTACGCGCTGGATCTGGACATTTCCGGCGGCGTGCAGAACCGCGTGCGCCTCTACGGGCTCGCCGAAGCCGCGCGCGTGCGCCAAGCGCTGATCAGCGCCCGCAGCGTCGCCGTGAACGCGCGCGAGACGAAGGCCTGAGCGCCGTTCCCGCCGCAGACGAAAAACGCCGCGGAGCTTTCGGGCTTCGCGGCGTTTTTTTGCGCGTCCGCGCGGACGCGTGCAGGCGCGGGGCTTATTCCGCGTCCGCGTCTTCGGGGAGGTCGGCTTCCGCGTCTTCGGGGAGACCGAAATCGTCGTCCTCGGCGTCTTCCTGCGGCTGTTCCGGAGCCTTGTCGGAAACGGAGACGAGCTCGATGTCGAAGACGAGCGTCGAGCCCGGCGGCAGGCGGCCCGAATCGCCGTAGGCCTGATCGGCGGGAATGACGAGCGTCGCCTTCGCGCCGACGCCGAGCGTCTGCAGCGCCTCGATCCAGCCGGGAATGAGCTGGCCGAGCGGGAACGGGAACGCCGCGGGCTCGCTCTTGTCCGTGAACGGGACGGGATCGCCGCTTTCGGCGTCGCGCTCGGACGAATCGAAGATCTTGCCGTCCACCAGTCTGCCCGTGTAGCGCACGGCGATGTAGCTTTCCGGCGTCGGCTTGTTCGCGGCGTCGCCGGCCTTCTCGACCTTCACGAGCACGCCCGACGGGAGCGCGACGAACGCCTTGTCTTCCCTGCATTTTTCGACGTAGGCGGCGCCCTTCGCGCGGTTTTCGTCGGAAATCTTCTTCAGCGCGGCGCGGGATTTCTCCGCCGCGTTCGCGCGGATCTTGCCTTCGAACGCCTGCATGAACGCGGCGAACGCGTCGCGGTCGTTCTTCAGCGCGTCCTCGAGGGCGGCGGTGTCGCCGGCGAGCCCGAGCTTGAAGCCTTCGATCACGACGGCGCTTTCTTCCGGCGTCAGTTCCGCGAGCTCGAGCCCGTTCTGCGCCGCGGAGATGCAGCCGACGATCTTGAGGAAGAGCGCCTTCTTTTCGGCGGAAATTCCGGCTTTCTGCGGCGTTTCCTGCTGCGTCTGCGCGGGAGCGGCGGCGTTTTCTTCTGCGCCGACGAACGGAGCGACGGCGAGCATTCCAAGAATGGGGAGGATGTTTCTGATCATAATTTGAAAGCCCCAAGTTTCCCGATTTTCCCGCCCCCTGTCCATGCTTTATTCGCGCCGCCGCCCCGAACGCGCCGCCCGCGAAGTTTTCCCGCGGGGACGGGCTGAGAAGGATTTCTGCAAAAGCGCGTCGTTCCGGAAGAGAATAAAGCCGCCCGCGAAGTCGGCATTTCGCGGCTTCGCGGGCGGCTTGAAAAATGGCGGAGAGAGAGGGATTCGAACCCCCGGAACCTTTCGGCTCAACGGTTTTCAAGACCGCCGCAATCGACCGCTCTGCCATCTCTCCGTGAAAACGGTTTTACAAGCAAAGAAAATCCGCGTCCGCCTGGCAAGGAAATTTCCGGAGGCGCGCGCCGCGCGTTCCGAGCGCGTTCCCGCGTTTTTTGTTTGTCGCGGCGGCGGGGAAGGCGTAGATTTTCAGAATCCGCCTGTGCGGAGATTCAACCCAAGCTTTTAAATTATGAAAACCGTATTCGTTTCCCGTGAGAAGCGCGAAGAAGAAACGCGCGTGGCTCTCATTCCGCAGGACGTCTCGATTCTGACGCGCCTCGGTTTCGAAATCGTTGTCGAGAAAGGGCTCGGCAAGAAGTCCGGCTTCGCTGACGAAGCCTACGTCAAGGCGGGCGCGACGCTCGCGGACGATCCCGCGAAGGCGCTCGCCGAGGCGGACATCGTCGTGCGCGTGCTCAAGCCCGAGAACGCGAAGGGCATGAAGCCCGGCGCGCTGCACCTGAGCTTCCTCGATCCGTTCAACGAGAAGGAGCTGCTCAACGAGTTCGCGGCGGCCGACCTCAACGCCGTCTCGCTCGAAATGATCCCGCGCACGACGCTCGCCCAGAAGATGGACGTGCAGAGCTCGCAGACTTCGCTCGCGGGCTACTACGCCGTGATGCTCGCGGCGACGAAGCTCCCGAAGATTTTCCCGATGATGATGACGCCCGCGGGAACGATTTCCCCGGCGCGCGTGTTCATCATCGGCGTCGGCGTCGCGGGCCTGCAGGCGATCGCGACGGCGAAGCGCCTCGGCGCGCGCGTCGAGGCGTTCGACACGCGCCCGGTCGTCGAGGAACAGGTGAAGTCGCTCGGCGCGAAGTTCGTCAAGATCGACCTCGGCGAAATGGGCCAGACGGCGCAGGGCTACGCGAAGGAGCTCACGCCGGAGCAGCTCGAACTTCAGAAAAAGGGCCAGGCGAAGGTCTGCGCGCAGAGCGACGTCGTCATCACGACGGCGAAGGTCTTCGGCCGCAAGGCGCCGCGCCTGCTCACGAAAGACATGATCGCGGGCATGAAGCCGGGCAGCGTCATCGTGGACATGGCGGTCTCGACGGGCGGGAACGTCGAAGGTTCCGACCCGACGAAGGACGTCGTGACGGAAAACGGCGTGCTCATCATCGGCGGGGACAACCTCGAGCGCCGCGTTCCCGCGGACGCCTCGAAGATGTTCTCCGGCAACATTTCGGCGTTCCTGCAGCACTTCTGGGACGCGGAAAACAAGACGCTGAAGATCGACCTCGAAGAGCCGATCATGAAGGGCTGCCTGCTCACGCACGGCGGCGCGATCGTCCACGAAAGGTTCAAATAAAAAAGATGAGGGCTTAGAGCTGAGAGGCGAGAGGCGTTTGACAAAAGGGCGGAAATCTTTTTTCGCGAAGCGAAACGCAAACGTCTCTAAGCTCTCGCCTCTCGTCTCTCCTCCCGCTTCGTATTTCAACAATCAAAACTCAAAAGAAAAATCACCATGGAAATGATAATGTTGTTTTTCGTTTTCGTGATGGCCGCGTTCCTCGGGTTCGAGCTCATCGCGAAAGTGCCGTCGCAGCTGCACACGCCGCTGATGTCGGGCACGAATGCCATCTCGGGCATCACGATCGTCGGCGCTCTCGCCGTCTGCGCGATTCAGGCGACGGGAACGCTCGGCATGATTCTCGCGTTCCTCGCGATCGTCTTCGCCACGATCAACGTGGTCGGCGGCTATCTCGTGACGGACCGCATGCTCGGCATGTTCAAGAAGAAAGGAAAATAATCCGATGAATACCCTGATTTTGGCCCAGGCGGCCGCGGAATCCGCTCCCGCCGTTCCCGCGACGGTGATCAACCTCGCTTACATCGTGGCGTGCGTGCTGTTCATTTTCGGCATCAAGCGCCTCGGAAAGACCGAAACCGCGCGCAGCGGCAACGCGATTTCCTCCCTCGGCATGCTCATCGCCGTCGTCGCCGTCTTCCTCGACGCGGACGTGATGAAGTCCTGGACGACCGACTGGATTCAGAACGGCTACCTGTGGTGCTTCGGCGGCATCGCCGTCGGCGCGCTCGTCGGCGCGGTCTGGGCGAAGAAGGTCAAGATGACCGGCATGCCCGAACTCGTCGCGCTCTTCAACGGCTTCGGCGGTCTGGCTTCGCTGCTCGTCGCGTGGTCGGAATTCGCCAAGCTCGAAAACGGCGCTCCCGCCGTGCACGACGTCGCGGCGAATCCCGTCAGCGAAGTCTCGCTTTACCTGACGATCCTCATCGGCGCGATCACGTTCACGGGCTCGCTGCTCGCGTGGGGCAAGCTCTCCGAAAAGATTTCCGGGCGTCCGGTGCTCTTCGCGGGGCAGCAGGTCGTCAACGCGCTGATCGTGCTCGTCGCGCTCGCGGCGATGGTCGTCTATCTGTTCCCGGGACTCGTCTCCGCGGGCGACGCGGCGACGGTTCAGACGGTCGCGCTCTACGCGGGCATCGCGGTCTCGCTGCTGATGGGCATCACGATCGTGCTCCCGATCGGCGGCGGCGACATGCCGGTCGTCATCTCGCTTTTGAACAGCTTGTCCGGCTTGGCGGCGGCGATGGCGGGCTTCGTCATCAACAACAACGTGCTCGTGGTCGCGGGCTGCTTGGTCGGCGCGTCGGGCGTGATCCTCACGGTCATCATGTGCAAGGCGATGAACCGCTCGATCGGCAACCTGCTGTTCAGCGGCTTCGGCGCGGCGGATTCCGGCTCGTCGAAGAAGGCGGGAACGGGCGCCGAACCGAAGGCGGTCTCCGTCGAGGACGCGTATCTCGTGCTCGAGGCGGCGCGCTCGGTCGTGTTCATTCCCGGCTACGGCATGGCGGTCGCCCAGGCGCAGCACGTCGTGAAGGAACTCGCGGCGAAGCTCGAAGACAACGGCGCGGAAGTCTCCTTTGCGATTCACCCGGTGGCGGGCCGCATGCCCGGCCACATGAACGTGCTCCTCGCGGAAGCGGATGTGCCCTACGAACAGCTCAAGACGATGGACGAAATCAACCCGATGATGCCGATGCAGGACGTCGCGATCGTCATCGGCGCGAACGACGTCGTGAACCCGGCGGCCTCCTCCGACAAGTCTTCGCCGATCTACGGCATGCCGATCATCAAGGCGAACGAAGCGCGCACGGTCTTCGTGCTCAAGCGCGGCAAGGGCAAGGGCTTCTCGGGCATCGAGAACGAGCTCTTCACGCTCCCGAACACGCGCATGATCTACGGCGACGCGAAGGCGACGATCTCCTCGCTCGTCTCCGAGTTCGGCAAGGAGTGAGGAAAAGCTTAAAGGTTAAAGATTAAAGCTTAAAGAAAAGCGTTCCCGCGGAAAATTCGCGGGAACGCTTTTTTTGCGGGAAGAAATTCGGCAGACGCTTCAGAAATTCCCGCCGTCGGAAATGCCGCAGAGTCGGCGGTACGTCGCCAGCGCGAAGGAATCCGTCATGCCGGAAATGTAGTCGACCGCCTCGCGCACGCGCCCTTCCGGCGTTCCCGTCTCGTCGCGGAATCTGAAGACCGAGGCGATTTTCTCGCCCTTCGCGCTTCCGGGATTTTCCGCCCAGTCCAGAAAGAAATCCGCCAACGCCTGCATGACCTGAAAGCCCATCAGTTCGACCGAGCCGACGACGCGGGCGCGGTAGATCTCCGCGAGCGAAAACGCGCGCAGCGCCGCCATTTCCTCGCTCAGACGGCTCGCCTCGAAGAGGCTTTTCTCGAACGTTCCCGCGAGAATCGCGCCCTCGTTCGCGTCGAACGCCTCCGTCGCTGCGCGAATGCCGCCGCCGATCGCCGTCGCGCGCATGAAGTTCACGGCGCCGTGCAGATCGCGCCGCGCCTCCATTTCGCGCAGCCGCGTCTCGACGCGTTCCCGCCGAGCCGCGTCCTCGTGCTTCCAGAATGCGCTCAGAAAGTGCCGCGCGTCGTCGTAGGAGACGATTTTCGCGTTGAAGGAATCTTCCATGTCCGCGACGAGGTAGCAGAGGTCGTCCGCCGCCTCGACGAGAAACGCCAGCGGGTGCCGCGCGAAGGCGAGGCGCGTTCCCGCGTCGCCGCGCGGAATCAGCCCGCACGCGTCGCGGACGAAGCGCGCGACGTCCGCCTCCGTGTCCGCGACGCTGAATTTCTTGCATTCCAGACGGTTCGCGGGAACGATTTCGCGGTTTTTCGCCGCGAGCCAAAAACTTTCCGTGCACGGGTATTTCATGAACGCGCCGAGCGTTCCCGCCGTCGGCTGCAGCCCGTGCCCGTCGATCGAATCGCCGCCGATCTTCGTCAGCAGGCGCAGCCCCTGCGCGTTGCCTTCGAAGCGCACCGCGCGCCCGCGCCGCTTGAACGCCTCCTCGATCGCCTTTTCGCCCGCGTGCCCGAAGGGCGGATTGCCGACGTCGTGCGCGAGACACGCCGACGCGACCGCCGCCCCGACGCGCGCGCCGAGCGAGCCCGCCGCCGGCGTTCCCGCGAATTCCTCCGCGCCCGCGAGCCGGTCGCCCAGCGCCTCGCCGAGCGAGCGCCCGACGTAGGAGACTTCGAGACTGTGCGTCAGCCGCGTGCGCACGTAGTCGTTGCGCCCGAGCGGGAAGACCTGCGTTTTGTCCTGCAGGCGCCGAAACGCCGACGAATAAAGCACGCGCCCGTAGTCGCGCTCGAAGGGATTGCGCGAATCGCCGGCGGTCGGCGGCGTTCCCGCGCCGCGCGCCCGCGCCGAGGCCGGTCCGCCCGTCCACCGCGCCGAAGAAAGCAGGCGCGTCCACTGCATGTTTTCCTGAGACATCGCAAAAATCAAAAGCCGGTGAGTTGATGAAGGCGCCGCGCTCACAGAACGTCGATGACGACGAGCTCCGAGTCGCTGCCGACGCGGTACGGAATGTGCCAGAGCCCGAGTCCCGACGTGACGTAGCCGAGCGTTCCCGCCTCGCGCCACGCGCCGCTGACGTGCGGGTTGAAGAAGCCCACGAGCCACGTCGCCGGCCAGAGCTGCCCCGCGTGCGTGTGCCCGCAGAACACGAAGTCCGCGCCCGCGGCGGCGGCTTCGGGCGCGCCTTTCGGCTGGTGGTCGATCACGAACGCGGGAACGCCCTCGGGGCGCGCGGCGAGCAGCGACGCGACGGGCGCGCGGGAACGGTTCGTCGCGTCGTCGCGCCCGACGAAGAGCAGCCGCGGCGCGCCGGTCTCGTCCGCGACGAGCGCGCGCGAATCGCGCAGCAGGCGGATTTCCGCGCGGCGGATGAAGGCGCGTTCCCGCGGCAGGTCGCCGAAATATTCGTGATTGCCGAGCGTCGCGAAGACGCCGAGCGGGGCGTCGATTCCGCGCAGCGCCTCGTCGAGCCGCGCCGCCTCCACGGGCGCGACGTCGCCGTCGATCAAGTCGCCCGCGACGACGACCGCGTCGGGCTTCTGCGCGTTGACGAGCGCGACGAACCTTTCCGTGCGCTCGCGCCCGACGCGCGAGCCGAGGTGCCAGTCCGCCGTCGCGACGACGCGCAGCGCGCCGGGCGCCTTCGGCGTTCCCGCGGCCTGTTCGACGAAGGTCTTTTCCTGCGGATTCCACGCGAAACTGCGCACGCGCGGGCGCTCGAACTTCCGGAAGCCGAGGACGCAGACCGCCGCGACGAGCGCGACGCCCGTTCCCGCGAACGCCCATCTGAAGCGCGCGAGCCGCGGAAAAATCTTCGCCGCGAGCATTCCCGCCGCCGCCCACAGCGCGAGATAAATCACGGGAACGACCGCGAACGCGAGAAACTCCCACGCGAAGCCGAACACGCCGCCGCCGTGCGCCCGCATCAGAAAACCGACGAACGCGAGCGCGAACAGAAACAGCGCGCCGAGCGTGAGCGCGGTCGCCGCCGCGCGGAGCTTCGCGTGCGCGGCGAAGAGCCGACGCGCCGCGTACGCGAGGAAAAGGTTCAGCCCGAGAATCGCTCCCGGCAGGGCGATGAAGAAAATCCACATGTCTTTCGTCCGATTCAATCATTTCGCGCCCCGCCGCGGCGAAAAGCGCGGGCGGGCAGGGCGATTCGCGCCGCGCGTCAGCGCTCCGCCGCCGACGGCGTTTCCGCCTTTTCCGTCCAAAGGAAGGAGCGCCGCAGCACGAGCGTCTCGCCGTCGGGAGAGACGACGCTCAGCTTCCACGCCGCGGGGCGTTTGCGGGAAAGGTGTTTGCCCCAGGTTTTGCCCGTGAGCCCGAGACGCAGTTCGCGCTGCGGCGCCGCGCGGAATTCCGGCAGCGTCCAGCGCTGCGTCCGCACGACCGCGCGCTCCGGATGCAGGTAGGCGAGCTCCGCGACGCTTCCCTCGGGAACGACCGTGCCGCTTTCGAGATTCACGATGAGGTAGAGCCCGTCGCGCACGCTCGGATCCGAGCGCACGACGACGTCGCTTCCCGTGCTTTCCTCGTCCGTGAAGAATTCGGAAATGCGCTTGAAGTCCTGTTCCGTCTTCCAGTGGAACGAGGCGTATTCGACGCCGAAGGCGCTCCCTTCCGCGCGATAAGGCGGCGTCGGCGGCTGTCTGCAGGCGGCGAGGTTCACGAGCGCTGCGCCGAGAGCGAACGCTCCCGCCGCGCGGAGGATATTTTTGAACGAAGGAAACACGGCGTTTCATCCTTTGCGCGTTCCCGCGCGCAGTCAAACAGAAAACGGCGCGGGAACGCGGAGTTTTCGGCGCTTCCGCGCGTTGTTCAGACCGCCGCGCCGTAGTCGCGCGCGCCGAAGAGCGCGGTGCCGACGCGCACCATCGTGGAGCCCGCGGCGACGGCGGGCGCGAGGTCGTGAGACATGCCCATCGAAAGCTCCGGGAGCTTCGCGCCGAACTCGCCCTCGAGCCGGTCGCGCCATTCCCGCAGCGTGTCGAAGCAGCGGCGCGCGGTTTCGAGCGAATCGTCGTCTATGGGCGCGACGCACATCAGCCCGTCGAGCCGCAGACGCGTTCCCGCGAGCGCGGCCTCGGCGAGCGCGCGCAGCGCGTCGAAGTCCGTCGTGCCGAATTTCGCGGGATCGCTCCCCGCGTTCGCCTGCAGCAGAATCGGCAGGCGTTCCCGCCCGATTTCGCCGCAGATGCGGTCGAGCTTCCGCGCGAGCGCGATGGAATCGACGCTCTGCACTCTGTCGAAATGCTCCGCGGCGTGGCGCGCCTTGTTGCTCTGCAGGTGCCCGATGAGCTCCCAGCGCAGTAGCGGCGTCGGCGTTCCCGCGGGAACGCCCGCGGCGAACTCCTTTTTCTTCGTCTCCGCCTCCTGCACGCGGTTTTCGCCGACGGCGGCGAACCCGGCGCGCGCGGCGTAGAGCGGGGCGGCGACGGGGTGGTTCTTCGTCACCGGGAGAATCGTCACCTCCGCGGGATTGCGTCCGCACGCGGCGCAGGCCTCGGCGACGCGTTCCCGCACGCGCGCGCAGTTTTCGGAAAACTCTTCGAAGGAAATCATGCCGGGATTATCCGCGGAAAGCCTCCGGAACGCACGGAAATTTTTCAGACGCGAAGACGCGAAGCTCTGCCGGAACCGCGAATGAGCGCGAATTCCTGCGAATTTCACGGGAGGGCAACCGCCCCCGCGGGAACGCTCGCTCTCCGCTGAAAATTCGCGGTCATTCGCGGAAATTCGCGGTTCCCCCGAAAAAATCCGCGCCGCCCCCGCGCGAACCGCGCCGAATTTTTTTTCGCGGACGAAAAATTTTCGCGTGATTTTTCGCGCGGGCCCGCGAATGTATCCGTATGCGCCATTCCGATGCCACAGTCTCCGCGATGTTCCCGCGCTCCGAACGCGCGCGTCGTGCCGGGCTTCCCGCCCCCGCCGCGAATCGTTTTCCGCGTTCCCGCTTGACAAACCTTAAAGTTGTGGCACAATGGGGCGCACTCAAACGCATGATTACCGAAAACGAAATGTCCCCCGAAACCACAATCGTCGAACTCGACCTCACTCCCGAAGAACTGGCGGAGCTTCAGCGCCTCGCCGAAGGTCGAAAACTTCCCCTCGAGGATCTTGTCGCCTCCGCCGTCAAGAAATACCTCGCCTCCGATCCGAAACCGCCCAGTGACGAGCAAGCCGGCTCACAGAACAAATCTTGAAAAATCAAAATTTTCCTCACGCTACATAAACCCTTAATTCAAAAGATTCATGAACCCGATATTCACGCTTCAAGTCGGCGAATACTTCGTCGCCGAAGAATTACGCAAACGCCTGAAGAACGTTTCCGTCTTTGTGCCGGCGTCGCCTCAGGAAAAAGGAATAGATCTTTTGCTGTGTTCCTTCGACGCGAAAGGCTCCGCCAAACCGCTGACCGTGCAGGTCAAGCAATCTCGTGCCTACGAGCTGGAGGATGGATGGTATGATCTTTTCTTCAATGCTTTTCCCGTAAGTGAACGGGCCGACTGGTTCATCTTGGTCGGCGTCTATCCCGCGAAGAAGGACGCTTCGAAAAAAGACAACTTGCACAATCTTGAATGGAAAAAGATTTTTCTGGCTTTCAAAAATTCGAAGATGAAGGAATTCATCAGCGGACTGCGTCAGAGAAAGGTGTCGGACAAGCAGGAAAAACATTTCGGTTTCAAGTTCCGCGTTTCGAAGAAGGGCGAAGTGCAGATTTTTCATACTCGGGGCGCCGTGGAAGAAAGAAAAATCGACGAACATCTCTTGGCGAATCAAATCAAGATTTTGGCGGAGGATTTGAACGTCGCGCTCAAGCGCTGAGGACTCCCATTGAATTTTTTAACCCTAATCTTATAAAAATCATGAAGAAAAATCCGATATTCGATAAGAAATGTCTTTCGGCGATGCTCCTTTTGGGCGCCGCCGCCATGCCGTACACGACGCGCAGTGCGGTTGTGTTTCTCGCCGGGCGCTTCCTGCCTTCCGTTTTTTGAATTCAACGAACTCAACGAAAATCTTAACAAAAAAAATCACCATGCCTCCCAAATACATTACGCACAACTGGAGCACGATTCTCGGCGCGCTCGCCTTCGTGGTCCTCTTCATCGTCCTTTGCTTTTTCTGGACGCCGCTCTGCGCAATTCTCGCGTTGCTGCTGTTGCGCACGTTCTACATCGCGGACCTCGGCGTCTTCGTCGATCCCGCGAACGACCGTATCTCTTTCGCGGGTTCCGAAGCGACGCTGAAGCCCCGCGACCTGCTCGCGCCTTTCAAGCGCAAGGAAATCCGCCTTTCGCAGGTGACTTCCGTCAAGACCGAAAAACGCGGCGCCGCGTATCTGAACCGTGCGAACGCCGTCTGCCTTTCCGGAGCTTTCGGCGAAGCCAAGATCTTCTGCGATTCCGAGACCGCCGCGAAGGCCCTCGCCGCCGCCGTCGAATCCGAGATAAAAAAATAATCGTCAAAACAAATTTCTGACATTGGAACAATATTAATCATGACTACTGAAAATCAAAACTACGCGGGAACGACCTCCGCTCTCGCTCAAAAAACCGGCATCAAACCGCTCGCGAAAATCATCGCCGGCGTCTGCGCGGGCATCGTGGCTCTCGCAGCGTTCTCTTCGATATTCGGAGATTCAAAGGGGATTACGATATTGAAAAACAGCGTGATGCCTGATCTTGATCCGACGATAACTTTAGGCGAGGCGGTTGAGCGTTTTTGTAAAGCTCATACGGAGCAGGGTAACAATTATTTTGAGGATCCGAAAGAATTCATTGAGAAAGCAGACAAGAGTCTATACAGGTATGGTGGACCTTTCAATACATTTGAAACAACATGTGGAGAAGAGGGACGTATGGAGAGCGCCTGTGTTTTTCACGCTTTTGTCAAAACAAGAAAGGCTATTTGGGACGATGCTGGAGAAACTTCTACGGGCGTTCGAAATGTGTCCGTCAAATTTGTCGATGAAGGTGAAGTATGGATTGATGCGCAACACTTTTCTGACAGTGCAAGAAAAAAGTTGGCGACGCAGGCTGCTTTTTATCTTCCTCCTGTCGATGAGGAGAAAGTGCTGAGGGAATTATATGAAGAACAGAGGGATGATTGGCGTTCTGCATATGATTATATGCCCGGTTATATAGAGTGGAGTAAAATGGATTCTCGTGGATTTTCTGCGTCGAATGCTACGGCCGTTTATTATTTAGCGTATCTTTTATCGGAGAGAAGTGAGAAGCCTGTGGGCACCGAAGATATGACGGCGTTTCTGAAAGCTGCTGTGAAAGACGATGAGGCAAAAATGAAAGAAATCCTCGAGAAAGTATGGGATAAGTCTTCGACGGAGAAAGAGCGGGTCGATGGGATTTCGTGGTTAAAAAATGGAAATCGCTATCATGAAGGTCTCTTAAAACGCTTTAATAAGAGCGATTTTAAGGTCGATTTCGACAAGGTTATCACTTCTGAAGATATTCAAGAGCTTTGTGATATTTTCTCGATCCGGCATAAGGAAATGAAAGAAGAGCGGGATAAAAATCTCGAAGAACGTCTTAAAAAGTTGAAAGAAGAAAATATTTCTCGTGTTCCTTATTTCAGAGTGAAAGGACGGAGAGAATGGAGTACCATAAACTTCCATGTCTATCCGGACGGTCGCGTTTCAACCGAGGAGACGGATAAACTCAAGACGGTTTACGGGAAATAAAGATAATACATATTTTACTTTCATAAGTAAACAAGAGGGGTAGATCTCGTTTTAGAAGAAAAAGAGATCTTCAAGTGAAAAAGGCGGGAGAAGTTCAGACGCTTTCTCCCGCCTCTTCCACACGATTCTGCAATATTTTAAGATATTTATTATGACTGAAGAAGAAGCGGAGGCGCTCGGCGCCATGATAGGAATCGCCCTGCTGTGCATCGGCGGGCTGATCGTTTTTCTTTTGCCGACGCTGATCGCGTTCGGGCGCGGGCACCACTACAAGTGGATCATCTTCGTGGTGAACGTGTTCGGCTCGACGCTTTTCGGCGTGGGTTGGATCGCGGCGTTCATCTGGTCGGTGTGGCCGCGGGCGACGGGCGTGGCGGACGTGGTGCTGAACGATCCGACGACGAACTCTCCCGACGCGAACCGTCGGATTTACGGGCGCTACGGCGAGAACGTGCGCGCCGCGACGGAGAGCGCGGGCGGGAGCGTTTCCGCCAAGCGGTTTTGTCCGCACTGCGGCGCTCCAGTGAGCGGCGGGGCGTTCTGCGCGAAGTGCGGCGGCAGGCTTTGAACATCTGAAAGAAAGGAATTTTTTTATGTTTTGCACGCATTGCGGGAACGCGCTTCCCGACGAAGCCAAATTTTGTCTGAGCTGCGGGAAAGCCGTGACGCCGCCCGCGGGCGGGAACGCGCCCGAAGCCGGCGAAACGGCGGAAAACGCCACCGCGGGAACGCCGCCGCCCGTGCCGGAAAACGCGGGAGCGCCGGAGGCGGCGACGGAAGCGGCCGCGCCTGCGGCGGAAAGCGTTTCCGCGCCCGTTTCCGCGGCGGAGTCTGCCGCCGCGCCTCAGGTCTCGGCGGAAGACGCAAGCACGAATCGGCTCATCGCGTGGCTCATCGCCTGCGTGCCGCTCATGGGCTCGCTGATCACGCTGCTGACGGGAATCGGCGCGTCGAGTTGGGGCGCGTCGGCGTTTCTGTACTGCGTGCTGAACTCGATTTTCTGCTCGATCGACGAGTCGCGCCTGAAGAAGCAGGGTTTCGACACGTCGTCGTGTTCGTGGTTTTGGGGCGCGTTGCTCGTTCCCGTCTATATCTACCGGAGGGCGCGGCTCGTCGGCGACGACAACTCGTATTTCGTCGGCTGGTTCGTGATACTCGGCGTCTCGGTGTTCGTGGACATGTGCGCGTGACGGCGGGACCGCGCGCCGTGCGGGAACATCTCCCGCAGAACCTCTGGGGGCGAAGACGTCCACGTCTTCGTCGTGGAGCGTGGGAACGCCGCGCGGCGAAAATACGTCCGCGGGAAATCGAATGCCGCACGGACGAAGGCAGGAATGCCTTCGCCCCCACGCCCCGGCGGGGCGAAACAAAGGTAACCCCATGCGCGACGCGAAGCGCGCGCTTGGGGAATGCCCCGCACGCCGCCCGCGCCTGAAAGGCGCAACTTTCGCGACGTTTTGTTTCCGCGGGGCGGTTGCGCCTTTCAGGCGCGTTTTTTTTCGAGCTCGGCCCCAAGCGGCGTCGCCGCATGGGGTTATTTTTGTTCCGCGTTTCACGCAGAGTGCAGAAGCTCCGAGAAAGCCTCGACCGAAGAAATCCCTTAAAATCCCCGCAATCCCTGTTGAAAAAAGCTTAAAGCTTAAAGAGGAGTTTGCGGAAACGAATTTTGAGGGCAAGCGAGACGCTTACCTCCTTTTTCGTGAAATTCGTGTAATTCGTGGATAAAAAATCTGCGGAAATTCGCGAGATTCGCGGGAAAAAGTTTGTGCAGGCGGATGTCGATAAAGCGACAGGAATGTCGCTTCCCCAAAACTTTCTTTAACTTTGCGGTTTTCTTCGCGTTTGAGAAGTTTTTGTCCGCGGGAGCGCGCGGGGGCGCGTTCACTCCGAGAGGGCGATGAGGGATTCGAGCGAGGGGAAGTGGCGCGCCCAGTCGGACATGTCGGGAATGCCGCCGACGAGCGAGTCGAAAATTTCGCGCTTGCGGCGCTTGAGCTGCTCGATGCGCTCTTCGATCGTTCCCGCGGAGACCATGCGGTACACGAAGACGCGCTTCTGCTGGCCGATGCGGTGCACGCGGTCGATCGCCTGTTCCTCGACGGCGGGGTTCCACCACGGGTCGAGCAGGAAGACGTATTCCGCGCTGTGCAGCGTGAGTCCCGTGCCGCCGGCGCGCAGGCTGACGAGAAAAATCGCCGAGCCGCTTGCCGTCTGAAACGCGCGCACGGGCGTTTCGCGGTCGGGCGTTTTGCCCGTGAGCGTGAACAGCGGCATTTCCGGAAAGCGTTCCCGCAGCGCGCCGCGGACGCGTTCGAGGAACATCACGAACTGGCTGAAGATCACGATTTTTCCGCCGTTGTCCGCGATTTCCTGGACGCGGTCGAGCAGCGCCGAAATCTTGCCCGAATCGGCGTAGGGCGAATCGGCTCCGCCCGGCAGCAGTCCCGGATCGCACGCCGCCTGGCGCAGACGCATCAGCAGCGTCAGCAGGTGCGTCGGGCTTCCGCGCAGCGCGTCGGCGGCGGAAACGCCTCCGCCGCCGGCGTTCCCGGCGCGGAATTCGTCCAGCCCCGCGCGCACGAGCGCTTCGTAGCGTTCCCGCTGGCGTTCGAGCATCGGACAGAAAAGCACGTTCTGCGTCTTTTCCGGCAGTTCTTCGGCGACTTCGCGCTTGGTGCGGCGCAGGATGAACGGCGCAATCTGCGTGCGCAGCTTTTCCAGATTTTCTTCGCGCGAATCGGAATCCGGCGCGAGCGCGTTTTCGAGCTCCGCGCGTCTGCCGAGCAGGCCGGGCATCAGAAAGCGGAAGAGCGTCCAGAGATCCAGATGGCGGTTTTCGATCGGCGTTCCCGTCAGCGCCAGCCGGTGTTCGGCGTTGATGGAGAGGCAGGCGCGCGCGATCTGCGTCTGCGGGTTCTTGATGAACTGCGCCTCGTCGAGCACGGCGTAGGCGAATTTCCTCCGCGCGATCTTCGCCGCGTTGCGGCGCAGCATGCCGTAGCTCGCGAGGCAGATGCGCGCGCGTTCCCGCGGGGCGGGTGACGTCTTCTTTTCCGCGCCGAGCACGGAGACCGTGAACTGCGGGTAGAATTTGCGGATTTCGTTGCGCCAGACGGGAACGACCGACGCCGGGCAGGCGATGAGCGCCGTCGCGTTTTTGCGCGTGTCGAGCGCGAGCGCGCCGAGCACCTGCACCGTCTTGCCGAGCCCCATTTCGTCGGCGACGAGCGGGTGCGCGCCGCGGTCGAACATCTGCCGGATCCACGCGACGCCGCGCGCCTGATACGGGCGGAGAAATTCCGGAAGGCCTGCCGGCGGCTTCGGTTCTTCGAGAAATTTTCTGCGCCACGCGAGCAGCTTCGCGTCGGGCGAAAGACGGAACGCGTCGGCGCTGCGGAAGAGCGAAAGCAGCGTGTAGATCGGAATGCCGTGCGAGGCGACGTCGGGCCAGTCGCCGATGAATTTTCGCGCGCGTCCGCGGATGCGCACGACGCCGCGCCCGGGCAGAAAAACGGATTCGTCCGCGTGGCGCATGACGACGCCCGCCTCTTCCGGCGAGAGGCGGCGGCCGTCGAGCTCGAAATTCCACTGCAGCGAAAAGGCGTCGGCGGAATCCGCGCTCAGCTTCGCCTCGGCGTCGAGCTCGCGCGGTTCGGCGCGGAAAGCGTCCGCGAACTCGGGATTGTCCGTGACGAAGCGTTCGCGCCACTTGTCGAAATGCGCGTTGACGAAGGCGGAAATCTGCGCGTGCCCGTGAATCGCGTAACGCGCGCGCGCGGAGTCGTAGGAGAAATAGGCGCGGCGGGCGAAGGTCGCGAGGCGCAGCAGCTGTTCGCGGTCGGCTTTGGAAAGGCGCGTCGCGGGAAGCGCCTTTTCGCCGAGCGCGGGAACGCGCGCGCCCGTCGCGGGATCGATCCAGGTGGTTTCGAAGGAAAGGCTCGTCGCGCCGACGAAGAAGCGCAGCGCGAGCGCCCGCGCGGGAACGTCTTCGACCGCGGCGGCGGCCTGGGCGGCGTCCGTCTCGGCGGGAACGGCGGCGGGTTTCGGCGCCGCGGATTCGGCGGGAACGCCGGGAAATTCCTCCGCGACGAATTCCTCGATGAAGTACATGGCGGCGACGGCGAAGGGCGCCGCGGTCTCGCGGCGTTCCAGCGACGTGCGCCAATGCAGAAAGCCGCGTTCGTCCGTCGAAAAGAAGACGTGCACGTCGCCGTCGGCTTCCGTGCGGAACTGGACGGAAGCCGACGAATCCTCCAGAAAAATCTCCACGGGGTGCGGAATTTCGCGGTAGAGGGCTCTGCCGCTCTCGATGAATCCGTTGACGAGAAAGCCTTCCCAGCGCGCGTTCGGCTCCGTCGCGAGGCGTTCGCCCCAGCGCGCGAGGGCGCTGAGCGAATAGCTTTTCTTCGTCGGAGGCACGTAAAACATGAATAAAGCGGATAATTGGACAATCTTCCCGCGCGCCCGACAAGCTTTTATTCGCGCGGGAACGCATGAAGGCACGACGCGCCGCGAGGCCGTGAAGCTTCGGAACTTCACGGCCTCGCGGTTTCGTCGCCTCGCGCGAAAGCGTCCGCGCCGGCGAGAACGCCGCTTCTTTCCCGCGGCGCGGCGTTCAGCGTTCGCCGCGCTTGGCGGAGGTCCTGTGCAGGTAGTACTGCGCGAAGACCTGAATCGCGAACGAGAGCGAAAGCAGAATCAGCCCGAGCGCGAAAAGCACGCTCTGCTGCAGCCCCTGCGCTTCCGCGAAGTTGTTGGCGAGCGTCGCCGCGATCGTCGTTCCCGCGTCGAAGACGCCGTTCGGGATCTCCATCAGGTTGCCGATGACGAAGAGCACCGCCATCGTTTCGCCGAGCGCGCGCCCGAGGCCCACGAACACGCCGCCGAGCAGCCCGCGTATGCCGTATTTCATCACGATGTCCTTCGCCGTCTCCCAGCGCGTGCAGCCGACGCCGAACGCGGATTCGCGCAGCATCGGCGGCGTCATCTTGAAGACGTCGCGCATGATCGCGCAGATGTAGGGCAGAATCATCAGCGCGAGAATCAGCCCCGCCGTCAGAAAGCCGTAGCCGCTCGAATCCGTGCCGAGAAAGCGCCCGACGGCGGGAAGCTCGCCCGCGCCGAGCGTTTCCGTGAAGAAGGGTTTGACGTGGTTCTGCATCAGCGGCACGAGCACGAAGAAGCCCCACATGCCGTAGATGACGCTCGGGATCGCCGCGAGCAGGTCGATCGCCTGGCCGAGCACCCTGCCGACCGCGGGATGCGCCTCCGTCAGGTAAAGCGCGGAGACGAACGAGAGCGGCAGCGCGACGACGAGCGCGATCGCCGTCGTGAGCAGCGTTCCCGCCAGCGAGGGCAGGGCGCCGTAGCGGTCCGCGACCGGATCCCATTCGCTCGACCAGAGAAAGCCGAGGCCGAATTCCCGCCACGCGTCCGCCGAACTCGCGGAGAGCTGAAAGAAGAACGCGACCGCGAGCACGCCCATGAGCCCCGCGCACGCGAGCGTTCCCGCCTTGAAGAAATCATCCGTCTTGATCATGTCCGCACGATTTTACGCGCGCGCGTTCGGTTCGCGTTCGGGAATCGTTAGAATTGCGTTAGGATTTTCGGGGCGGCGCGGCTTCGCGTTTCCGTCGCATTTTCCCGCAAAAAAAACGCGTTCCCGCGGCGAGGCGGGAACGCGTTTTTCGCGCGCGCTGCGGGAGCGCGCTCACTTGATCGTCGCGCGCGTGTTCTTCAGGTTCGCGGCGGACGCCTGAAGCGCGGACATTTCCTTCGGCCAGAGCTCGATTTCGAGGTGACGGATCACGCCCGCGCGGCCGACGACCGTCGGCACGCTGATGCAGACGCCGCGGATGCCGTAAGGCCCGTCCACGAGCGAAGAGACCGGCAGGATGCACTTGCGGTCGAGCGCGATCGCGTCCACGACGGCGCGCACCGAGGTGCCGACCGCCCAGCCCGCGCCGCCCTTGCGGGAGATGACTTCGGCGCCGGATTTTTTCGTGCGCTCGAAAATCTGATTCTGCCAGCTGGGCGTGACGTTCTTGAACTTCGCGAGCGGCAGGCCGGCGATCGTCGCGGACGACCACACGGGAAGCATCGAATCGCCGTGTTCGCCGAGAATCAGCGCGTCCACCTGCGTCGGCGCGACGCCGAGCGAATCGGCGATGAGCGCGCGGAAACGCGACGTGTCGAGCACCGTGCCGAGCCCGAGCACCTGCTGCGCGGGAAGGCCGAGAAATTCGACGGCGAGCTGCGTGAGGATGTCCACCGGATTGGAGACGACGAGCACGATCGCGTCGCGCTTCAGACCGGCGTTCTTGATTTCGCCGAGAATGTTGCGGAAGAGGGAGACGTTGCGGTTGATGAGGTCGAGGCGGGATTCGTCCGGCTTGCGGCGCAGACCCGCGGTGATGACGATGCAGTCCATGTCCGCGCAGTCGGCGTACGTTCCCGCGCGGATGATCTGGTCGCCGCAGAGCGGCGCGCCGTGGAGGAGGTCGAGGGCTTCGCCTTCCGCCATGGCCTGGTTGACGTCGAGACAGACGATTTCGCTGACGACGCCGGAGCATTGGAGCGCGAAGGCGGCGTTGGATCCCACGCGTCCGCCCGCGCCGATGATAGCAACTTTCATCATGATGTTTTTACGTTTTTAAGGGTTGAAGATAAAATGGATTTCACGCCGCGCCGTCGTCCTTGGCGAACTGCCGGAAGCTCGGCCCGGAAACGTCCTGGTCGCCCGCTTCGAAGAAGCCGTGCAGCTGGCGGAGGCGGACCGGGTGGCGCATCTTGCGGAGCGCCTTCGCCTCAATCTGGCGGATGCGTTCGCGCGTGACCTTGAAGAGCTTGCCGACTTCCTCGAGCGTGCGGGAATAGCCGTCCTTGAGACCGAAGCGGTACGTGAGGACTTCGCGTTCCCGCTCGGTCAGCGACTGGAGCACTTCGATGATCTTTTCGCGGAGCAGGGCGGTCGCGGCGATGTCGTAGGGATTTTCCGCCGCCTTGTCCTCGATGAAGTCGCCGAAGCTCGTGTCGTCGCCGTCGCCGACGGGGCTCTGCAGCGAAATCGGCTGCTGCGCCATCTTCATGATCTGCTGGACGCGGTCCACCTGCATCTGCATTTCGTTGGCGACTTCCTCCGGCGTCGGCTCGTGGCCGAGTTCCTGGAAGAGCTGCTTCTGCACCTGCATGACCTTGTTGAGCGTCTCGATCATGTGCACGGGAATGCGGATCGTGCGCGCCTGGTCGGCGATGGAGCGCGTGATCGCCTGGCGGATCCACCACGTCGCGTAGGTCGAGAACTTGTAGCCGCGGCGGTATTCGAATTTTTCGACCGCCTTCATCAGCCCCATGTTGCCTTCCTGAATGAGGTCGAGGAACGAGAGCCCGCGGTTCGTGTATTTCTTCGCGATGGAGATGACGAGGCGCAGATTCGCCTCGACCATGTTCGTCTTCGCGCGGTGCGCCTGCTGCAGACAGGCGCGGACTTCCTTGTAGATCTCGAGGAGCTCTTCGCCGCCGATGCGGTACTGCTTTTCGAGCGCTTCGAGCTTGGTCTTGATCTCCTTCGGGTCGAGCTTGCGCGCGTGGCGGTCCTTGCGCTCGATCAAGTGAAGCTGGTAAACGTATTCGCGGAAGGTGTCGATGACGGGCTTGAAGGACGTGAGCCATTCCTCGAGCACCTTCATCTTGAAGCAGAACTTGCGCAGCAGCGGGCGGATGTCCTTCTGCAGCTTGATGAAGCGCGCGTAGCCGCGGCGGCGCGTCTCTTCGTTCGGGCCGCCGATGTATTCCATCCACGCCTTGTCGAGCTTCGTCGAAATCGCCTCGACGGCGGCGATGGATTTGGGCAGCTGCTTGTAGTAGGCGTCGCGGGACTCGACCTTCTTGTCGAGCACGACGCGGTCGAAACGTTCAACGCGCGCGTTGAGGCGGCGGGCGACTTCGAGCTGCGGCGGGAGCGTGACCCAGATCGAGCAGAGCGCGTCCTGCGCGCGCGACTCGGCTTCCTCGATGCTCTTGGAGATCGAGATCTCCTCGTCGCGGTTGAGCAGCGGCACCTGTCCCATCTGGCGCAGATACATGCGCACGGGGTCGTCGAGAATGTCCACCTGCACGGAGCGGAGCGCCTCTTCCTCTTCGGAGGAAAGCTTCGTCTTGTAGGCGGCGACGTCTTCGGCTTCGAGAATCTTGATGTCGAGATTCGCGAGCAGGTCGAGAATCTTTTCGAAGGCTTCCGGCGAAGTCGCTGTCGCGGGAATCGTGTTGTTGATGTCCTCGATCGTCACGTAGCCCTGCTGGTTGGACAGCGCCCGCAGATCGTGCATGCGCGCGTTGATTTCGTTCTGGTCGAGCACGGCGGCGACGTTGGAATCGAAGTGCGTCTTTTCGGAAATTTCCTTGATCTTCTTCGCGTCCTCGCGCTGCTTTTTCTGCTGCTTGGCGATTTCCGCGGACGTGAGCACGGAAGAGCGGTCGGGCGCGTATTTCACCTCGTGCGCCGGTTCCTTGCGCTCGGGCGCGGGAGCGGGCGCCTCGGACTTTTTCGGCGGGAGCGGCTTCGCGGGCGCGGCGGCCTTGGGAGCGGGCTTCTTTTCGGGAAGCTTCTTCGCGACGGCTTTTTTCGCGGGAGCCTTCGGCGCGGGCGTCTTCGCGGGAACGCTCTTCTTCGCGGCGGGCTTTTTCGGAGCCGGCTTCGCGGGAACGGCTTTCTTCGCCGCCGGCTTGACGGGCGCGGCGGGCTTCTTCGCGGGAGCCTTGGTCTTCGGCGCGGGCTTCTTGGCGGGAACGCTCTTTTTCGCGGCGGGCTTCGCGACGGCTTTTTTCGCGGGAACCGCTTTCGCGGCAGACTTCGCGGGAGCCTTCTTCTTCGCCGCCGATTTCGCGGGCGCGGACGGCTTTTTCGCGGAAGCTTTCTTCGCCGGAGCGGATTTCGCCGCCGGACGGGCGGGAACCGGTTTCTTTGCCTTTTTCTTGTCTGCCATAAATCTTTTGTTCGATGGATTACTTTTTATAAAGTTTCAGCGTTTTGCGCAACTCCATGCCGCGGCGGAACAGCTCCGCGAGGCGGGGATCCGAAGCCGGGAGCGCGGCGATTTCCGCGTCGATCTTGCGCTGTTCGCGCGCGCAGTAGCGTTCGCAGAGCCGCGCCACGCATTCGCGCGCGGTCTCCTCGGGGTGTTCCGAGACGCGGGTGCGCATCGTGATTTTCGCGACGTAGGAGCGTTCTTCGTCGGTCTCGAGCAGATGCGGCGGCGGCTCTCCGACGCCGTTCCAGCCGCCTTCGGAAAATTCCGCGATGAGCCGGTTGAGAATGCGCCCGGCGAGCGTGTCCGATTCGATCCATTCGGGAGGAACGTCGTTCGCGAGCTGGGGAAGAAACGCATCATATTGCAAAACAAAAATCAAAACATCCTCGTCCAAGGTAGTCAAGGGTGCATTCGGCGCCGCGGTCCCGCGCGGAGGCGCTCCCGCGGGAACGCCCTCGCGCTCGAGACGCGCGCGGTCGCGCCGCCGCAGAAATGCCTGGAAGTCCCGCTCCAGCTCCACGCGCTGCAGCCCGGCGCGCGGCGCCAGCGCCCGCAGGCATTCCGAGCGGAAGACGAGCGAACCCGCCGCCGCAAGAATCGCGTAGATCGCGTGCAGGGCCTCCTGCTTCTGCACGGGAGAAAGCGGCGCGTTCCCGCCGAAATGTCTCTCCGCGATGAAGTCGATCGCCGTGCGTTTGCGGGCGAAGATTTCGCGGACGCCCTCCGCGCCGCGCTTCGCCAGAAATTCGTCCGGATCCTTGCCGCCGGGAACGCTGAGAAAATGCAGGTCCAGCCCCGCTTCGAACGCGAGCGGCGCGAGGCGCTCCGCCGCCTTCTGCCCGGCGGCGTCCGCGTCGAGCAGGCAGTCGAGCTCGTTCCCGTAGCGCGCGAGCAGCTGCATCTGCTGCGCGGTGATGCCCGTGCCCTGTCCGGCGACGACGGTGCGGATGCCGTTTTCCCAGCAGCGGATCGCGTCGAGCTGCCCTTCGACGAGCACGAACGGCGTCGCGCGCGGGTCCGCGCCGGCGTCCTTCCTCGCGCGGTCGGTGAAGACTTCCTTCGCCTTGTCGATGTTGAAGAGCGTCGCGCCTTTTTTGAAGATTTCCGATTCCGAGGAATTCTTGTACTTCGCTTCCTCCCATTTGTTTTCGGGCGTGACGCCGGGAATCTTCCGCGCCGTGAACGCGATGACGCGCCCCTGCACGTCGCGGATCGGGATGATCAGCCGCGCCTCGAACTGCACGCGGCGGGAACGCGGGTCGAAGCTCCTGTCGCTCCCGCCGAACATGCCCGACGCCGCGATCGCGCGCTCCGAAAAACGCCGCTTCAGCAGCATGCCGACGAGCTCGCGCGAGCCGCTTTCCGGCAGAAAACCGATGCCGAACTCGTCCGCCGTCGTCGCGTCGAAGCCGCGGTCGCGCGTCCAGTATTCGCGGACTTTCGCGGCTTCGGGCGCGCGAAATTTTTCGCGGAAGAACGCCGCCGCGGATTCGTGAAGGTCGAAGAGCTCGCCGCGCATCGAGCGCTCGGCGTTCCCGCGCGTCTCGTATTCGACGGGAATGCCGAAGCGCTGCGCGACGCGCTCCACCGCCTCCGGGAACGTCAGGCTCTCGCGCGTCATCATGAACTTGAAGACGTCGCCGCCTTGCCCCGTGCTGAAGCAGTAGTAGAACCCGCGGTCGGGATCGACGAAGAACGAAGGCGTCTTTTCCGTCGTGAACGGGCTCAGCCCCTTCCATTTCGAGCCCGCGCGCGTGAGGTTCGTGTAGTCGCCTATCAGCGCGACGATGTCGGCGCGGGAACGGATCTCTTCGACGGATTTTTTGCTGATGAGCGGCATTGCACGAAATGCGCGAGAGCATACGCGCGCCTTCCCCGCGAATCAAGCGCGGAACGCCCGCGCGAAGCGCGGCGGGATCCGCGATCACCTTGAGTCCGCTCCGCGCGCTTGCCAGAGGGGGAGCAAAGTGTCAAAATGAACAACTTATGACTCAAGACCAGACGAACACCTCAGCGGCGCCGGAGGAGGCGAACGTTCCCGAAGCGGAAATCGACACCTCCGTTTTCGCCTTGGACAGAATCCCGCCCGAACAGCGCGAAGCCTATTGGCGCAAATACATTTACCGCGCGGACAAGGAACCGCAGCTCACCGTGCGCGGCGCGGTCTTCGGCGGCTGCATCGGCGTGCTCGCGTGCGCGTCGAGCATGTACACGTCGCTGAAGATCGGCTGGGGCTTCGGCATCGCGCTCGTCGCGGTCATTCTTTCCTTCGTCGTGTTCAACGCGATGCGCTCGCTTTCGGGCGGACGCATCAAGCAGATGGGCGTGCTCGAGAACGCGGCGACGTCGTCGGTCGCCTCCGTCATCGGCATGACGACGACGCACACGGTCGTCTCCGCGTTCGGCGCGCTGATGCTGCTGCAGGGCGTTCCCGCGCCGTGGTACAAGATGGTGCCGACGATCTTCTTCGGCGCGATTCTCGGCACGTGCATCGCGATTCCGCTGAAGAAGGCGCTGATCAATCAGGAGCGCCTGCGCTTCCCGAGCTCCATCGCCTCGGCGGAAACGCTGAAGTCGCTCTACGCGACGAGCGGGAGCAAGGTCACGCGCAACAAGGTCGCGACGCTGCTCACGGCGCTCGGCTTCGCGGCGGTGCTCGGGCTCGTGAAGCAGCTGCCGACGCTCGCCAACGCGTTCGCGGAAACGGGCAAGGCGAAGCTCGCCGAATTCTGCTCGGCGCTCGCCGTCGTTCCCGACGCGATCGGGCTGCCGGATTTTCTCAACCCGCTTAAGATCTGGGGGCTTCAGGGCGCGACGGTCGTTTCCGACAAGGCGATCACGCCCGAGCTCGCGCAGGCGGGCGTTCCCGCCGTCGGCGGAAAAATCGCGGCCGCCGTTCCCGAGAGCGCCGACGGCACGCTGCCGGGCATTTCCGTCGATCCCTCCGTGCTGCTCATCGGCGCGGGCATGCTCTGCGGTCTGCGCGTTTCGCTGACGATGTTCTTCACGGCGATCGCGCTCGACTGGTTCCTCGCGCCGTGGCTCATTTCGCAGGACATTCTGCACGTCGGCTCGGACATTTTCCGCAACATCGAAGTCTCCGTGGACGAGCAGGGCAACTTCGCCGGCTTCCGCGTCGTTTACTGGTCGCTGTGGTGCGGCACGTCGATCATGGTCATGGCGAGCTTCACCGCGCTCGCGTTCCAGTGGCGCACGATCGGGCGCGCGTTCTCCGGCATCTTCCCGAAAAAGGGGGCGGCGGCGACGTCCGAGGCCGACGACGTCAACGCCGACGTCGAAATCCCGATGAAGTGGTTCGTCATCGGCATCGTTCCCGCGGCGATCGGGCTGATCTGCACGCTGCACTTCGCGTTCAACGCGGCGTGGTATCTGGGCGTGCTCGCGATCTTCCTCGCGGGCGCGTTCGGCCTCATCTGCGCGCGCTCCTGCGGCGAGGCGGACACGAATCCGATCGGCGCGATGGGCAAAATTTCCCAGCTCATCTATTCCGTCGTGCCCGGCGCGCGCGGGAACGTGAGCACGAACCTCATCACCGGCGGCGTCACGGCGGCGGCGGGCGGCGCCTCCGGCGACCTCATGTCCGACATGAAGCTCGGCAATCTGCTCGGGCTGAAGCCGCGCATCCAGTTCTTCACGCAGCTGCTCGCGATCTGCATCGGCACGGCGATCGTCGTTCCCGTGTGGCGCCTGCTCGTGCCCGACGTGGACGCGCTCGAAAAATACCCGGCGCCGCCCGCGCGCATGTGGAAGGCCGTCGCGGAATTTCTGAACGATCCGCTGATTTCGCTCCCGACGACGGTTTACTGGGCGATGGCGATCGGCGGGCTCGTCGGCGTCGCGATTCCGGTCTGCGAACGCCTGTTCCCGAAGGCGCGCGCGTACATGCCCTCCGCGATCGGCATGGGCATCGTGCTGACGCTCCCGGCGGCGTTCAACAACGCGGCGTCGTTCGCGATCGGCGCGATCTTCGTCTGGCTCTGGAACAAGTTCCACAAGAAGACGGAAGAGGAATACTCGGTCGCGCTGGCGTCGGGTCTCGTCGGCGGCGAATCGATCGCCTGCGCGCTCGCGGCGATGGCGGCGACGGCGATCCTGACCGTCGGCTGAGGCGCCTCCGCCCCCCGTTTCCCGAAACGCGCCCCCGCCCCGCGGGAGCGCGTTTTTTTTTGTACGCGCGGACGCAATCAAAGATTTGTAAAAAAACGAAATCTGTGATTTCCTTTGCACAACAAAAGCAATGAGCAAGAAAATCTGGCTTTCTCTCGCCCACATGGGCGGGCGCGAACAGGACTTCATCGCCGAAGCCTTCGCGACGAATTGGGTCGTGCCGCTCGGACCGAACGTGGACGCGTTCGAGGGCGCGCTCGCGGCGTATCTCGGCGGGGAGCGGCACGTCGTCGCGCTCAGCGCGGGAACGGCGGCAATTCACCTCGGGCTGATTCAGCTCGGCGTCGGCGCGGGCGACGAGGTCGTCTGCCAGAGCTTCACGTTCGCGGCGAGCGCGAATCCCGTCGTGTACTGCGGCGGCGTTCCCGTGTTCGTCGATTCCGAGGCGGACACCTGGAACATGGATCCCGCGCTGCTGGAAAAGGCGCTGCTCGACCGCCGCGAAAAGACGGGGTGTTTCCCGAAGGCGATCATTCCCGTGCATCTTTACGGCATGCCCGCGAAGATGGACGAAATCTGCGCCGTCGCCGAAAAATACGGCGTTCCCGTGCTTGAGGACGCCGCCGAGGCGCTCGGCTCGGAATACCGCGGCCGCAGATGCGGAACGTTCGGCGAGTTCGCTTCGCTTTCCTTCAACGGCAACAAGATCATCACGACTTCCGGCGGCGGCGCGCTCGTCTGCCGCACGGCGGAGGAGGCGGCGCGCGCGAAGTTTTACGCGACGCAGGCGCGCGAGAACCGCCCGTATTACCATCACGAAAAAATCGGCTACAACTACCGCATGAGCAACATCTGCGCGGGCATCGGCCGCGGGCAGATGGAAGTGCTCCCGGCGCACGTCGCGCGGCGGCGCGAGATTCACGCGCTCTACGCGCGGCTGCTCGCGGACGTGCCGGGCGTCGCGGTCAAGGAAGCCCCGGGCGCGGACTTCGCATCGAACTTCTGGCTGACCTGCGTGCTCGTCGATCCCGAAAAATTCGGCATGGACTGCGACGCGCTCCGGCTCGCGCTCGCGGCGGCCGACGTCGAGTCGCGCCTGCTGTGGAAGCCGATGCACCTGCAGCCCGTTTACGCGAAAAATCCGTTCTACGGCAGCGGCGTCTCGGAAAAAATCTTCGCCCGCGGGCTCTGCCTGCCTTCGGGTTCGTCGCTCACCGACGACGACGTCGCCCGCGTCGTCGAAACGATCAGGGCGGCGAAAAAATAACCTCGGAGCAGCGCGCTGAGATGTTTTTCCTCTACGGAGCGGGCGGACACGCCAAGGTGATTCTCGACATTCTGCGCGCGCGGAACGTCGCGGTCGACTGCGTGTGCGACGATTCCGCGGAGCTGCGTGAATTCTGCGGGCTTCCCGTCGTGCGCGGTGCGGACGCTCCCGCGGGAACGGCGATCGTGAGCATCGGGAAAAACGAGGCGCGCCGCCGCGTGGTCGAGTTTCTCCGCGCGCGCGGGAACGTGCGTTTCGCGACGGCGGTGCACCCGAGCGCGGTGATTTCGCCCGACGCGGAAATCGGCGCGGGAACGGTCGTCATGCCCGGCGCGATCGTCAACGCGGGAACGCGCGTCGGCGAGCACTGCATCGTGAACACGGGCGCGAGCATCGACCACGACTGCGCGGTCGCGGACTTCGCGCACGTTTCGCCGCACGCGACGCTCTGCGGCGGCGTTTCCGTGGGCGCGGGAACATGGATCGGCGCGGGAACGGTCGTGATCCAGGGCGTTTCCGTCGGCGGAAATTGCCTCGTGGGCGCGGGCTCGGTCGTCGCGAAAAATCTGCCCGACAACGCCTTCGCCTGCGGCAATCGCTGCAAGATACTGAAGCTTATACCCCCCCCAGGTTTAGCGGCGGGGACGCGCGCTGAAGTCGCCTTTCTTTTTTCGGTTTCGGATTTTCATCGGCACTCGCCTGCGGCGAAAAAAATCTCTGCGCCTTGGCGTCTTTGCGGGAAACGTCCGCTTCTCCGGGCCGGCGTGACGTCCGCCCTCCTTTCCCTTCCGCGAAAATCCGCGGGAGCGTCCGCCCGCGGCGCGTCAGTCGCGCAGTTCGTAGCGCGTGGAACGCCCCGCGCCGACCTGGCGCAGAATCTTCTTTTCGAGCAGATCGCGGATGGCGCGCGTCGCCGTGTCCTGCGAGCATTTGCAGATTTTCGCCCACTTCGACGACGTGAGATTGCCCTCGAAGCCGTCGAAAAGCCGATTGAGGATTTTCCGCTGCGCGGGATCGATGACGCGCGCGCCGTTTTTCCGCCAGAATTCCGCCTTCGCGAGCACGCTCCGCAGCGTCGTTTCGGACGCGGCGACCGCTTCCAGAAGCGTTCCCGCGAACCACTCCACCCACGGCGAAACGTCGAGCGAGGCGCCGCATTGCGTCCGTTCGAGCATGTCGTAATAGCGCCGCTTGTTTTTCAGGATTGCGGCGGACATGCTGTAAAAACGCAGGGCGGAATTTTCCGCGCGCGCGAGCATCAGCTCCGTGAGCGCGCGGGCGAGGCGCCCGTTCCCGTCCTCGAACGGGTGAACGGTCAGAAAATGCAGATGCGCGAGCGCGGCGTCGGCGACTCCGGTTCCGCCCGGCGCGGCGACGCGGGCGAGCAGCCGCTTCATTTCGGCGGGAACGCGCTCGGCGGGCGGCGCCTCGAAGTGCACGGTCTCGCGCCCGCCGCGCGTCGAAACGACCTGCATTCTCCCGAAACGGTCGTCGCGGTACGCGCCGACGCGGATTTTTTCGACGCCGCTGAATCCGCCGGGAAACAGCGCCGCGTGCCACCCGCAGAGCCGCGTCTTCGTGAGCGGCGCGGAAAAATTCTGCGTGGCGTCGAGCACGACTTCCGCCGCTCCCGCCGCGCGCGCGTCCGCCGTCTTCAGCGCGGGAACGCGCAGCGCGAGACGCTTGTCGACGGACGAACGGATCTGCGCCATGCTCAGCGCGACGCCCTCGATTTCGGACGATTCCGACGTCTCCCGCGCGAGCGCGAGCGCGGACGCCTCGCGGCGCTCCGTCAGCCCGAGCCGCGACATGCTCCCGAGCAGACGCCCCTGCGCGAACGCGACGCGGGAAAGCAACGGCGCGAGCGCGGCGGCGTCCCACGTGAGATTCGGCCAGTTTTCATGCTCGTAAATGTAGAACATAGCGAAAATCTACGCGGAACCTGCGGAGATTTCAAATTTAATCTCCGCAAAATCTGCGGAGATTGCGGGGCGTATTCTCCGCATGCTCCGGAAAGGAGGCTCGCCGCATGAGCGCGGAAACTAAGGAAATCGCGATTTACGGCGCGGGCGGGTTCGGACGCGAAGTCGCCTGTCTCATCCGCAAAATCAACGAAGCTTCGCCGGACGCGCCGCCGTGGAAGATCATCGGATTTTTCGACGACGGCGTTCCCGCGGGAACGCGCAATCCCTACGGAGAAATTCTCGGCGGCATCGACGCGCTCAACGCGTTCCCGCGCCCGCTCGCCGTAGCGATCGCGATAGGCAATCCTCACGCGCTTTCCGCGGTCGTCGGAAAAATCCGGAACGAGAACGTTTCGTTCCCGAATGTTTTTTCTCCCGATCTGATTTTTCTCGATCGGGAGCGTATCGAGTTCGGGCGCGGAAACATCGTCGCGTTCGGCTGCCTGCTGAGCACCAATGTCCGTATCGGAGACTTCAACGTGTTCAATTCCTGCGTCACCGTCGGGCATGACGCGGAAATAGGAAGCTTCAATTCTTTCATGCCGGGATCGCGTATTTCCGGGTCGGTTCAGATCGGCGACAGAAATTTCTTCGGTCTCAATTCCGGAATTTTTCAAGGCATCAAGATCGGCGACGACGTTACTCTCGGCGGGAACAGCTTTGCCGTCACTCGCTTGCGCGACGGGAAAACTTATGTCGGGAATCCGGCTTCAGTCTTTCACTTTTAACTTAAAAAAACGAAAATCATGGAACTCGAAACATTCATCAAAAACTTCGCTGAAGTGTTTGAAAACACGGACGCTTCTCAGATCGCTCCCGCCACGGAGTTCAAAAAACTCGAGGAATGGAGCTCACTCACGGCGCTTTCCGTCATCGCGATGGTCGATGACGAATATGAAGTGCGCATCAAGGGTGACGATATCCGTAACTCGAATACGGTCGAAGACTTGTTTAATCTTGTGAAGGCTAAAATCTGACGGCTATGGCGTTTTCGTCGATTCCCAATATCGCCGTGCGGGGCATTTCGGCTTGTGTCCCCGCCCAAACGGAAGAAAACGAATCGTTGTCGATTCTTTCGTCTGAAGAAAAGGCGAAGCTTCTTCCGTCTATCGGCGTCAGTCGACACCGAATCGCTCCTGCGGAGATTTGCACGTCGGATCTTTGCGTCGCGGCGGCGGAAAAACTTATCGACGCGCTCGGTTGGGAAAAATCTGAAATCGACTGCATTGTTTTTGTCACGCAGACGCCGGACTATCACCTGCCGGCGACATCCTGCGTGATTCAGAACAAATTGGGACTTCCGACGAGCTGCTTTACGCTGGACGTTTCTTTGGGATGTTCCGGCTGGGTCGTCGGATTGCAGACGGTAGCCTCGATTCTTTCCGCCGGCTCAATGCGGCGCGGACTCCTGCTTGCCGGGGATACGCTTTCGAAAGTGGCTTACGCGAAAAACAAAGCGACTTGGCCGCTTTTCGGAGATGCCGGAACAGTGACGGGGCTTGAACTGCAAGAGGGCGCTTCGTTGAAATTTCATGTCGCGAGCGACGGAGACGGAGCGGGCGTCATAATTGTGAGAGATGGTGGTTTCAGGCATCCCGTTTCCCGGGAAAGTTTCTCGGAGTTTGTTGACGGCAACGGAAATGCCACGACGAATTTGAGCCTCCATATGGACGGAATGGACGTTTTTTCTTTCGCGCAGTCCGAAGCTCCGCGTAGCGTGAAAAAATTGTGCGAGCACTTTTCAATCGCGCGCGAAAACGTCGATTGCTTCTCGTTCCACCAGGCGAATTTTTCGCTGAATGAACGCATTCGGGAAAAGCTGAAGCTTCCGCCGGAAAAGGTGCCGTATTCGCTGAAAAACTTCGGCAATACGAGTTCGGCGTCGATTCCGCTGACGCTCGTCACTGAACGCGCGGACGCCTTGCGCGGCGGTGCGATGAAGCATGTAGCGTGCGGATTCGGCGTCGGGCTTTCGTGGGGCAGCGTGTATTTCGAAACCGACAAAATCTGCGTTCCCGAGCTTGTGGAGATCTGAACTGAAAAATCGGGAACGTCGAGTGTCGGCGTTCCCGCCGCCACTTTGATCGTCAATCATGGAGAACAAGAAGACTTACAATCCTTTTTCCCTTGAAGGGAAAAACATCTTGGTGACGGGTGCGTCGTCCGGAATCGGGCGTGCAATCGCCGTCGAGTGCTCGAGAATGGGCGCGAACGTCGTCGCGACCGCGCGCAACGAAACGCGCTTGGCGGAAACGCTCGCTGCGATGGATTCGTCGGGGACGCACAAAAGCGTCATCGCCGATATGGCCGATTCGGACGCTCTCGCGGCGCTCGTCGAAAGCATCGAAACTCCGCTGGACGGCGTCGTGCTTTGCGCGGGTGTCGGTTCTTCGGTGATGTTTCCGTTTCTGAAAACAAAAAAACTGCGCGATCTCTTCGACGTAAATTTTTTCCCGGCGGCGGAGCTTTCCTATCTGCTTTTGAAGAAGAAAAAAATCGCGAAGCCCGCTTCCGTCGTGATGATTTCCTCCATTGGCGGAAACGGTCTCTTTTTGCCGGGTCAAAGCGCGTATGCATCCTCCAAGGCGGCTTTGACGGCGTTGGCGAAGTGCATGGCGACGGATTTGGCGCCGAAGGAAATTCGCGTGAACTGCATTTTGCCGGGCATGGTGGAAACGCCCCTGATTCGAGAAGGGTATGTTCTTACAGAAGAAGACATCAAAGCTGACGTGCAGAAATATCCGCTGAAACGCTACGGAAGACCGGAAGAAGTCGCCTATGCGACGATTTATCTGCTTTCCGACGCGTCCGCGTGGACGACGGGCACGAACCTTATTTTAGACGGCGGAGCCACGCTTTTATGAACGAGATTTTGGCTTTCCTGGGGCAATCTCGCTTCTGAAATTCCATGAAAAAAGCATTCATCAAAGCTCTGAATTATTTTGTTCCCGCGGGAACGCTTTCGAACGAAACGCTGGTCGCCGAATTTCCCGAATGGAGCGTGGAAAAAATCGCGGCGAAGGTCGGCATCCGTTCGCGTCACGTCGCGGGCGCGGGCGAAACCGCGTCGGACTTGGCGGTCTGCGCGGCGGAGAAGCTTTTTGCGGAAGCGCCGGAACTGCGGGAACGCGTCGATTTCGTGCTGTTCTGCACGCAGAGCCCGGATTACTTTCTGCCGACGTCCGCGTGCGTGATTCAGAAACGCCTGGGCCTTTCGACGAGCTGCGGCGCGCTTGATTTCAATCTCGGCTGTTCGGGCTACGTTTACGGGCTCTCGCTCGCGAAAGGACTCGTCTGCGGCGGGATCGCGAAGAACGTTCTTCTGCTCACGGGCGAGACTTACAGCAAACATCTGCATCCGCGCGACAAGGGCAATCGGACGATTTTCGGCGACGGCGCGAGCGCGACGCTCATTTCCGAAGAAGGATTCGCGGAGATTCTGAATTTTTCGCTCGGGACGGACGGGAACGGCGCGGGAAATCTCATCGTCGGCACGGGCGGAATGCGCGCGCGGGAACGCGTGGGCGATTTGGCGTTCGACGAGGGCGGGAATCCGAAATCGTCGGATTTCCTTTTCATGAACGGCTCGGAGATTTTCGAGTTCACGCTCGATGTCGTGCCGCCGCTTGTTCGGGACGTGCTCGCGAAGAACGGGCTGGCGAAGGATGACTTGGATTTGGTCGTTTTTCATCAGGCGAACAAATACATGCTCGATTATCTGCGCAGGAAGCTGAAATTCGACGAATCGCGTTTTTTCATTTCCATGGAAACGACGGGCAACACGGTTTCTTCGACGATTCCGATCGCGCTCTGCGAGGCCCGAACGCAAAACCGTCTTCGCGGGAACGTGCTGCTTGCGGGCTTCGGCGTCGGGTATTCCTGGGGCGGCGTCGTGCTCGCCGCGCGGTAGTTTTCCCGGGAACGCGCGCTTGGGGCGGGGCGCGGCGTTCCCGCGAAAGCGCAGACAAATCGGCGTTCCCGCGGCGCGTTGTAAAAAACGAGAAAATCAAAAACATGAGAAAACTGGAACAACGACCCCTGCCTTACGCCGCGGACGCGCTCGAGCCCGCGATGGAGAAAAGCGCTCTCGAGCTGCACTACGGCAAGCATCACGCCGCGTACGTCGAAAAGCTCAACGCCGCGCTCGAAAAAGCGCCCGAGTTTTCCGCGCCCGCGTGCATCGGGCATCTGACGGCGCATCTGGACCGCGTGCCCGAAAGCATCCGCGAGGCGGTGCGCAACAACGGCGGCGGGCATTTCAACCACACGTTTTTCTGGAAATGCCTTTCGCCGAACGGCGGCGGCGCGCCCGTCGGCGAGCTCGCGGGCGCGATCGACGAGGCGTTCGGTTCGTTCGCGGCGTTTCGGGAAAAATTCGAGGCGGCGGCGACGGGGCATTTCGGCTCGGGCTGGGCGTGGCTCATCGTGAAGCCGGACGGCGCGCTCGCCGTGTGCACGACGCCGAACCAGGATTCGCCGATGATGCCCGCGAGCGTCGTTCCCGGCATCGAGCACGGGAAGCCGGTGCTGACGCTCGACCTGTGGGAGCACGCGTATTACCTGCAGTATCAGAACCGCAGGGCGGATTACGTGCGGGCGTTCTGGTCGATCGTCGACTGGACGGCGGCGGATGCGTTCTACGCCAAGGCGCTCGGCAAGAGCTGCCGCCGCGGGAACGCGGGCGACGCCCTCGGCGCGTCCTGCGCCGCCTGAGGCGATGATTCCCGAATACGCGAAAAAGCGCCGCGGACCGAAGATCCGAGGCGCTTTTTCGCGTGTTTCTCGCCGGCGGGAACGCGTCAGTTCGCGGCGGTGTGCGCTTCGCGGTAGAGCGTGCACAGGTGCAGCCCCGCCATGCGTACGGCGACGCCGTTCGTCACCTGGCGCAGAATCACGGAGCGCGGACCGTCCGCGATTTCGGACTCCACCTCGACGCCGCGGTTGATCGGGCCCGGGTGCATGATGATCGCCTCGGGCTTCATCCACGCGAGGCGTTCCGCGTTGATGCCGAAAAGCGCCGTGTATTCGCCGAGCGAAGGGAAGTGCGTCGTCGTCTGGCGTTCGTGCTGGATGCGCAGCAGCATGACGGCGTCGGCTTCGGCGAGCGCGGACTTGAGGTCGTGCGCGACGCGGACGCCCGGATAATTGCCGAATTCCTGCGGCACGAGCGTGATCGGTCCCGCGAGGGTGACTTCGACGCCGAGCTTCGTCAGGCAGTGAATGTTGGAGCGCGCGACGCGCGAGAAGAGGATGTCGCCGAGAATCGTCACTTTCTTGCCGCGCAGGTCGCGTCCGAAGTGTTCCCGCAGCGTGAAGGCGTCGAGCAGCGCCTGCGTCGGGTGCGCGTGCGCGCCGTCGCCGGCGTTGACGACGGGAATGTCGAGCACGTTCGCGAGATAGGCCGCCGCGCCCGCCGCCGAGTGGCGCATGATGACCATGTCCACGCCCATCGCGCGGATGTTGCGCGCGGTGTCGCGCAGCGTTTCGCCCTTCGTGCGGGAAGAGGTCGATTCGCTGAGCGTCAGGATGTCCGCGCCGAGATTGCGCGCCGCGACTTCGAACGCCGAGCGCGTCCGCGTCGAGGGCTCGAAGAAGAAGGTGCCGACGGTGTGGTTCTTCAGCGTGTCGAATTTTTTGCGCGTCCCGAAGGAGGCTTTGAAGATTTCGGCTTGCGCGAAAAGCGTTTCGAGCTCCTCGACCGAAACGCTTTCGATGTCGATGAGGTCTTTGCGGTTCCAGACTGCTTGGCTCATGATTGAAAAAATGCTGTTCAGAATTGATTGGCGAGAGCGGGAAAAGCCCCGCTTTCGGAGGCAGGATTTTTCCCTATGCGCGGGGCTCCCGCAATAAAATTTTTGCGCGGGAACGCCGCGGGGCGCCGGGCGTTACGCTTCGCAGTTCGGGCGGGCGACGAGGCCCGGGAACGGTTCCGCGGGGAAGGGCTTTTCGGCGTTCCCGCCGGCGAGCAGAAAACGCTCCGCGATCGCGAAGATCTCGTCGGGCGTTCCCGCGCGGCGGACGGCGTGAAGGAAGGCGCCTTCGGCGTCCGCGCCCGTGCCGACGAAGTTCAGAAACTTCTTCATGCGGGCGGCGACGCGTTCGGGGCGGTCTCCGGGCAGGGCGACCACGTCCGCGAGCGCGCGCACGTAATCGAACACGTCGCCGAGGCGAGGTGAGAACGGCGTTCCCGCTCCCTCGCGCGTTTCGCGCAATTGACGGAAAATCCACGGATTGCGAATGGCGTGGCGGCCGATCATCCAGCCGGCGCAGCGCGTCTTTTCGCGGACGCGGAGCGCCTTTTCGACGGAGGAGATTTCGCCGTTCGCGAGGACGGGGCAGGCGGCGTCGCGCACGGCGGCGGCGATCGCGTCGTAGTCCACGGGCGTGCGGTAGAGCCCGCGCACGGTGCGTCCGTGGACGGCGATCCAGTCCACGGCGTTTTCCCGCGCGAGATCCAGCAGCGGCGCGAGCGCGCCCGCGTCGTCGAATCCGAGGCGGCATTTCAGCGTGAAGCGTCCGCCGAATTCGGAGCAGACTTCGCGTAGCGCGGGCAGGATTTCCGCGACGTGCGGCAGGTCGCGCAGCAGGCCGCCGCCGACATTCTTGCGGAAGACTTTCGGCGCCGGGCAGCCGAGGTTCAGATCGATTCCCGCGACGTCGAAGCGGCTCAGCGCCTCGCGCGCGACGCGCACGAGCGCGGGAACGTCCTCGCCGATGAGCTGCAGAAAAAGCGGCGTTTCCGCGGGCGGGTTTTCGAGGCATTCGCGGATGTCCTCGTCGATGATCGACGTGGCGTGGACGCGCAGAAATTCGGTGACGAAAAAATCGGGCGCGCCGTAGCGCGCGTCCGCGAGGAGACGCATGAACGGGAGCGTCGTCACGTCCTGCATCGGCGCGAGCGCCGTCACGGGAACGCCGCCGCGCATCGCTTCCGCGAGAGCTTCCGTCGTCATGGCGCGTTCAGCCGTTTTTCTTTTCCTGGCGGCGCAGCGCGCGGTTCATCAGCGGCGTCGCGTCTTCGGCGGCGTCGAGCACGGAGCGGGCGACGAAAATCGGCATGCGGGCGAGAAAGGACTGCAGGAGCATGTCCGACGGGCGCGCGTCCGCCTCGAGCGTCTTGCGACCGAGCTCGTTGCGCATCGAATAGACGATGCGTGCGAAATAGACGCCGTCGCGGCATTCGGTGACGAATCCGGCTTCGGGAACGATGTCGAATCCGCGGCAGACGGCGCCGAGCAGCTCGAAGGTCTGCGGGCGCGGGAACGGCTTGCGGCGCATGGCGCGCGAGGCGGTTTCCGCGAACGCGGCTTCGGTCTGGATCAGCAGCGTCTTCGCGCCGAAAGCGAGAAAGACCGCCGTGCAGTCCTTGGCGGGAAAGAGCCGCAGACTCTGCAGCTCGATGAAGTCTTTCGTGTCCATGCGGGAACGCTCAGACGCGGCGCGGTTGCTTGGCGTTTTTCTTGCCGCCCTTCTTCTTGGAGTCGGGCTTGTCGTCTTCGTCGACCTTCGGCGGCGGCGGCGGTTTCGGCACGACGCTGAGCTGGCGGAAATCGACGCGCGGCGCGCCGTCGTCCGCCTTTTTCGCGGAGGGAATCGCGAAGATGACGGAACGCGTCGTCGGCAGGAAGATGCCGGAGGAGGAATAGACCGTCTTCCAGCCGCTTTCCTCGTCTTTCGCGGGAACGGCGACGCGCACGTTGAGCGGCGTCTTCGTCTTCACGGGCTTGGTGATCCAGAACATGCCGGGCTGGAGCTCGGCGCTCTGCGGCTGAGCCGTTTCCGCCTTGGATTTCGGCGGCGCGAAGCCCATGCGGAACGCGGTCTGCGTCAGATTCTGCACCATCACGGAGCCCTTCGGGAAGAAGCTTTCGTCGAAATTGAACACCTGCGGCTTCGCTCTGCCGAGCGCGCCGGGAATGAGAATGCCGACGTCCTTCATGCCTTCCGGAATCGGAATCTGCGCGTAGGGAATGTATTCGAGCTCGGATTTTTTGACGCCCTGTTCCTTGCGCTGTTCGATTTCCTCCGCCGTCGCCTTGCGGTAGAGCGTGAACGGGAGCGGCCCGCGGTATTCGTACGCCTTCACGAACGCCATTTCCGTGATGAAGAACGGCAGGTAGTCGCTTCCGTCGCGGTAGAAGAGCGGGGGAACGGGCTCGCCGCTTCGGGCGTGCGTCCAGTACGTGCAGCGCAGAACGATCGTCGCGCGGCGCGCGGCTTCGATGTCTTCGGTCGTGCGGGCGCGGCGCTGCTGCGCGTTCAGCGCGGGAACGCTTCCCGCGAAGAGTGAGGCGCAAAGCGCCAGAAGAGCGAATTTTTTCAGCATTTGGGACACGTGGGGAATCTGGTTGGAAAATCGGACGAATTCCGTTTCGCGGGCGATTGAAGGTGGTGCGTCTGGAGGGAGTCGAACCCTCGTCTCAACCTTGGGAAGGTCACATAATGGCCGTTATACGACAGACGCGAAAAATTGCGGCGACAATAGCGCTTCCCGCCCGCCCGCGCAACTTCTTTTTTCCGCGCGCCTTTCCGCGGATTTTGTTTTTGCGGGGCGCGGGGAGGGGTGTTAGTTTTTCCCGCATGTTCCCCTCGAAAAATTTCTTCCGTTGCGCGCTCGCCTGCGTCGCCTCCGCTCCCTTCGCGTTCCCGCAGCTCGGCGCCGCCGAGAACGCCGCCGCCGGCGCGCGTCCGAACGTCGTCTTCGTGCTCGTGGACGACATGGGCTGGGGCGACCTCGACTGCAACTGGGCCTACGGCGAAAAATTCAAGAACCGCGAACGCAAAAACCGTTTCCGCACGCCTGCGCTCGACAAGATGGCGAGCGAAGGCGTGCTGCTCGCGCGCCACTACACGGCGTGCCCCGTGAGCGCTCCCGCGCGCGCCTCGCTGATGACCGGCGTGCACCAGGGGCACACGCGGCAGGTGCGCGACAACACGTTCGACACGCCGATCGCCGACGTCCACACGCTCGGGAGCGTCATGCGCGAAGCGGGCTACGCGACCGCCGCGATCGGAAAGTGGGGCATCGGCGGCGTCGGCGACGGCTCGACCGCCGCGACGGGCTACGGCCGCCCGCGGGAACGCGGCTTCGATTATTTCTACGGCGTGTTCGACCACATGGCGGGCCACTACCACTATCCCGCGAACGGCGGGCGCCGCGTCTGGGAAAACGAGACGGACGTCACCGCGAAGCTGAAGAGCGGCTTCGCCTACTCGACGGACCTTTTCACCGCGCGCGCCAAGGACTGGATCGTTCAGCAGAAAAAGACGAATCCGCGCCGCCCGTTCTTTCTCTTTCTCGCGTATCCCGCGCCGCACGGTTCGTTGCGCGTGCCCAACTGCGCCTATCCCGAAGGCGGCGGGCTCCGCGGCGGCGTGCAGTGGACGAAGGCCGGCACCGTGAACACCGCCGACGCCAAGCGCGGCGCGCCCGATTCCTACATCCATCCCGACAACGAGGGATTCGCGACCGACGCCGCGCGCCGCCATTCCACGATGATCCGGCGCGTGGACGACGCGATGGGCGACCTCTTCAAGCTGCTCAAGGACCTGAAGATCGATTCCGAGACGCTCGTCGTCTTCACCTCCGACAACGGTCCGCACGAAGAGCCCGGCAACGACGCCCGCGCGAACGATTATTTCGCCTCCGCCTCGCCCGCGCAGGATCCGTCGTTCTTCAAGTCCTACGGCATGATGGACGGCATCAAGCGCGACTGTTTCGAGGGCGGCATGCGCGTTCCCGCGATCGTGCGCTGGCCCGGCCGCGTGCAGAAGAAAAAGCTCTGCACCGAGCCGTCGCAGTTTCACGACTGGATGGCGACGCTCGCCGACGCCGCGGGCGCGGAGATTCCCTCGCGTTCCGACGGCGTGTCGCTGCTGCCGACGCTCACGGGCGTCGGGACGCAGTTCCCCGGGCAGATCTACTGCGAATATTCCTTCGGCGGGAACGCGTCGCAGCGCGGCGATTTTCTGCCCGCGCACCGCGGCGTTTCGCGGCGGAACCAGCTCGTCGTCTGGGTCGACGGCTTCAAGGGGCTCGCGCGCAATCTGAACGAGAATTCGAAATTTTCCGGACCGGGCGCCGTCGTCTTCGAGATCTACGACACGCTGAAGGATCCGCAGGAAAAGAAGAACCTCGCGGGAACGCCCGGCTTCGGCGAGGAGATGCAGAAGAAATTCCGCGAAAAGGCGCTGCGTTCCCGTCGCGCCTTCGACGGCAAGGACCCGCAGAGCTACACGCGCGGGCTCGATTTTTCGCAGAAGACGTTTTTCGAAAAGAACCCCGTTCCCGCGCTCGGGAACGTCTCGACGCCCGCCGACGCCGTCGCGGGAACGCACAAGATCTTTCTCGCGAAAAAGCCGTTCCCGTGGGTGCCGGATTTCCGCCAGACGCGCCTGAAGTGCGAGACTTCGGGAAAAATCGCGGCGAATCGCGGCGAGAACCTGCTGCCGAAGGCGTTCGCCGAAAAGCGCGGCCCGCGCGGGATTCTGATCGAGGCGACGATCGGCGTCGCCGAGGCGGGCGAATACGTCTTCACGCTGCGGACGGACGCGGCGAAGGGCAGCCGCGCGTTCGCGCATCTCCACGACGCGCAGCTCGTGGACGCGGACAGAAACTACGTCGCGGGCGCGCGCGCGGATTCGTTCATGAACCTGGGCACGGAAAACCCGAAGGGCACGCGCGGCGTCTTCCTCGAGGCGGGCGCGCACGCGATCCGCGTCGAATACGTCTGCGACGGCGTCTCCGCGACCGCTCCCTCGCTCGTCCTCGACTGGGCGAAGAGGCGCTGAGCGCGCGCGGCGCGGACAAAAAGCGTTCCCGCGCTTCGTTTCGCGGGAACGCTTTTTCGTTTCGGGCGGGAACGCGCGCGAGGCGGCGCGTCACTTCCCGCCGAGGAGCTCGCGGGCGTGGGCGCGGGCGGCGGGGGAAGAGCGGTCGCCGAGCATGCGCGCGAGCTCGTCCTCGCGGGCACGCGCGTCGCCGTCGAGCCGCTCGATGGAGACCGTCGTCGAGTCGTCGGTCTGCGTCTTGGTCACGCGGAAATGGTGGTCGCCGAGCGCGGCGACCTGCGGCAGGTGCGTGATGCAGAAGACCTGGTGCGCGCGCGCGACGTCCGCGAGCTTGCGCGCCACGTGCACGGCGATTTCGCCGCCGACGTTCGCGTCCGCCTCGTCGAACACGAGCACGGGCGTCGCGTCCACGTCGGCGAGCATCGCCTTGAGCGCGAGCATGACGCGCGCGGTCTCGCCGGCGGAGGCGATTTTGTTGAGCGGGAGCAGGTCCTGCCCCGCGTTCGGCGAAAAGAGAAACGAGCACGCGGTCGTTCCCGTCTCGGAAATCGCGGGCGTCTCCTCGAGGCGCACGGCGACGTCCGCCTTCTTGAAGCCGAGCTCGACGAGAATTTTCCGCGTTCCCGCGGCGAGCTTCTTCGCGGCGGCGAGGCGCGCGGCGTGGAGCGTCGCGGCGCGGGCGCGCAGGTCCTTTTCGAGCGCGGAGGCGGCGGCGACGGCGCGTTCGAGCGTTCCCGCGACGTCGCTCTGGCGCGCGATCCGCAGCGCGAGCGCGTCGCGTTTGGCGCGGACGCCCGCGGCGTCGGGGCCGTATTTGCGGCGCAGTTCGAGCCAGGCGTTCATGCGCGCGGAGACTTCGGCTGCGGCCTCGGGATCGGCGTCGATTTCGCCGAGCAGCGCGGCGTATTCCGAGCGCAGGTCCTCCGCCTCGATCGCGAGCGAGGCGGCGCGCTGGGCGAGCGTTCCCGCCGCGGGAACGATTTCGGAAATCTCTCCGGAAAGGCGCAGAATCTGCGGGAACGCGGCGGCGAGCCCGTCGTCGCCGAACGCCGCGTCGATGCCGCCGAGCAGCGATTCGAGCTCCTGCGCGTGGGAGATCTTCGCGAAGTCGCTTTCGAGCCGCTCGATCGCCTCGTCGGCGAGGTCGATGCGGTCCATCGCGTCGAGCTGCGACTGCGCGAACGCGATTTCGTCGGGCGACATTTTTTCCTGCGAGCGGATTTCCTCGATTTCGGCGAGCGCCTTTTTCCACTCGCGGAAACGCGCGGCGAAGTCCGCGAGCGCGGCGCCGTTCCCGGCGAAGAGGTCGAGAATTTCGAGCTGATGGTGCTCGTGAAAAAGTTTCTGCGGCTCGCCGGGTCCGTGAAAGTCAATCCACGTCTCGCCGAGCGCGGAAAGCTGGGCGAGCGTGGCGAGCGCGCCGTTGATCGTGACGCGCCCGGGCTTCGTCGCGTGGATCGCGCGGCGCAGAATCAGCTGGCCGTCCTCGCAGCGCGGGAGCGCGAGCGCGTCGAGCACGGCGTCCGCGCGCGCGGAATCTTCGAGCGCGACGACGGCCTCGATCTCGCACGCGTCCGCGCCTTTGCGGATCACGGTCTTGGCTACGCGGTTGCCCGCGAGAATCGCGAGCGCGCCGAGCAGCACGCTTTTTCCCGCGCCGGTTTCGCCGGTGACGACGTTGAATCCGCCCTCGAATTCGAGTTCGACGGCGTCCATCAGCGCGAGGTTTCGTATCTTCAGAAATTGCAGCATGAACGAAAGAAGAAAAGGAAAGCGAAAAAACGGGAACGCCGCGAGCGAGAACGGGAGGAAGTTTACACGGCGCCGGGAAAAATCCGAGATGAGGACAGAGAGCTTGGAGGCGATTGCGTCCGGTTTCGCCGAAAGGATTTTCGAAAAACTTTTTTCGCGAAGCGAAAGGCAATCAACTTCATGACCTTCACGACCTTCATAACCTCATCACCTTCATGATTTTCATTTCGCGGCGGCGCGAGAGAGGCGGTCGTTCACGGCGGCGCCGACGCCGAAGTCCGGCGAGCGCTCGATCAGAATGCGCTCGAAGCCGCTTTCGTCCAGGCGTCGGAGCAGGGCGAAGACCGCGCGCGCCACGTCGCGCTGGTCGCCGTTTTCGGAGAGCCAGAAAATTTCGGCGCCGCCCGGCGCCGCGGGAACGTTCCCGGCGGGGCGCGCCTGAAAGACGAGCGCCGTCTTCGCGCCGGGCTCGGGCGTCGGCGCGTCGCTTTCCCAGAGCGAAACGGCGGCGCGCGGGCTGTAATGTTTCTTCAGCATGCCGGGCGCGAGCTGCGCGCCTTCCTCCGGCGTTCCCGCGGCGGGCGTTTCTTCGGATTTTTTTTCGAGAAGCCCCTTGCCGATTTCGACTTCGAACGCGCCGCCGAGCGCTTCGGCGATGCGTTCCCGCGTCACGACGCCGAGGCGCAGCACGCGGATTTTTTCGCCGACGAAAACGATGGTCGATTCGATGCCGCAGACGCACGCGCCGCCGTCCGCGACCGCCTCGATGCGCGCGCCGAGCGAGTTCAGGACGTGTTCCGCCGTCGTCGGGCTGACGTAGCCGAACGGGTTGGCGCTGGGCGCGGCGAGCGGCACGCCGGCGGCGCGGAGAATCTTTTGCGCGAGCGGATGCGCCGGCATGCGCACGGCGACGGTCGGTTCGCCCGCTGTGACGACCGCGGGAACGCTCGGCTTTTTCGGCAGCACGAGCGTGAGCGGACCCGGCCAGAACGCCGCCGCGAGCTTCGCGACCGCGGGATGCGAGACGTCCGCGAGCTCCGCCGCCTGTTCGAACGAATGCACGTGCACGATGAGCGGGTCGATGAACGGGCGTCCCTTCGCCGAGAAAATGCGGCGCACGGCGGTTTCGTCGAACGCGTTCGCGGCGAGCCCGTACACGGTTTCCGTGGGAATTGCGACGAGTGCTCCCGCGCGGAGCAGGGCGCCGGCGCGCTCGACGTCCGCGGGCGCGTCCGTCAGCGTTTCCGCGCGCGCCGCGCCGGTTTCGCGTTCCCGCGCGAGGGCGTCGCGCAGGCTGAACTCGCAGCCGCAGTAGCGTTGGCGGTAAAGCCGGAGCTCGCGCGAAATCGCGTTCGTCTTTTTGAAGCCGTCCCGCTTCTTGAAGTCGATTTCGAGAAAGCGCTCGGCGTCGATCGCCTCGCCGATCGCGAAAAGCGTCTTCGAGGACTTGTGCGGGGAGACGCTGAGCGTGGTCGTGAAGAAGTCGAATCCGCGTTCCCGCGCGGCGCGGGCGGCGCGTTCGAGCGAATAGCGGAAACAGCGCGGGCAGCGCCCGCCGCGCTCGGGTTCGCGTTCGAAGCCGCGCGCGACCTTTTCGAGCCAGTCGCGGTGGTCGGGCTCGTCGACGATCACGGGAACGCCGAAATGCGCCGCGAGCGCGCGGACGGCTTCGAGCCGCTTCGCGAATTCCGCCGCGGGCGCGATGTTGGCGTTGGAATAAAAAATCGCGACTTCGTGCCCCTGCTCGAGCAGGAGCTCAACGCAATGCCCGGCGCAGACGCCGCAGCAGGTGTGAAGAAGAACGCGTGACATGAGGGCGGAAATTATGAAAAAGGGCGCGGGAACGGCAAGCCGCGAATGCTTCGCCCGCCTACGCCGCGCGAAGCGCGTCCAGCGCCTCTGCCGCGACGCCGTAGCGCAGATTGCGCGGCGACCAAATCAGCTCGGACGCGCCGCAGGCGTCCGCGACTTCGAGCACGACCGCGAGCGCGGCGGGCATCACGTCGGCGCGCGCCGCGGGAACGCCTTCCTCGGAAACGCGTTCGTCCGCCGTGCGCCGCGCGAGGCGTTCGAGAAGCAGTTCGAGCCGCAGCGTCGGCAGTCTGCGCGGGAACAGGCCCGGCTCGACGCCGGATTTGCGCGCCAGCAGCCGATGCGCCACGGCGAGCACGCCGCCGCAGAAGACGAGCGGCGTTTCCGCGGACGTGCGCGCGTCCAGCTCCGTTCCCGCGACGAGGCGCACGCGTTCGCGCACGGCGCGCAGCGCGCTTTCGGGAACGCGTTCCCGCGGGTGCGGGACGCATTCGCGCGTCATGCGCGCGGCGCCGAGCTTCCAGCTGCGCGCGGTTCCGCCGCCCGAGCCGATGAATTCGAGGCTGCCGCCGCCCAGGTCGAAAATCGCCGGCGCGACGGGAAGCGCGTTCACGAGCGGGTCGGTCGCGACGCCGCGCGCGACGCCGCGCGCCTCCTCCTCGCCCGAAAGCACGCGCACGGGAACGCCCGTCGCCGCGCGCACGGCTTCGCAGAAAGCCCTGGCGTTCGTCGCCGTGCGCAGCACGCTCGTGCCGACGGCGAGCGTCTCCGCGGGAGCGAACGCCCGCGCCGCTTCGACGAGGCGTTTCGCGGCGGCGACGCCCTCGGCGAATTTTTCCGCGGAAACGGCGTCCGCGTCGCGGCTTTCGAGCAGGCGGACGTCCTCGAACGCCTCGAAGACGCCGTTCACGCGCGCGCCTTCGGCGACGAGAATTTTGAAGGAATTGGAACCGAGATCGAGAACGGCGACGCGGGACATGGCTCTGAAGAATTGAAAATTAAGCGGCGGCGCGAGGCGGAATCGCCTCCATGAATTGCGTGTTCAGTTCGTGCCGTCGAAGGCGGGCATCGTGACTTCCTTGCCTTTGCCTTCGGCGTTGTTGACGCCTTCGGACTTCAGCACCTTGAACGCCGTCAGCACGAGAATCTTCAGGTCGAGCGCGAACGAAAGATGGTCCACGTACCAGACGTCGAGCTCGAATTTCTTCTTCCACGAAATCGCGTTGCGCCCGTGCGTCTGCGCCCAGCCCGTGACGCCGGGGCGCACTTCGTGGCGGCGCGCCTGCTCCGGCGAATACAGCGGCAGATACTGCGGCAGCAGCGGGCGCGGGCCGACGATCGCCATGTCGCCCTTGAGGATGTTGACGAGCTGCGGGAGCTCGTCGAGCGAGGTCTTGCGGACGAAGCGGCCGACGCGCGTCATGCGTTCCGCGTCGGGCAGCAGTTCGCCGTTGGCGCCGCGCTCGTCGGTCATGGTCTTGAATTTGACGAGGCGGAAGATTTTTCCGTCCTTGCCGGGGCGGTCCTGCGTGAAGAAGACGCCCGCGCCCTTGTTGGCGAAACGGAGCAGCGCGCAGAGCGCGAGAATGAGCGGCGAAGCGACGACGGCGGCGACGAGCGCCAGCGCGAAATCGAAGACGCGTTTGAAGCAGTGGCGATACATGCCGCGCATTTTCGCCGAAAACGCGTTCCCGTGCAAGGCGAAGTGATGAGGTGACGAGGTTATGGAGTTATGAAGGTTGATGGCGTTTCGCTTCGCGAAAAAGATTTTTCGAAATCCTTTCGGCGAAGCCGAGTGCAAAGAACTTTCATAACCTCCATAACCTCATAACCTCCATAACCTCATAACCGTCATAACCTCCATAACCTCGTCGCTTTCCTTGCGCTTGCGCGGGAGGGCGGGCTGTGGCAAGATGCCCGCTCTTTCACGTATGGATCAGATGCTTGCATTCACGGAGTCTTTGCGCGGATTCGCCGTCATCGTGCTTTTTTTCGGCGGCTCGATTTTCGTTCACGAGCTGGGGCACTTTCTCGCCGCGAAACGGCGCGGGCTGCGCGTGGAGCGTTTTTCGATCGGATTCGGGCCGAAGGTCTTCGGCTGGCGCGGGAAGGACGGCGTCGATTACCGCGTCTCGCTGCTGCCGCTCGGCGGCTACGTCGCGATTCCCGAGCTCGCGGACATGGAGCTGATCGAAGGCAGGTCCGAGACCGCGGGCGAGGACGGTAAGGGCGTTCCCGCGAAGAAGATTTCTTACGCGGACAAGGTCATCGTCTTCGCGGCGGGCGCGTTCTTCAACGTGCTTTTCGCGGCGCTGCTCGCGTGCGTGCTCTGGGTGGTGAAGAGCCCGACGCGCGACGGCTACGAGTCGTCCGAAATCGGCTACGTCGCCGAGCGCCTCGAGACCGAGCCGGGCGTCTTCGTCGTCGGACCCGCGCGCGAAGCCGGGCTGCGGCCGGGCGACCGCATTCTTTCCGTGGACGGCGAGACGACGGAGAATTTTTCGGAAATCATGCGCGCCGTCGCGCTGGGCACGCGACGCGACGCGGAGGGCAGGGCGGTCTCGACCGTGCGTTTCGCGCGCGGGAACGAGACGCTCAAGGCGGACGTGTTCCCGCGGCTCGTCTCGCACAATCCGCGCAGCGGCGACTTCATCCGCATGATCGGCGTCGCGCCGACGGAGCCGCTGATCGTCGCTCCGCGCGAAGGCATGCCCGCGGCGGCGGCGGGAGCGCGTTTCGGCGACCGCTGGCTCGAAGCGGAGACGGCGAAAGGCGCCCGCGAAAAGCTGCATTCCTTCGCGCAGTTTCAGGAGATTCTTGAAAAGAACGGCGCCGCGCCGATGAAGATTTTTTACGAACGCGGCGGGAACGCCGCCGAGCTGACGCTCGCGCCGAAGCTGCTCGCCGCGCGCGCGCCGCTCGCGAAGATCCGCTTCCGCGAGGACGGGACGGAGCGCGCGCTGCTGCTCGCCGCCGCGCCGCAGGATCTGAACAACACCGCGCTCGCGGCGAAGCGCGACACCCTCCGCGTCGCCGAGCGCCTGCCCGCCGCGTCCGCCTACGCCGAGCTCTTCGCGCCGGGAACGCAGATCGACGGCGTCGCGCTCGAGGGCGAGGGCATTCTCGCGCCGAAGTCGGTCGAGGAATTCGCGCGCGCGCTCCCGCAGGGCGTGCCGTGCCGCGTTTCGCTTTTTCTGACGCGCCCGGACGGCGAAGGCGCGAACGCGCGCTTTTCCGAGGCGATTTTCGAGACGGAGACGGAGGCGCCCAAGCCCTTCGCGGGCGTTTCGCTCGTGAGCGGGGAACGCCTCGTGCGCAAGACGCCGTGGGCGCAGTTCGCCGAGGCGTTCAACGTGACGTTCAAGTCCGTCGTCGGGCTGCTCAATCCGAATTCCGACGTCGGCGTCTCGCATCTCAACGGCGTCTTTTCGATCGGCGACACCTATTACGCGGTCTCGTCGAATCTGCGCAGCGTGCTCGTGCTCACGGTGCTCATCAACGTCAACCTGGCGATCCTGAATCTGCTGCCGATTCCCGTGCTGGACGGCGGGCACATTCTCGTCGCGACGATTCAGCGCCTGCGCCGCCGCCCGATTCCGGCGAACGTCGTGAACGGCGTGCAGGTCGTCTTCATCTGCCTGCTGCTGCTTTTCATGGGCTACGTGCTGTTCAAGGACTTCGCGCGTTTCCGCGGCAACCGCGATCTCGCGGCGGCGGAGAAGATGGGGCGTTTCCTCTACACGCCGGAATTTCTCGCGATGCGCGACGTGCCGTTCGCGCGCGCCGACGAAGAGAAGCCCGCCGAGAAATGAGCTTTCGCCGTTCCCGCGCATTCTGAAGCTTTTTCCTTATGTTGAGTGAAGTCTTATTGACGCTTTTGGGAATTCTGGTCGTCGTCGTGCTGGTGCTCGTCAACGGCTTTTTCGTCGCGGCGGAATTTTCGCTCGTGAAGATCCGCCGGTCGCAGCTGCATCCGCTGGAAAAGGACGGCGGGCTGCGCGTGAAGGCGGCGCTGCGCGCGACGAAGCACCTCGACGCCGTGCTTTCGGCGACGCAGCTCGGCATCACGCTCGCGTCGCTCGCGCTCGGCTGGGTCGGCGAGCCCTTCGTCGCGCACAACATCGTCGAGCCCGCGCTCGCGTTCTTCGGCGTGATTCCCGACGCCGCGACCGTGTCGAAGATCTCGATCGCCGTCGCCTTCGCGCTGATCACGTTCCTGCACATCGTCTTCGGCGAGCTCGCGCCGAAATCGCTCGCGATCCAATACCCGATGGCGACGTCGCTTTTCGTCGCCGCGCCGCTGATCGTCTTCCACAAGATCTTCTTTCCCGCGATCGCCGCGCTCAACGGCACGGCGAATTTCGTGCTGCGCCGCCTCGGGATTCACCCCGCGGGCGAGGGCGCGCACACGATCTCCAAGGACGAGATGGAATACGTGCTTTCGCATTCCCGATCCGCCGCGGACGACGTGCTCGTGGACCGCATTCTGATCCGCTCCCTGCGTCTGCGCGACACGCGCGTGAACGAGGTGATGATCCCGCGCGACGAGATCAACGCGCTCTGGCTCGGCGACGACGCGCAGAAAAACCTCCGCACGGCGCAGAAGACGGCGCACTCGCGCTACCCGGTCTTCGACGGCGATCTCGACCGCCCCGCCGGGATTCTGCTGATGCGCGAATGGCTCTGGCAGATTCAGCTCCTCGGCGAAAACACGCCCGTCCGCCCGCTCCTGCGCAAGATCATGACGTTCCCGCCGGACATGCCGCTCGCCGAGGTGCTCGAGCGCTTCCGCCAGTCGCAGAACCATCTCGCCCTCGTCGTCAACGCCGAAGGGCGCACGCTCGGGCTCGTCAGCTTCGAGGACGTGCTCGAGGAAATCGTCGGCGACATCCGCGACGAGTTCGACACCGACGGCAAGGAGATCTTCTCGCAGACGGAGGATTCCATCGTCGTCGCGGGAACGCTCAACATGCACGAGCTCGAAGCGGAGACGGGCTGGAATTTCGAATGGGACGGGAACAGCTACGAGACCGTCGCGAGCTGGGTGAAGTCGCTTTCGCCGCGCCGCCCGCCGAAGCGCGGCGAGCCGATCCGCTACGAAGACATCGAAATCATCCCGCTGGAAACGCCCGCGGGCTCGCTGAAGCGCATCCTGCTGCGCCGCGTCTGGGACGGCGCCGAAAAGACCGACTGAGAGCGGAAAGCCGAGAGAGCTTAAAGGTTAAGGCTTTAAAGCTTAAAGAACGGCGTTCCCGCTCCCCCGCGTCCGCGGGCGCTGCGTAAACGGCGGATTTTCGCTCGCGGGATTTCCGGGGAAAATCGTAAAATCGCCGGCACGAAAGGAAAATTTTCGCCATGAAATCACGCAGCCGTTCTTTTAAGTTTCTCAATTCCGCCGCGCGCCCGCGACGCGCGTTCTCCGCGGGCGTTCCCGCGTTTCTGCTCGCCGCCGCCGCGCTCGGCGTCGCCGCCGTTCCCGCGCGCGCCGCGAACGTCGTGGTCTGCGACTCCGACGGCAATACGATCGAATCGGGGCAAACGGTCGCCGACGTTTTCGACTCGATCGAAAGCGGCCGCATCGTCAAGTTCGACGGCCCGACCGGCGGCATCACCTGGGGAGAGACGCTCGGATTTTTGACCACGAGCGACTCGACGCTCACGCTGGAGTCCGCGGACGCGACCGAGCGCACGGTCACGGGAACGGCGGACTTTTTCCTCTCCGTCGGCTCGCTGACGCTGAATCTGAAGACGCTCGTCTTCGACGGGAACCGCGGCGTCGAGGACTACGCCCACCAGTTCGCCGAGAGCAATCACGCCGCGGTCACGATAGTCGGCGACGCCGCGACGATTCAGAACATGGAAAACGAAACGGCGTCCGGCGGCGCGATTTACGCCAAGACCGACGCCGCCGTCTCGGGAACGACCTTCAAGAGCAACGAGACCGGCAAGTCCGGCGGCGCGATCGCCGCGGACGGGAACGTCTCCGTCTCGGGCGAGACGAATTTTTCGGAGAACATCGCGTGGGTTCTCGGCGGCGCGGTTTACGCGGGCGGAAACGTCTCCGTCTCGGGAACGGCGACCTTTGTCGACAACGTTTCGGTGACGGCAGGCGGCGCGATTTACGCGGGCGGGAACGTGGAGTTCTCGGGCGACGGCTCCACGGCGACGTTCTCGGGCAACCGCTGGATGGCGGCCGGACGCAAGAACGACGTCTGCGCGGGCGGGAACGTCGTCGTCAAAGACGCGGGAACGTACTCGTTCGGCGGCGGCGTCGTCGCGGCGGGCGGACTCTCGATTTCCGACGGTGCGGACGTCACGTTCGGTGCGGGTTCGTACACGAAGATCGCGAACGCGCTTACGCTCTCCGGCGCGACGCTGACGATCGCGGGCGGGAACACGACGACCTTCACCGTCGGCGGCATCACGCTCGATTCGGGCACGACGAATTCCCTCGTCTTTGAAATCGGCGACGGCCAGCTCGACGCGGGCGGCACGACGCTCCTCCTCGCGGGCGACGCTTCCGCGCTGGCGGGAACGAACGTGATGACGGTCAATTACACGGGCGCGCTCTCCGCCCCCAACATCGAGCTGGCGCTGAGCGCGGACGAGAACGGCGTCTCGATCACGGAAACGGCGCGCGCGTTCACGCTCTCGCGCGGGAGCGGCGTCGTCGGCTACGCGGACGCGCTCGCGCCCTTCTCGAAGTCGGGCGCGTCCGTCTCCGTCGAGTCGGGCGACGTGATCACGGTTTACGGCGACGGCGAAAACGGCGAGACGCTCACGTTCACGACCGCGGCGGAACTCACGCTGAAATCCGATTCGGACGCCGTGCGCACGGTCACGGGCACGACGAATTTTTCCTATTCCGGCAGGTCGCTGACGCTGAATCTGACGAAGCTCGTCTTCGACGGCTCCGGTTCGTTCATGTTCGCGCAGTCCGGCGGAACGAAAACGGACGTGCTCCGGATCGTCGGCGGCGACGCGACGATCCGGAACATGAAATCGGCGATCGGCGGCGCGCTTTTCTCGAACGGAGGCGTTTCTGTCGAGGGCACGACGAGCTTCACCGGAAATTCGGCGACGTCTTACGGCGGCGCGATCGCCTCGGACCGCGGAAACGTCTCCGTCGCGGGAACGACGACCTTCGCGGACAACACGGCGGGCGATTTCGGCGGCGCGATCTTCTCTTATCGCGGGAACGTCTCCGTCTCGGGCAGTACGACCTTCGCGAACAACACGGCGGGAAGCGTCGGCGGCGCGATCTGCTCGGGCAACGGCGGCGTCTCCGTCTCGGGAACGACGAAATTCGAGAACAACTCGGCGACGGCCGCCGGCGGCGCAATCTACACGCTCGGGACGCTCGAATTTTCGGGCGCCGGGTCCGAGGCGACGTTTTCGGGCAATACCGCGGACGGCAGGGCGAACGACGTCCACGCGGACGACGTCGTCATCAGGGACGCGGGAACGTATGCGTTCGGCGGCGGCATCGTCGCGGAAGGCGGGCTTTCGATTTCCGGCGGCGCGGACGTGACGTTCGGCGCGGGATCGACCACGAACGTTTCGGGCGCGCTCACGCTCGCCGGCGCGACGCTGACGATCGCGGGCGGCAACACGACGGGCTTCACCGTCGGCGGCGGCATCGCGCTCGGCTCGGGCACGAATGTTCTCGTGTTCGAAATCAGCGACGCCGGGCAGATCGACGCCGACGGCGAGACGCAGCTGCTCCGGGGCGACGCTTCCGCGCTGGCGGGAACGGGCGTGATGAGGCTCGATTATACGGGAACGCTCTCCGCCGCCAATCGCGAAAGTTCGTTGAGAGCGGACACCGCGGGCGTGTTCCTCACCGAAACGGAATATCCCTTCACGCTCTCGCGCGGCGGAAACGTCGTCGGCTACGGGAACGCGCTCGACGCCTACACGAAGGCGGGCGCGGGCGTCTCAGTCGCTTCCGGCGACGTGATCACGGCCTATGCGGACGGCGGGAACGCCGGCACGTTGTCGTTCTCGGGCGACGCGACGCTCACGGTGCAGTCCGATTCGGACGCCGTGCGCACGGTCACGGGAACGACGCGGTTCTTCTCCGGTTCTTCCGGCACGCTGACGCTGAATCTGAAAGATCTCGTCTTCGACGGGAACGGCACGGTCAGCTTCGAAGACGCCGAGACGATCGAAATCGTCGCTTCCGACGTGACGATACGGAACATGGCGCAGACGAATCCCGGCGGCGCGATTTCCGCGCGCGGGGACGTCTCGTTTTCGGGCGAGGGCGCCTCGGCGACGTTTTCCGGAAACGTCGCGAACGGCACGCCGAACGATGTTTATGCGGGCGGCGACGTCGTCATCACGGGCTCGGGAACGTATTCGTTCGGCGGCGGCGTCGTCGCGGCGGGCGGGCTTACGATTTCCGACGGCGCGGACGTGACGTTCGGCGCGGGATCGGTCACGAACGTCGCCGGCGCGCTCACGCTTTCGAACGCGACGCTGACGATCGCCGGTGGGGAGGCGACGAGCTTCGCCGTCGGCTCCGTCGCGCTCGCCCCGAGAAGGACGAACTCCCTCGTTTTTGAAGTCGGCGACTACCGGCTCGGCGCAGGCGGCACGTTGCAGCTGCTTTCCGGCGACGCTTCCGCGCTGGCGGGAACGGACGTGATGACGCTGCGCTACACGGGAACCGCCGACGCCAACGTCGAACGCCTGCTGAGCGCGGATGCCGCCGGCGTCTGGCTCTCGGAAGGCGCGGCTTATTCCTTCACGCTCTCGCGCGAGGGCGCCGTCGTCGGCTACGGGAACACGCTCGAAGCCTACACGAATTCGGGCGCGTCCGTCTCCGTCGAGTCCGGCGACGTGATCACGGTTTATGCGGACGGCGGGAACGCTGGCACGATCGGGCTCTCGGGCGACGCGACGCTCACGCTGCAGTCCGATTCGGACGCCGTGCGCACGGTCACGGGCACGACGCAGTTCTTCTCCGGTTCTTCCGGCACGCTGACGCTGAAGCTGAAGAATCTCGTCTTCGACGGAGCCGACGTTTCCGGAAACCCGGTCTGCACGTTCGCGACAGCGAATGCCAATACTAAGCTCGCCGTCGAAGGCGAGAACGTGACGATTCTGAACATGATCGCGACCTACGGCGGCGCGCTTTACGCGAACACGGGAGGGGAGATCGGCGTCACGGGCTCGACGACTTTCACGCGCAACAAGGCGGACAGGGGCTACGGCGGAGCGATTTACGGAAACCAGGCGAACGTCGTGATCTCGGGCACGACGACCTTCTCGGAAAACAAGGCGGATGCCGGCGGCGGCGCGATATTCGTGAGACACGGGAACGTCACGATCTCGGGCACGACGAAATTTGAGAACAACGTGACGGGAATCGGCGGCGGCGGCGCGATTTTCGTGGACGGCGACGGTTGGACCGTCACCTTCTCGGGCGACGGCTCCGAGGCGACCTTCACGGGCAACGTCACAAACACCGAGGCGGTAATCGGCGACATCAACACGCCGAACGACGTTCAGGCGAGCGCGGTCGTCATCAGGGATGCGGGAACGTATTCGTTCGACGGCGGCATCGGCACGGGCTCGCTCACGATTTCCGACGGTGCGGACGTCACTTTCAAGGGCGGCGCGATCAATTCCGCCGACGACGCGAGGATTTCCGGCGCGGGAACGACGGTGAAGTTCGAGAACGCCGACGAGGGCGCGTCCAACAGGGTTTCCGCCTCGCTCGCGGTCTCCGACGGCGCGACGGTCGAGCTCTCCGGCTCGGGCGTGACGCTGAACGTCAAAAACTGGACGGACGACGCGACGAGCGCGCTGACGCTCCGCGCGGGAACGAAACTCGAACTGACGTCGGACGCCTCGGCGACGACGATCCGCTCCGCGCTGACGCTCGCCGGCGACCTCGTCGCGGGAACGCTCGACGATGAAGGCAATCTCGCGAACGGGGAAACGCTCGTGGTCGTTCGCGCGATCGCGGACGGCGCGGGAACGATTTCCGCGAAGAACGTTTCGCTGAACGGGCTTTCGGGGACGACCTCGGTCACGGCGACGGATACGCTGAAACTTTACGGCGAAACGACGACGACGGGGACGCTTTCGGCGCGGACGATTTCCGTGCTCGCGGGCGCGTCGCTGACGGCGGATTTTTCCAAGATTTCCGTGGAGGAAACGCTCGCCGTGAACGCGGAGGCGACGGCGACGCTGACGATCGACGCGGGCGGCGCGGTCGTGGACAAGCTGAAGGCGGACGGCGCGGTGACGCTTTCCGGCGGGAACGCGTTTTCGCTCGGGAATCTGCGCGGTGCGGGAACGGTCGAAAAGACGGGCGCGGGCGCGCTGACGCTCGGCGCGAGCGCGGATTTCGCGGGAACGCTGAAGATTTCCGCGGGCGCGGCGACGCTGAGCTCCGGCGCGACGTTCGGCACGGAGCGTTCGCGGCTCGAATTTCTTTCCGAAGGCAAGACGCTGACCGCTCACGACGGCGCGTCAATCGCGGGAACGCTGACGCTGGGCTCGGGAACGACGCTCGAGCTCGGCGGGCGCGACGCGAAGGCGACGGTTTCCGTGGGCGCGCTCGCGGCGGGCGGCTCCTCCGCGCTGCCGTTTTCCGTGCGCGCGCAGAGCGCGTCGGCGGGAACGGCGACGATCGTGCACGACGTGTATTCGGCGAACGAATACGACGTGCTGCGCGTCGGCGCGGGCGCGAACCTGAGCTTCGCGACGGCGCTGCTGCGCGCGGGTCCGGGGCTCAATGTGAGCGCGCTCGCGGACGCGCCGGACGGCGTGACGCTGACGCTCGTCGAGGGCGACGTCGCGCGCGGCTACGGCGCGCTTCAGTTGGCGGACGAGCTCGTTCTGGCGAATTTCGCGCTGAGCCCGGACGGCACGACGGCGTCGGTAGGCCTGGGCGCGAACGCGCTCGCGGCGGGCGTTTTCCCGCTCGAGACGACGGCGGACCAGCGCTCGGTCGCGCAGGCGGCGACGCGCGCGGGAACGGCTTCGGGCTACGGCGCGGCGCTGAACGCGCTGACGAATCCGCACGACACGCTCGCGGCGCTCGACGCGCTCGGCGCGGGGCACGCGGCGGCGATGATTCCGGCGCAGATCGACGGCGCGTGGAACCGCCTGCGCAGCGTGATGAACGCGGCGGGCACGGGCGCGCGTCTCGGCTCGGAAACGGAGCTCGCGGCGTGGGCGCAGTACGCGGGCAGCTGGACGGACGTGGATTCGTCGCGGGAACGCGCGTCGTGGACGCGTCGCATGCACGGCGCGCACGCGGGCGTGGAGCGCACGTTCGCGTCCGGATGGACGGCGGGCGCGGCGCTCGGCTTCGAGGATTCCGAGCAGAAGAGCGGCGGTGCGAAGATCGGCGACGACGCGCTTTCGGCGAGCTTCTACGCGCGGCGGACGCAGGACGCGTTCACGCAGACGGCGGCGCTTTCGTTCGCCCGTCACGATTACGAGACGCGGCGGACGGTCGCGTTCCCGGGCTACGCGGGGCGGACGCGCGGGGAAACGCTCGGCTTTACGGCGGCGCTGAGCTACGAGGCGTCGTACGCGTTCGCGGTCGCGGACTGGGCGAAGCTTTCGCCGGTGGCGAGCCTGAGCGCGGCGTGGAACAGGATCGAGGGCTGGACGGAAAGCGGCGCGGACGCGGCGCTGCGCTGCGGCGACCAGGACGCGCTCACGTGGCTCGCGGGCGTGGGCGGGCGCGCGGACTTCGAATTCGCGAATCCGTTCTCGGACGCGGCGAAGGCGCTCGCGGGCGCGTACGCGCTGTTCACGGCGGAGTTCGGCGAGCGCAGCTGCGGCGTGGACTCCGAGTTCGCGGACACGGGCGCGGGCTTCACGGCGCGCTACGACGATCCTTCGCGCTATGCGCTTCAGCTGGGCGTGACGGCGTCGCTCCCGCTGAGCGGGAACACGTCGCTCTTCGGCGGCGTCTCGACGGAACTGCGCGAAGACGAGACGAACCTGAACGCGAACGTCGGCGTGCGCTTCGCATGGTGAAGCGCGCGCGTTCGCGCGCTTTTGGAGAAGCGACATTCTTGTCGCTTTTCGGAATCCTTAAAAAGGAATTTTCCTTTGAAAAGACTCCAACAAGCGACTGGAAAGTCGCTTCCCCAAAAGGCCGCGGGAACGCCTTTTTTGCGCTTTTGAAACAAATTTCTCTAAGCTTTAAACTTTTAAACGTTTAAGCTTTTCTTCGAGGGCGCGGGCGCAGCGGACGGCGTTGAGGAGCGTGGCGCCGACGGCGATGCCGCCGCGGTAGTTGCCGCAGAAACGCAGGTTCGGGAACGCCTTTTCCGCCGCCTCGATTTCCTTGAGAAACGCGCCGTAGCCGACGTTGTATTGCGGAATCGCGGCGTCGTGCGCGCAGAGCTCGACGAACTCGGGATCGCCGCGCGCGCCGAGCAGGGCGGAAAGCTCTTCCCGCGCGAGCGCGAGTTGGGCGTCGGCGGGAAGCCGCGCGAGCTCCGGCTGGCGCGATCCGCCGACGTAGGTCGTCAGCGTGATGCGGCCTTCGGGCGCGCGGTTCGGGAACAGCGACGACGTCCACAGCGAGCCGAGAATTTTTCTCCGCTCGACTTCGGGAACGAGCGCGCCGAAGCCGTCGAGCGGGTGCGCGACGTCTCCGCGGCGGAAGCCGAGCGTGAGCGTCGTCACCGGCGGATAGACGAGCGTCTCGGCCGCGCGCGCGAGCGGCTCGGCGAGCGCGGGAACGCCGGCGAAGATTTTGCGCCATTCCCGCGGCGGCACGGCGGCGACGACGGCGTCGAAAAGGTCGTCCTGCTCGAAGAAATCGCAGACGGCGCCGCAGGTGAACCAGCGCGCGCGCCAGCGTCCGCCTTCGGGCGCGAGTTCGGTGAGCGTGGCGTTCACGCGCACGGCGCGGCCGAGATTCTTAGCGAGAATCTTCGGAAGCGTCTCCATGCCGCGCGGGAACGAAAGCGTGCGTTTTTTTTCGTAAAGGCCGGAGGCTTTTTTCGCCTTCGCGTTGGGAATCGTGCCGCGAATGAGCGAGCCGTATTTCTGGTCGAGATTCCAGACTTTCGGGAACGCGTGGCGCACGGCGAGCTTTTCCGGATCGCCCGCGAAAATGCCGGCGACGAGCGGGTTCAGCGCGTAGTCGTACATCTCGCGCCCGATGCGGCGGCGCACGAAATGGGCGACGGTCTCCTCGCCCTCGGCGTCGCCGCGCGGCACGAAAAGGTCGCCGAGCAGCCGGAGTTTTCCGTGCAGGGAAAACAGCGGCGTCGTCACGGCGGCGAGCGGCGAAGAGGGCACGGCGACCGGTCTGCCGCCGCGCACGATGAAGCGTTTTTTCGCGGCGGGCGCGACGTCGATCGCGGCGTCGAGCACGCCGGTCGCGCGCAGAAAATCGAAGAGCTCCTTTTCCTCGGCGATGAAGCTGTTGGGGCCGGCTTCCGCGAGAAAGCCGTCGCGCGCGATCGTGCGCACGTTCCCGCCGGCGCGCGGCGCGCGTTCGAGCAGCGTGATCTCCGCGCCGCGCAGCCGCAGCGCGTTCGCCGCCGCGAGCCCCGCGATGCCGCCGCCGAGCACGAGGATTTTTTTCGTTCCCGCCGCGTCCATCTTCACAGAAAAAGGTTGGCGACGTGCTCGACGATTTCCGCCGGCGAAGCGAGTTTTCCCTTGCCCGCGTAGCCGCAGGCGAGCGTTCCCGTCGCGGGCTCGACGATGAGATTGCCGCGGGAACGCAACACGTCGAGATTCCGCTGCGTCGCCGGGTGGTCGAGCATCTTGCCGTTCATCGCGGGAGCGACGACGACGGGCGCGCGCGTCGCGAGGTAGGCGCAGGTGACGACGTCGGGCGCGAGCCCCGCGGCGAAACAGGCGATGACGTGCGCCGTGGCGGGCGCGACGAGCAGGACGTCCGCCCAGTCCGCGACGGCGATGTGTTCGGGCTCCCAGTCGCCGCGGCCCAGCTTGTCCGCCCAGAGGTCGCAGAGGACGGGGCGTCGGGAAAGCGTCTTGAGCGTGAGCGGCGTGATGAACTCCGCGGCTTCGCGCGTCATCAGCACCTGAACTTCCGCGCCTTCCTTCACGAGCAGCGAAGCGATGTCCGCGGCTTTGTAGGCGGCGATGGAGCCGGTGACTGCGAGGGCGATCTTTTTGTTTTCGAGGAACATTTTTTGAAAGTCGAAGGGTTAAAAATCGATCAAAAGGACGAAGGCTCAGGGCGCGAGGCGCTCGATCTTCCAGGTTTCGGATTTTTCGTCGTCGCGCGTGTAGCAGAAACGGTCGTGGAGACGGTTCGGGCGCCCCTGCCAGAATTCGACGCGGTCGGGCACGACGCGGTAGCCGCCCCAGAAGTCGGGCAGCGGCACTTTGCCTTCGGAAAATTTGCGTTTCATTTCGTCGAGCTTCTTCAGCAGAATCGAGCGCGAGGAAATGACCGTGCTCTGGTGCGAAACCCAGGCGCCGAGCTGGCTGCCGAACGGACGGCTCAGAAAATACTTCAGCGATTCCGCGGAGGAGATTTTCTCGACGCGGCCTTCGATTTCGACCTGGCGTTCGAGCCCGATCCACGGGAAGAGCAGGGCGGCGCGCGCGTTTTCCGCGATCTGGCGCGCCTTGCGTCCGGTGTAGTTCGTGAAGAAGACGAAGCCGCGCTCGTCGTAGGCCTTGAGCAGGACGGTGCGCGCCGCCGGGCGGCCGTCCGCTCCCGCCGTGCAGAGCGTCATCGCGTTGGGTTCGATGAGCTTCGCCGCGCAGGCCTGGTCGAACCAGAGGCGGAACTGCGCGAACGGCGACGCCGCCAGGTCCGGCAGGTCGAGCCCCGAGCGCGTGTATTCTTCGCGAAAATCGAAAAGTTCCATGGCGCGGAATGATAGGCGTTCCCGCGCGACTTGCCAGCGTTTTTCGCGAAAATTTCCGTTGCGCGGCGTTCCCGCGGAAGGTTTAATTTCGAATTTTCATTTTCAGTTCCGAATCCAAACGAAAACGACATGAGACATTTTCTGAAAGAGACCGATCTGAGCGTCGAAGAAGCGGCGCAGGTTTTCGAACTCGCCGCCGCGCTCAAGGCCGGACGCGGGAACGCCGACGCGCCCAAGCCGCTCGCCGGACAGTCCTGGGGGCTGCTCTTCTTCAAAAAATCCACGCGCACGCGCGTCTCGTTTCAGGTCGGCGTGAGCGAGCTCGGCGGCAATCCCGTCATGCTCAACGCCGAGGACATGCAGCTCTCCCGCGGCGAAACGCCCGAAGACACGGCGAAGGTGCTCTCGCGCTACCTGCACGGCATCGTGATCCGCTGCCACGAGCACGCGCTGCTCGAGACGTTCGTGAAATGCGGCACGATGCCCGTCGTCAACGCGCTTTCGGATTTTCTCCACCCGTGCCAGTTCTACACGGACATGTTCACGCTCGCCGAACGCTGGAGCGGCGGCGACCCGAAGAAAATGGGCGAATGCCTGCGCGGGCGCAAAATCGTCTTCATCGGCGACACGGCGTGCAACATGGGCAACACGTTCGCGCTCGGCTGCGTGCACCTGGGCATGGAAGTCGTGCTCTGCGGTCCCGCCGGCTACGAGCCGCACGCGGATCTTTACAGGCAGTTCGAGGCCGACGGCCTGAAGCCGAACTTCACGTTCACGACCGATCCCGAAGCCGCCGCCAAGGGCGCGGACGTGCTCTACACCGACGTCTGGGTGAGCATGGGCATGGAGGACGAAAAGGAGCGCCGCCTGCGCGAGTTCCGTCCCTACCAGGTGAACGAGCGCCTCATGGAGCTCGCGAAGAAGGACGCGTATTTCATGCACTGCCTTCCCGCGCACATCGGCGAGGAAGTCTCCGAAGGCGTGCTGAAGGGGCCGCGCAGCATCATCTTCGACGAAGCGGAAAACCGCCTCCACACGCAGAAGGCGATTCTCGCCTTCCTCGCCCGCGAAAACGCGCGCTGAGGCGCGACGGCGTTTCTTTCAAAAGACGCGAAAAGCGCGTTCCTTTTTCGGGAACGCGCTTTTTTTTTTCGGCGGAGCCGCGGCGGCGCTCAGTTGTGCGCGAGCTTGTTGCCGGCGCGTTCTTCGGGGCGGAAGTCCGGACGGAGCGCGACGGAATCGTAGATTTCGTCGGACTTCGTCGGGTAGTCCAGCGTGCAGTGCAGGCCGCGCGATTCGTGGCGCTGCATCGCGCAGAGAATGACGATTTCGCCGATCTGCACGAGGTTGCGCAGTTCGAGCAGCTTCGCCTCGACCTTGAAATTCCAGTAGTATTCGTTGATTTCCGACTTGAGCATGCGCACGCGCGTGAGCGCGCGGTGGAGCCGCTTCGTCGTGCGCACGATGCCGACGTAGTCCCACATCGCGCGGCGGAGTTCGTCCCAGTTGTGCGAAAGGACGACGCGCTCGTCCGAGTCCTGCACGTTGCCGTCCTGCCACGCGGGAACGTTCGCCGCGGGAACGGGATTCTTCGCGAGGAAATCGGCGACGGCGGCCGCGCCGTTGTGCGCGAGCACGACGGCCTCGAGCAGCGAGTTGGACGCGAGGCGGTTCGCGCCGTGCAGTCCCGTGCACGCCGTTTCGCCGCAGGCGTAGAGCCCGCGCACGCTCGTCGCCGCGTTCATGTCCGTCTTCACGCCGCCGCAGAGATAGTGCGCCGCGGGAACGACGGGGATTTTTTCCTTCGCCATGTCGATGCCGTGCGCGAGGCAGGTGTTGTAGATGTGCGGAAAGCGTTCCCGCAGGTAGTCGGCGGGCTTGTGAGTGATGTCGAGCCAGACGTGCGGCGCGCCGGATTTCTTCATCTCGGCATCGATGGCGCGGGCGACGATGTCGCGCGGCGCGAGGTCTCCGCGCGCGTCGTAGTCCTTCATGAACGCGCGGCCCTTGATGTCGCGCAGAATCGCGCCTTCGCCGCGGACGCTTTCGGAAATGAGCTCGCGGGAACCGTCCGGCGCGTACATCGCGGTCGGGTGGAACTGCACGAACTCCATGTTGCGCACGAACGCGCCCGCGCGGTAAGCCATCGCGATGCCGTCGCCCGTGGCGATGTCCGGATTCGTCGTGTACTGATAGACCTGGCCGATGCCGCCGCTGGCGAGCACGACAGCGCCCGCGCGGAACGTGAGCACCTCGCCCGAAGCGACGTCGAGCACATAGGCGCCGAGCACGCGGTTTTCGGGATCGGCGGCGGCGATCTTCGAGCCCTTCAGGCGCGCCGTCGTGATGAGGTCGATCGCCATGTGATACTCGAAAAACGAAATGTTCGGATTCTTCGCGGCGACGGCGAGCAGCGCGTCCTCGATCGCCTTGCCCGTCAGGTCGTGCGCGTGCAGAATGCGGCGGTGCGAGTGCCCGCCCTCGCGGGTGAGGTCGTAGCCGCCGTCCTCGCCCTTGGAGAAATCGACGCCGATCGCGATGAGCTCGCGGATGCGCTCGGGCGCGGCTTCGACGATGGCGCGCGTGACGGCCTCGTCGCAGAGCCCGTCGCCGGCGACGAGCGTGTCGCGCACGTGGTTTTCGAAATCGTCCGCCTGGTCGAACACGCAGGCGATGCCGCCCTGGGCGTGATTGGTGTTCGATTCCGCCGAAGCCTTTTTCGTGACGATCGCCACGCGCAAGCCTTTGGCGGCGGTCTTGATCGCGAAACTCAGTCCCGCGATTCCGCTGCCGATGACGAGGAGGTCAAAATTCATGAAGAAAAATTCCAAAACTTTTCCCGCGAAAATGCAAGCCCGCAGCGAAGGGCTTTCCCGCGTGAGGTAACGGCGCGTTTTCCTTGAAGCGGCGGATGTCGCGCTTCGCGGGAATGCCGAATCAGTCGTCGAGCGAGGATGAGAGGCGCTTGAGTTTCGTTTTGGCGGATTCGCGGAGGCAGGTGCAGATCGAGGGCAGTGAATCGTCGGCGAGCGCGTAGAAAATCTTCGTTCCCGCCTTGCGCCATACGACAAGTCCCGTTTCGCGCAGTCGCACCAAATGGCGCGAAACGTTCGCCTGTTTCGCGCCGCACTGCTCGACAAGCTGCGCCACGTTCTGTTCGCCGCGGCAGCAGAGCAGGTTCAGAATCCGCAGCCGAATCGGATCGCCCATCGCCGCAAGCTTGTCCGAAAGCAGGAAGATCGCTTCATCGGACAGCGGACGGGTTTTTCGTGTCTTTTTCGCCATAAGTGAATTTAAGCACATTCTATCTTTCGGGCGCCGGAAAATAAATCGGAAAAACGCGTTCCCGCGCGAAAAGAAAAAACTTTAAATAATATAATTATATAGTAATTTAATCATTTTATGAAATACGATTACGATCTGATCTGCGTGGGTTTGGGGCCGGCGGGCATGGCGGTTTCGCTGATGGCTACGGCGATGGGGCTGAAAGTGACGGCGGTGGAGCGGGAGCACGTTGGCGGCGAATGCATGAATTCGGGCTGCATTCCGAGCAAAGGCATTTTGCGCGTCGCGGAAAAACTGGTCGCGGCGCGCGCGCTTTTCGGCGAAACGGCGTCCGCCGGCGTTCCCGCGCCGTTTCGGAAAATCCGCTCGCATCTCGAATTCATCGGCGAGAAGAAGACGAAAAATCTTTTCGAGAAAACGCCGATCGTTTTCGGCGAAGCTCATTTCGTCGATCCGCATACGGTTGAAGTGAACGGCAGGAACATGAGCGCGCGGCGGATTTTCATCGCTGCGGGAACGCGTCCGGCGATTCCGGATTTCGAGGGCGCGGAAAGCGTCGAGTTTCTGACGAACGAAACGCTTTTCCTCCTCGACGAAATTCCCGAAAGTCTGATCGTTTTCGGCGGCGGCGCGATCGCCTGCGAAATGGCGCAGGCTTTCGCGCGGCTCGGCTCGCGCGTGACGCTGGTTCAGCGCAGCGCGCATATTTTAAGCCGCATGGACGCGGAGGCGGCGACGCTCGTCGAGGAAAAATTCCGCGCGGAAGGCATTCGCGTGCTCACGGGAACGTTGCCGAAGTCCGTGCGGCGGATCGACGGAAAAATCGAGCTGACGACGGATTCCGGAGAAGTGATCCGCGCTGAAAAAATTTTGGCGGCGGCGGGGCGGCGTTTCGATTATTCCGCGCTGCGTCTTGAGAACGCGGGCGTCGCTTTGGGGAAACGCGGGAACATTCGCGTGAACAGATTTCTGCAGACGACTCGCACGCACATTTTCGCCGTCGGCGACTGCAACGGCGAACACCTTTTTTCTCACGCCGCGATGCATCAGGGCATGATCGCGCTGATGAACGCGATGCTTCCGCGTTTCGCGCGGAGAGATTTCCGCAAATACGTCGTTCCCGCGACGATGTTCACCGCGCCGCAGCTTTCGTCGGTCGGCGCGGGCGAACGGGAGCTGAAGGCGGCGGGAACGCGCTTCGAGACGATCGTCTGCCGCTACGCGGATTACGGCGCGGCGATCGCCGAGGAAACGGCGGAAGGCTTCGTCAAGGCGTTCATCGGGCGTGGCGGAAAAATTCTCGGCGCCTGCATCGTCGGAGAAGGCTCCGGAGAAATGATCAACGAATGGGCGCTCGCCGTGCAGAAAAAACTGAGGATCACCGATCTGCTTTTCCTGCAGCATTCGTTCCCGACGATGGGTTTTCTGACGAAACGCGTCGCGGAGACATGGATGATGAAGCGCGCGGAAGCGCCGCTTTTCAAAAAGCTCTGCCGCTTCTTTTTCAGACTCTGACGCGCGTTCCCGCGCGGAGTTTCGAAAACCGCATTCCCGAGCGCCCTGGAAATCAGTCTTCGATTTTGATGTCCTTGTTGCGGGAACGCGGTCCGCCGGCGCGGAGCCACGCGTTGACGAAGCCGTCGAGGTCGCCGTCCATCACCGCCTGGATGTTGCCGGTTTCGTAGCCCGTGCGCAGGTCTTTGACCATCTGGTAGGGCTGGAAGACGTAGGAGCGGATCTGGTTGCCCCAGCCGATTTCGCCCTTTTCGCCGTAGAATTTTTCCATTTCGGCGCGCTTGTCGTCCTCCATCTTTTCGTAGATGCGCGCCTTCAGGATGCGCATCGCGAGCTCCTTGTTCTGGTGCTGAGAGCGTTCCCGCTGGCAGGCGACGACGATGCCCGTGGGCAGGTGGGTGAGGCGCACGGCGGATTCCGTGCGGTTGACGTGCTGCCCGCCCGCGCCGGAAGCGCGATAGACGTCCACGCGCAGATCCTCGTCCTTGATCTCGACGTTGATGTCGTCCTTGATGTCGGCGACGATGTCCACGCTCGCGAACGAGGTGTGGCGGCGCTTGTTCGCGTCGAAGGGCGAAATGCGCACGAGGCGGTGCACGCCGCGCTCGGCCTTGGCGTAGCCGTAGGCGTTCTCGCCGTCGAAGCGGAGCACGGCGGTGGAGATTCCCGCGCCTTCGCCGTCCTGCAGGTCTTCGATGCTGACCTTGAACCCGCGGCGTTCGCCCCAGCGCGTGTACATGCGCATGAGCATTCCCGCCCAGTCGCAGGCCTCGGTGCCGCCGGCGCCCGCCTTGATCATGACGATGGCGGAGGATTTGTCGTGCGGGCCGGAAAGGAAGGAGGAGATTTCGAGCGCGTCGATTTCCTCGAGCATCTTCGCGGCTTCGGAGTCGAGTTCGGCGAGCTCGTCCGAAGCGCCCGCGTCGTTTTCGTCCGTCTCGCCGAGCAGTTCGGCGAGCGTCTGCAGGTCTTCGACCTTGCGCATGTAGGCGAGCAGGGGCGTGACGGCGGATTTCAGCGAGGTGTTTTCGGAAATGACGGCCTGCGCGGACTGCTGGTCGTTCCAGAAATTCGGCTCGGACATTTTCGCTTCGAGCTCGGCGAGGCGCTTCTGCTTCGCGGGAACGTCCAAGAATTTGTAAAGATGGCCGCTGCGACGGACGATTTCGTCGATCTTCGCGCGTGTCTCCGGAGAAATATACATAGTCGGGAAAAAGTAAGGGACGGGCGCGCTTTTTTCAACGCGAATCATGAACTCGGCGCGCGCGGGAAGTCTTCGCGCGGCGGTCGCGCCCCGAAAACGCGTCGGCGGCGGAGATTCGCGGGGAAGGCGCTTATTTGTTCGCGTCCGCGGGGCGGGCGCGTTAAAGTCGCGCGCATGTTTTCCACCGTCCATTCCGGAGCCCTGAGCGGCGTCGACGCCGTTCCCGTCTGCGTCGAAGTCAAATCCGACATGCCGGGCGAGTTTCGTTTTCTCATCGTCGGGCTGCCGGACGCGGCGGTCAAGGAATCTTCGGACCGCGTGACGGCGGCGCTCGCGAACTGCCGTCTTCCCGTGCCGCAGACGAAGACGGTGGTGAATCTCGCGCCGGGCGACATCCGCAAGGAAGGCCCGATGTACGACCTGCCGATCGCGCTCGCGCTGCTGGCGGCGCAGGGCGTGATTCCGCGGGAACGGCTGGAAGGCTTCGTCATCGCGGGCGAGCTGGGGCTGAACGGTGACGTGCGCGCGGTGCGCGGCGGCGTGTCGCTGGCGCTGCTCGCGCTGCGGGAGAAGCGCGCCGTGCTGCTGCCGCGCAAGTCGGCGGAGGAGGCGGCGCTCGTCGAAGGCGTGAAGGTCTTTCCCGTGAACTCGCTGCGGGAATGCGCGGATTTCCTGCTCGGCGTCGCGAAGATCGAGCCGCTTTCGCCGGAAAAAAGCGCGTTCCGTCGGCGGCGCGGCGGCGTTCCCGCGCTCGATTTTTCCGAGGTCAAGGGGCAGAAGCAGGTGCGCCGCGCGGTGGAGGTCGCCGTCGCAGGCGGGCACAACGTGCTCATGATCGGCTCGCCGGGCTCGGGCAAAAGCATGATCGCGAAGCGGATTCCGACGATTCTGCCGGAGCCCTCGCTCGAGGAGTTTCTGGAGATTCTCGGCATTCATTCGGCGGCGGGCATCACGATCGCGGACGAATCCTGCGCAATCCGGCGCCCGTTCCGTTCGCCGCACCACACGATTTCGGACGTCGGGCTCATCGGCGGCGGGAGCATTCCCGGGCCGGGCGAAATTTCGCTCGCGCACAACGGCGTGCTTTTTCTCGACGAATTTCCGGAGTTCAAGCGCTCGGCGCTCGAAGTAATGCGCCAGCCGCTCGAGGACGGCGAAGTGAGCATCTCGCGCGCGGCGGGGAAAATCACGATTCCGTCGCGCTTCATGCTCGTCGCGGCGATGAATCCCTGTCCGTGCGGCTATCTCGGCGACAAGCACCACAAATGCACGTGCTCGCCGGTGCAGATTCAGCGCTACCGCGCGCGCATTTCGGGTCCGCTGCTCGACCGCATTGACATTCACGTCGAGGCGCCCACGCTTTCCATCGACGAGCTGCGCACCGCCGCGCCGGGCGAAACTTCCGCCGCGATGCGGGAACGCATCGTCGCCGCGCGCGAACGCCAGCGGGAACGCTTTCTCGCCGACGATTCCGCGGACGGCGCCTCCGCGAAGACGCGCTGCAACGCCCGCATGTCGTCGCGGCAGATCCGCCGCTGGTGCGCGCTCGACGACGCGCAGGGCATGATTCTGCAGCGCGCGATGGAGCGCCTGGGGCTTTCCGCGCGCGCCTACGACCGCATCCTGAAGGTCTCGCGCACGATCGCCGACCTCGCGGGAACGGAAAAAATCGAGACCGAGCACCTGCTCGAAGCGATCAACTACCGCTCGCTCGACCGCCGGACGCCGTATTTCTGACCGCGCGTCGCGGCGTTTCGCGCTTTACTCGCCGAAATTCCTCGGCTATGCTGACGGCACAATTTTTACTGTAATTCACTATGGCAAACGAACCTACAACCAACCAAAAACTCATCAACTGGGTGAACGAATTCGTTGCGCTCTGCAAGCCCGCCAAGGTGCAGTGGTGCGACGGTTCCAAGGAAGAAGCCGACAAGCTCTTCGCTGAAATGGTCGCCAGCGGAATGGCGATCAAGCTCAACGAAGAAAAGCGTCCGGGCTGCTACCTTTACCGCTCCGATCCCCGCGACGTCGCGCGCGTCGAAAAGCGCACGCTGATCTGCTCCAAGGAAAAGGAGAACGCCGGTCCGACGAACAACTGGGAAGACCCGGTCGTCATGAAGGAAAAAATGCGCGCCCTCTACGACGGCTGCATGGAAGGCCGCACGATGTACATCATCCCGTTCGCGATGGGGCCGCTCGGCTCGCCGATCGCGCAGTACGGCGTCGAAATCACGGACTCTCCCTACGTCGTCGTCTCGATGCGCATCATGGCGCGCGTCTCGACGGAAGTCTTCCGCCACATCGAAAAGGACGACTTCTTCGTGCCCTGCGTGCACTCCGTCGGCATGCCGTTGAAGCCGGGCGTGCAGGACGTCCGCTGGCCGTGCAACCCGGACAACACCTACATCGTCCACTTCCCGGAAGAATCGACGATCTGGTCCTTCGGGTCCGGCTACGGAGGAAACGCCCTCCTCGGCAAGAAGTGCTTCGCGCTCCGCATCGCCTCGAACCTCGCCCGCAAGCAGGGCTGGCTCGCCGAGCACATGCTCATCCTCGGCGTCAAGACGCCTGAAGGCAAGAAGCACTACGTCACGGCGGCGTTCCCGTCCGCGTGCGGCAAGACGAACTTCGCCATGCTGATCCCGCCGAAGGCGCTCCGCGACAAGGGCTGGGAAATCACCTGCGTCGGCGACGACATCGCCTGGATCAAGCCGGACGCCTCCGGACAGCTCCGCGCCATCAATCCCGAAAACGGATTCTTCGGCGTCGCCCCGGGAACGGCTATGGAAACGAACCCGAACGCGCTCCTTTCCTGCTCCAAGAACACCATCTTCACGAACGTCGCTCTCACGGACGACGGCGACATCTGGTGGGAAGGCATGACGAAGGAAAAGCCGAAGCACCTCATCGACTGGCAGGGCAACGACTGGACGCCCGACATGATCGATGAAAAGACCGGCAAGCCGAAGCTGTCCTCGCACCCGAACTCCCGCTTCGCCGCTCCCGCCGCGAACTGCCCGTGCATCGACCCGGATTGGCAGAGCCCGGAAGGCGTTCCCGTGGACGTGTTCGTGTACGGCGGCCGCCGCATGAACGACATCCCGCTCGTGTTCCAGGCGCACAACTGGGCGCACGGCGTCTATCTCGGCGCCACGGTCGGCTCCGAACAGACCGCCGCCGCTGAAGGTCAGGTCGGCGCGCTCCGCCGCGACCCGTTCGCGATGCTGCCGTTCTGCGGCTACCACATGGGCGACTACTTCGCGCACTATCTGGAAATGGCGAAGCTCGCCAAGACGCCCGCCGTGTTCCACGTCAACTGGTTCCGCAAGACGCCGGAAGGCAAGTTCATGTGGCCGGGCTACGGCGACAACGCCCGCGTTCTCGCGTGGATGATCGGCCGCGTCGAAGGCACCGCCTCCGCCAAGGATTCGCCGTTCGGCTACATTCCTTCCTACGAAGACCTCGACTTCGACGGTCTCAACTTCTCGAAGGAACAGTTCGACGCCGTCATGGCGATCGACCCGAACCGCGTCAAGGAACTCGCCGAAGCCAACACCGATTATCTCAAGAACACGATCGGTCACGCTTCGCCGGAACTCCTCGCGGTCTCCGACGACATCATCGCCCGCTGCAAGTAATCCGCACCGCCGCGACAAAGAAGAAAGACGCGTTCCCGCTCGGGAGCGCGTCTTTTTTTTTGCGCTCGCGTTTCGACGGCGGGAACGGCCGCGCGGCCGCGGGAAATTCAAGCTCCTGCGGGAGGAATCCGATTACACGCCGCCGAGGACGAGCGCGACGGCGAGCCCGCAGTTCACGAGAGCCGAGACGCCCAGCCCGCCCGCGGCGAGCAGACGAAATTCGCCGCGCCCGACGACGAGCGCGATCGCGAGCTTCACCAGCGTGTTCGAAAGCACGCCGAGCATGATGCCGAGCGCCGCGAGCCCGAAGCCCAGCGTTCCCGCGTCCGCCGTCGCGCTCGCCTGATTCGCCATCGACATCACGAGCGCCGCCGTGTCCGGAATCCCGGAAAAGAAGCTCACCGCCACGAAGCCCGTTCCGAGCCCGTTCCCGCTCTTTTCCACGAGAAAGACGACGACGGCGTAGAGCAGGGCGAACTTGACCGCCGTGCCCAGGTCGAGCGGATTCTTCACCGCGGGAACGCTGCCTTCCGCGCGCGTGCGGTGGCGCAGCGCGATCAGCCCGCACACGGCGACGCACGCGCCGAGCAGCACCGCCCACATCCACAGCGTCGAAAGCGCGAACGCGAGATTGAGCAGCAGCGTCAGTACGACGAGGCGAAGCGCCATCGAGACCTGCGCGAGCAGAATCGCCGTCGCGAACGCGCCGCCGTTTTCCGGCTCTTCCGCGGAGCGGCGCGAGAGCGCGAGCGTCACCGCCGTGCTCGATGCCAGCCCGCCGATGAAGCCCGTCAGCGCCGCGCCCGCGCGCGCGCCGAGCCAGCGCATCGCGATGTAGCCGACGAAATTCACGCCCGTGATGACGACGACCATCAGCCACGTCGCGTAGGGATTGAAGACGCCCCACAGCGTCTGGTTCGGCACGAGCGGCAGCAGCACGCCCGTCAGACACGCGAACTGCAGTCCGGCGCGGATGTCCGTTCCCGTCAGCGAAGAGCTCCACTTGTCCGTCCACGCGCGCGAGCCCAGCGTCACGGCGAGCACGATGGCGAGCATGACGGCGTATTTTTCGAGCCCGAGCCCCATCAGCGCTCCCGCGCAGAAGACCATCAGCGCGGACGCCGCCGTCGTCAGCCCGAACGTCGCGTGGTAGCTTTCGCTCTCGCGTTTCCGTTCCTTGCCGCCGCGCAGCAGATAAGCCGTCGTCGAAAGCCCGAGCACGAGCAGCGTCGCGAGCACGAAATGCGCGAAGCCGAGCCGTTCCATCTGCACGGCGATGAAGCCCAGCACCGCCCAAAGCCCGAACGTGCGCATGCCCGCCGTCGTGTTATTCCCGCCGCGCCACTGGCGCACGAGACCGACCAGACCGCCGATGCAGACGGTGACGAGTAGCATCCAGCCGTTTTGCGGGGAGAGCAGTTCTTCTTGGGTAATCGGGGGCAACATGCCGCGCATTCTAAGAAAAAAGCGTGGAAGGTAAAGCCGCAAAGCGCGCCGCGGAAATTTGTGGCGGCTCGGCGCGGGAACGCGTTATAGTGGGGACTTTCCTGTTATGCTCACCGTAGGAATCGTTTCTTTGGGATGTCCGAAAAACCAGTCGGACAGCGAAGTGCTCATCGGGCACATTCTCGACGCGGGAATGCGCCTCACGGCAGACCCGCGCGAGGCGGATGCCGTCGTCGTGAACACGTGCTCGTTCATCCTCGACGCGCGCGAGGAGAGCCTTGAGGCCGTCGCGCAGATGGCGCGCGAAGCGAAGCGCCGCGGGCGGAAGCGGCCGCTCAGGATTGTCGTCGCCGGCTGCATGCCGCAGCGCTACGGCGAGGCCGTGCGCGACATGATGCCCAAGGCGGACGCCTTCATCGGCATCGACCAGCTCGGGCAGATCGCGACGATCATCGAAAAGCTCTGTGCCGCCGGCGACGGGAACGCGCCCGCCGCGGGAACGCGGGCGGATCCCGACGCCGCGCCGCTCGTGCAAGTCTCCAAGCGCCCGCGCTACATTCCCGATTACGAGACGCCGCGCGCGCGCCTCACGCTCCCGCACATCGCGAACGTGAAGATCGCCGAAGGCTGCAACCACGGCTGCGCGTTCTGCGCGATTCCCGGAATCCGCGGGCGCCACCGTTCCCGCGCGATCGCCGACGTCGTCGCCGAAGTCAAGACGCTCGTGCAGGTCAACGGCGTGAAGGAAATCAATCTCATTTCGCAGGACACGACCTATTACGGCATGGACACGTGGACGAAGACGCGCGCGGGCAAGACGACGAAGGTCAGTTCGGAGCAGGGCGATTCGCTCGCGACGCTCCTGCGCGCGCTGAACCGCATCCGCGGCGACTTCTGGATCCGCGTCTTCTACACGCACCCCGCGCACTGGAGCAACGAGCTGATTTCCGTCTTCGCGAAATGCAGAAAAGTCGTACCCTACGTGGACATTCCGCTGCAGCACATTTCCGACGGCATGCTCTCGGCGATGCGCCGCGAGACCGACGGAAAGCACATCCGCGACCTCATCGCCAAAATCCGCAGGGGCGTTCCCGGCGTCGTCATCCGCTCGACGTTCATCGTCGGTTTCCCCGGCGAGACGCGGGCGGACTTCGACGAGCTGACGGCGTTTCTTGAGGAGCAGAAATTCGACCGCGTCGGCGTCTTCCGCTATTCGCAGGAGGAAAACACCGCCGCCGCGCTGATGGAAAATCAGATTCCGAATGCGGAAAAAGTCCGCCGCTACAACGTCGCGATGACGCTGCTACAGAAGATTTCACGGGAGCGCATGCGTTCCCGCGTCGGCGAAAAGCTGCGCGTGCTCGTGGACGAACCCGGCGTCGCGCGCACGGCGGGCGACGGCTACGAGGTGGACGGCGTCGTCTTCGTGCCGAAGAGCCTTCCCGTCGGCGAGTTCGCGGACGTCGTCGTCACCGGCTACAAGGCCTACGACCTCATCGCCCGGCCGGCGGAATGACCCGAAAACGCCGCGCGCGGGGGCGGGAAAGGCATCCCGTGCGCATTCGTGTCCATCCGTGGTTTTTCAAGACTTTGCGGAAACGGATTTCGGCGGGCAAGCGGGGACGCTTACCCTCTCGTGAAAATTCGCGGTTTCAACGAATTTTCGCGGCTCGGCGGGCGGTTGCGCCTTTCAGGCGCGTGTTTTTTTTCGAGTCCGGCCCCAAGCGGCGTCACCGCATGGGGTTATTTTTGTTCCGCGTTTCACGCGGAGTACAGAAACTCCGAAAAAGAAATCCCTCAAAATCCCCGCAATCCCTGCTGAAAAAGAGGGCAAGTGAGACGCTTACCCTCCTATAAAAATTCGCGTTCATTCGCGTGAATTCGCGGTCGGATTTTTCAGGCGGAAGGCGCGAGGAGCGCCGCGGCGGCGCGGGCGAAGGGGAAGGTTTCCGTTTCGATGCGGGCGCGGAAAAGCTCCAGGTCCGAGCCGTAGAAGAACTCGCGGTGCGGGCGGTCGTAATCCGTCACGTTGTAGGAGCCCGGCTCTTCCCGCAGAAAATTCTCGGCGAAGGCCGCCGCGCTTTCGTCGGGCTTCGGCGGCTTCATCCGCGCGAAAAACGGCGGCGGATTCTCGATCCACTCGAAAAAGCGCGCGACGAGCGTCGCCGCGAAATCCTCGGGAACGGCTTCGGAACGGACGACGGTCGCGGCGAGCTGTTTTTTTTCTCCGGGCGCGAGCGCGACGAGGCGGAAGTTCGTTCCCGGGAACAGCGCGCGCGCGAACGCCGCGGCGGCGACGGCGCGGATCGCACGCGCCCATTCGCCGTAGGCGCGCGGGAACGCCTCGAAAATCCAGAGCGGCGCGTCCGCGCCTTCGGGGCGCGCGACGTTCCGGAAACGCGCGCGGATGCGGACGGCGCGCGGCGCGTTCCCGCCGGCGGCCCCCTCGGGCACGGCGAGTTCGCGTTCGCCGACGAGCGGCGCGACGCGGACGAGCTTTTCGCCGATTCCGAGCCCGCCGAGCGCGTTCGACGGCTTGAGCTCGTCCAACGCGTCGTCCGCGCTTGCGGCGGGATCGGTCAGCGCGGAAAGCGCGCCGGCGGCGAGCGCCTTTTCCGCCGTCTCCACGAGCTCGCGGCGCAGCGCGGCCTCCGTCGCTTCCGACGGATTTCCGCCCGCGTCGAAATCCGCGTCGGGCAGCGTTCCCGCGGCGACGTCGAGCAGCGTCGGCGACTTCGCGCTCTCGCTCTCCGGATCGTTGTCCTCGGGCTCGTTTTCCTGCCGGGCTTCGCGGTGGCGCAGACGCTTTTCGCAGACGAATTTCGCGGGATCGGCGAAAAAGTCGGCGAGCGTTCCCGCGTCGAGCGCGGAAAAGATTTTCGCTTCCTTTTCGGAAAGGGCGAAGCCGGGCGTTCCCGCGAACGGCGGCCGCCACGGCTCCGAGCCCGGGCGCGCGAGCGCGTCGAGGATTTCGCGCGGACGGGCGGGGTGCTCGAAGATGAATTTTTCGCGCGGCGCGAGCGCTTCGGCGACGTCGATGAATTTGGCGAGCGGGCCGCAGGGCGGAATTTCCGCGTTGTCGCCCGCGCCGCGTCCGACGTAGGAAAAGCGCAGACAGCGCCGCGCCGCGAGCACGGCTTCGAGCAGCAGCAGGCAGTCTTCGTCGCGCGGCGTGCGGTCCCAGAGCGCGAGTTCCGAGCCGCGCCCGCGCGGCCATTCGGCGATGAGGTCGAAGGCGGATTTCGGCGCGGCGCGCGGGAACGATTCCGCGTTCATGCCCGCGAGAAATATCACCTTGGCGGGAATGTTGCGCAGCGGCTGCATGCGGCAAAAAGTGATCTTCCCGCGCAGCAGCCCTTCCGCGCGCCCGCTTTCCCAGGAGCGCCCTTCGAGCGAGGCGACCGCGGTCTTGAGCGAGCAGACGTCCGCGTCCGTCAGCCCCGCGTTTTCCGCGTCGCGGCGGAGCGCGTCGATCGCGGAATAAAGCAGCGTCTGCTCCTCCTGTTCGTCTTCGTCGAAGGCGAAGAGGCGCGCGGCGATTTCGTCGCGCAGAAAGGCGCTCCACGCGGGAACGCTTTTCTTCTCGCCGTCGAAGGCGCGGCGCGCGGCGTCGAGCGCGTCCGCGAGCGCGGCGAACTTCGCGAGCAGCGTCGCCGCGTTTTCGGGCAGGTCGGCGAGCGGGAGCGTCGTCGGAACGCCGCCGAACTCGCGCGGAATTTCCGCGGATTCGTCGTCGAGCATCACGCCGAGCGCGCAGCGGCGCAGCGCGAACGCCCAGGAATTGCGGTAGAACGTGCCTGCCGCTGCCGAAGCTTCGCCGCCGCCGCGGGAGGACGGCTCGCCGCAGACGACGAGCGGCGCGTCCTCGAAAATCTTTTCTTCGCGCGCCTGCGCGTCCATGCCCCAGCGCGCGTTGGAGCGGACGAGGATTTTCCGGAGCGCGGCGACGTCCGCTTCGTCCAGTCCGAGCCCGCGCGCGAGCGGCGGAGCGTCGAGCAGCGCGAGCGTTTCGCCGAGGCGGATTTCGCCCTGAGCGACGCGCAGGATTTCGAGAAACGCCTCGATGCCGCGGAAGCGCCCGACGTCGCCGCGGTCGGCGAGCGAAAACGGAAATTCGGAGCGCCCGAAAACGGCGCGGACGAAGGGCGCGTAGGCGTCCGTGTCGGGCATCATCACGAGCACGTCGCGCGGGCGCAGCTCGGGATCGCGGCGGAAGAGCTCCCGCATGTCGTCGCGCAGAATCTCCATCTCGCGCATCGGCGAATGGGCGACGTGGACGCGCAGGGAAACGGCGTCGCGCGCGTCGGCCTCGACGTCGGCGGGCGGCGGCGTGACCGCGTTCCCGTCGGCGGGCGTTCCCGCGGCGCGCGCGCGGACGACGTTTTCGCGTATGTCCGCCTGAATCGCGTGCAGGAGCGAATCGCGCGGGGGCGGCGCCTCGTCCGTCGAATCCGCGTCCGCGAAGCCTTCGTCTACGAGTCGCATGGCGAGCATGCGCGCCGCCTTGCCCCAGGAGAGCAGCAGCTCGTTGCCGCGGGCGGCGGCTTCGTCGCGGAGCAGGTCGATCCAGTCGGCTTCGCTCTTCAGCTGCGGGCGGCGGCGCGCCTCGCGCAGCAGCGTCTTTTCGTCGCGCGTCTCGGTCCACAGGTCGGACGAAAGCGCGTGGCAGTAGAAGAAGACCTCCGCGCGCTCGGAGAGGCGCAGGAGCATTTCGAAATGCGTCCGCGGGAGCGCGGTCGGCGCGAAGACGAAGAGGCGGCGCGGGAGCGCGGCGGCGTCGGGCAGGGCGTTCCCGCGGATGAAGTCGAGCGCGCGCAGGGCGGGAACGGACGCGTCGTCGAGCCGGAGCGCGCGCCACAGGCGCCGCTGGCGCGCGTATTCGGCGAGAAATTCGGCGTCGCCGCGCGGCGCTCCCGCCGTATCGTCGTCGTCCGCGCCGCGCTGCCAAGCCTCGATCATTTCGGGGCGGAAACTCTGGTAGCGCCAGAAAAGATCGGCGAGCATCCGGGCGAGCGTCATGCGGTCCTCTTCCGTGTCTTCGCGGAAGCGGAAACGGAATTCTTCGGGCACGGCGGAACCGGCGGCGTCGGTCTCGCCGAGCGCGCGGAAGATGCGCCAGGCGAGCGCGTCGCCCGCGACCGCGGCGTCCGCGGCGGCCTCGTCGGGCTTTTTCCCGAGGCGGGCGAAGAAGTTTTCCGGCGAGAGAAAGTTCACGTTCGCGCAGATGCCGTTGCGTTCGGCGATGAAGTGCTGCAGCCAGACGCGCTGGGCGGCGTTCATCACGAGCACGGTTTCCGGCTCGAACGGGTCGCGCCGCTTCGCGATTTCGTCGGCGAGAGCGGCGGCGAGACGTTCGAGCGAGAACGCGGGCACGAAGCGGAAGCGTCTTTCGGGGGCGGGAGTCATTTTTTCGGAGAAGCGAGTTTTTTTTTGAGGAACGTCAGTATTTTACGGATACGCAGAAGCGGTTCGCGTCGGCGAGGAGCAGGGCGGCGGCGATTGCGAGGACGTAAACGCCGAGCGTTCCCGCCGAGCCGGACGGATCCGTCAGCGAGAGCCCGAAGGAGAGCGCGACGAAGACCGCGCCGAGCACGCAGAGCGCGACGCGCGTTCCCGCGCCGAGCAGGAGCGCGACGCCGGCGAGAATCAGCACGGGGCCGAGCGCGAAGCGGAACGCGTGCAGCGTCCAGTCCGGCAGCAGCGGGTCGCCGAGCAGGCGCTCGAACTCGCGCGCGGGAACGCCGACGTAGTTGCCGAACGCGTATTCGCGGACGAGGCTCACGACGGTCTCGCCCGTCTCGGGATCTTCGGAGACGCGCCGCGAGGCGACGGCGAACTTGCTCGCGCCGCTCGCGATCGCGCAGGCGGCGAGCCAGAAGCGCAGCACGAGAAACGCCGCCGTGCGCGCGCGGTTTCGCGGCGTTTCCGCCGCGGATTTTTCTTCGGGATTCATGCGGTCGAGCGTCCGCTTTTTCCCGCGTTCGCGCAAGACAGAAAAAAGCGTTGAAAGCGCGTTTCGCCGCGAACATAGTTGAGCGCAGAGAAAATCGCCATGCACAAGATCATCTTCGCAGTCTGCGCCTTCATCGTGTTCGTCGTCGCCGTGTTCTTCTGCGCCAGAAGCCTCGGCGCCGCGTTCCCGTCCGCGACGGTCGAGGAGACGGAGGACGAGAACTTCCTCCGCGGCAAGGCGCTTTTGCTCGAACAGAACGACGCCGCGGCGATGGAGGCGTTCTACAAGGTCGTGAACGCGCGCGAGGACGCGCCGGAAGCGCACCTGGAGCTGGGCGTCATCGCGCTGCGCCGCGAAATGCCGCTGGACGCGCTTTTCCACTTCCGCCAGTACATGCGCCAGAGCGCGAACGAGCAGCAGAAGCGGCTCGTCGAGGAACAGTGCTCGGCGGCGCGGAAGATGTTCCTCGCGCAGCTGCCCGGCAAGCCGTTCGAGACGGACGTTCCCGCGCCGAATCTCGAAAAGAAATTTCTCCAGCTCAGCAAGGAAAACGACGCGCTGAAGCGCGATCTGCAGATGGCGCGCCGCCGCATCTCGGACCTGGAAAAGCGGCTCGTCCGCCCGGGAACGCCGCCGTCGGCGGGCTCCGAAGTCGTCGCCGAAACGCCGGCGCCGCGCGCGGAGACGCCCGAGCCCGACGAGGCCGGCCGCGTTCCCGTTCCCGCGACGCACACGGTGCAGCCCGGCGACACGCTCGTGAAGATCAGCAAAAAATACTACGGCACGCAGAACCGCTGGAAGGAAATCTACAACTACAACCGCGACGTCCTGCGCACGCCGAGCTCGCTGAAGGTCGGCGCCGTGCTCAAGCTGCCGCCGCAGTGAGCCGCGCGAATCTTCTCCGCACGCCATGCGCCTGAACCGTCTGCGCGTATCGAATTTCCGCAACATCGGATTCGCGGATCTGGAATTTTCGGGAACGCGCGTCTTTCTCTTCGGCGAGAACGCCCAGGGCAAGACGAATCTGCTCGAGGCGGCGAGCCTGCTGACGGCGTTCCGCTCCTTCCGCACGCGCGAGCTGGGGCGCCTCGTCCGCCACGGCGAAAAGCTCGCGCAGGCGGCGTTCGAGCTCGCGCACGAGCGCGAGGGCGACACGCGGATTCTGCTTTCGCTCGGCTCGGCGGGAAGGAAGCGCGTCGAGCTCGGCGCGGGAACGCCCGTCGCCAGGATGCGCGACTTCGTCGGCCGCTTTCCCGCCGTCGTCTTCGCGGCGGAGGACGTCGCCGTGCTGCGCGGCGCGCCCGCGCTGCGGCGGCGCTGGTTCGACCTGACCTTTTCCGCCGCCGACGGCGCGTATCTCGAACGTCTGCAGCGGTATTGCCGCGCGCTCGAAGCCCGGAACCGTCTGCTGAAGGCGGAGGCGGACGCGCCCGCGCAGTTCGCGGCGTTCGAAAAAGTGCTCGCGGAAAACGGCGCGGAAATCGTCGCCGCGCGGGAACGCGGCGTCGCCGAGCTCGCGGCGCGCTTCGCCGAAATCGCCGCGCGGATTCTGAACCGCGCCGTCGCGGCGGAGCTGCTCTACGCGCCGAGCCGACGCGAGGCGGACGCCGCCGGCTGGGAGGCCTTCTTCGAGCGTTCCCGCCGCACGGACCGGCTTTTCCACGCGACGCAGAAGGGTCCGCACCGCGACGATTTCCGCTTTCGCCTCGACGGGCGCGACGCGGCGGAGTTCGCCTCGGAAGGGCAGCAGCGCGGGCTTTCGCTCGCGCTCGGGCTCGCGCAGCTCTCGCTGCTGCGGGAACGCACGGGCGTCGCGCCGATCGTGCTCGCCGACGACGTGCTGAGCGAGCTCGATCCCGCGCGCAAGGAAAATTTCTGGCGCGAGCTCGGAGACGGTCTCCAGGTCGTCGCGACGGGAACCGTCCTGCCCGCGGACGCGGCGTCCTGGCGGATCTTCGACGTCCGCGAAGGAAAATATTTTCCCCGATAAGATTTCATCGTTTTCGACATGAGGAAATTCATCCTGGCATCGGCGTCGCCGCGGCGGCGCGAACTTCTTGAAAAGGCGGGCTTCCGCTTCGAGACGCGGACGGCGGACGTCGTCGAGGACGAGGATCCCGACGGCGACCCGCGCGCGGCGGTCGCGCACAACGCTCGCATCAAGGCGCTCGCCGTCGCGCGGGAGAATCCCGACGCGCTCGTGCTCGGCGCGGACACGACGGTCGCGTTCGGCGGCAGGGTCTTCAACAAGCCGGCGGATCTCGCCGAGGCGCGCTCCATGCTCAAGACGCTCGGCGGGAACGTGCACACGGTCTATACGGGCGTCTGCCTCGCGCGGGAACGCGACGGGCTGCTCGAAGAAAACGTCTATGCGTGCCGCGTGCGCTTTCTGCCGATCGACGACGCGGTCGTCGACGCGTATTTCGGAATCGTGAACCCGCTCGACAAGGCGGGCGCCTACGGCATTCAGGAAGGGCGGGAGCTCATCATCGCCTCCTACGACGAGCCGCTGAGCAACATCATGGGGCTCCCGGTCGAGCTTGTCGCCCCGCGCCTCCGCGAACTGCTCGCGGACGCCTGAGCGCGCGTTTTCCGCATTGACGCGCGGGAGCCGCGGGCGTAGATTTCCGAAACGAATTTACCCTTTCGTTCACAACCGAAATTACACCAATCCAAATCAAAAAAATCATGAAACCTACACTCCTCGTTCTTGCCGCAGGCATGGGCAGCCGCTACGGCGGACTCAAACAGATGGACCCCATGGGGCCCTCCGGAGAAACGATTCTCGACTATTCCGTCTTTGACGCGATTCGCGCCGGCTTCGGCAAGGTCGTCTTCATCATTCGTCCGGACTTCGAAGAAGCGTTCAAGGAAATGATCGCGAAGAAGAACCTCCCCGTTCCCGTCGATTACGCGTTCCAGACGCTCGACAAGCTCCCGGCGGGCTTCTCCGTTCCCGCGGGCCGCGAAAAGCCCTGGGGCACGACGCACGCGATTCTCTGCGCCAAGGGCGTCGTGAAGGAAAACTTCGCCATCATCAACGCGGACGACTTCTACGGGAAAAATTCCTACGAGGTGCTCGCGAACTACCTGAAGGATCTCGACCCGAACTCGAGCGCGTTCTCGATGGTCGGCTTCCTGATGAAGAACACGCTCTCCGAGCACGGCACGGTCGCGCGCGGCGTCTGCAACACGAACGCCGAAGGCTTCCTCACCGACATCGAAGAGATGACGAAGATCGCCAAGGTCGGCGAAAACGGCCGCAACACCTACGAAGACGGCACGACGAAGGACATTCCGGGCGACACGCCGGTCTCCATGAACATGTGGGGCTGCACGCCGAAGCTGTTCGACCACCTCGACCGCATCTTCCTCGAATTCATGAAGACGCGCGGCACTGAGCTCAAGAGCGAATGCTTCATCCCGATGACGATCGGCCAGCTCATCAAGGAAGGCAACGCGACCGCGAAGGTGCTCCGTACGGACAGCGCGTGGTTCGGCGTGACCTACAAGGAAGACAAGCCCGTCGTTCAGGCGAACATCAACAAGCTCATCGCCGCCGGCGACTATCCGTCCAACCTCTGGGCGAAGTGAGAGAGAAAGCTTAACGTTCAAGGCTTAAAGCTTAAAGAAAGGCGTTCCCGCGCGGGAACGCTTTTTTTTTGACTTGCGGGAACGCCGCGGCAAAATGTTCCGCCAATCTCGGGGCAGGGTGCGATTCCCTACCGGCGGTGATTCGGCGTCCGCGCCGAAAAGCCCGCGAGCCTGAACGCGTTCCCGCGCGCGAAGGCAAGATTCGGTGAGATTCCGAAGCCGACGGTAAAGTCCGGATGGAAGAGATGTGAAACGACGCGTCCGCGCGTCGGCGTTCCCGCGTTCCGAGGATTGAACATTTTTTGCCTGCATCATGAAAACGGAAATCAGTCTTTTGGAACAGTTCGGCGACGCGCGTTCCCGCGTCGAAAACGCGCTCGCGGCGCTCCGCTCCGGAAAGGGCGTGCTCGTCTCCGATGACGCCGACCGCGAGAACGAAGGCGACCTCATCTTCGCGGCGGAAACGCTGACGACGGAGCAGGTCGCCATGCAGATCCGCGACTGCAGCGGCATCATCTGCATCTGCGTCACCGCCGAAAAGGCGCGCGCGCTCGAGCTGCCGATGATGGTGCCGGACAACACGAGCCGCTACGGCACGGCGTTCACGATTTCCGTGGACGCCGCGAAAAACGTCTCCACCGGCGTTTCCGCCGCCGACCGCCTCGAAGCCGTGCGTGTCGTGCTTGCGGACGAATCGACCCGCGCCGATCTCGCCGCGCCGGGGCACATGTTCCCGCTCGTCGCGCGCGCGGGCGGCGTGCTCGAGCGCCCCGGCCACACCGAGGCGACGGTCGATCTGATGCGCCTCGCGGGCCTGAAGCCCTGCGGCGTGCTCTGCGAGCTGACGAACCCCGACGGCACGATGTCGCGCCTCCCCGAAGTCGCCGACTACGCGAAGAAGCACGGCTTCCCGCTCGTCACCATCGAGGACCTCGTCGCCTACCTCCGCGAAAATCGCTGAGAAAAGGCGCGCGCGCGGGCTTTTTCCCGCGAAAAGGCGCGGATTTGCGCGTTCCCGTTGACAAAACGGCGCGGGAACGCTTAAATCCGTGAAATTTTATGGCGAAAACGGCTCTCAGCATGAAAAAAAGCATGAACGCTTCCGACGACGAAAGCGCCCGCCGTTCGATTTTCGGCTCAAACTTTTTTGAAAGTTTGAGCTTTTTTATGGCGTTCGCGACTTGAGCGCGCGCCGCGGAATTTCACCCTCAAAACTCAGAAAATTATCATGTCCATACGCAACGACATCAAGAAAGTGATGATCATCGGGTCGGGTCCGATTGTGATCGGTCAGGCCTGCGAATTCGACTATTCGGGAACTCAGGCGTGCAAGGCGCTCCGCGAATGCGGCTACGAGATCGTGCTCGTCAATTCCAATCCGGCGACGATCATGACGGATCCCGCCGTCGCCGACGTCACTTACATCGAACCGCTCAACGAGGAGCGCCTCGAGCAGATCATCGCCAAGGAGCGTCCGGACGCGTTGCTGCCCAATCTCGGCGGGCAGACGGGCCTCAACCTCGCCATCGAGCTGAACAAGAAGGGCGTTCTGGACAAGTACGGCGTGAAGGTCATCGGCGTGAATCTCGAAGCGATTGAGCGCGGCGAGGACCGCCTCATCTTCAAGGAAACGATGTCCAAGATCGGCATCGACATGCCGCGCAGCGAAATCGCGTACACGCTCGACGAGGCGGTGGCGATCTCCGGGCGGCTCGGCTTCCCGCTGGTCGTGCGCCCCGCGTACACGATGGGCGGCGCGGGCGGCGGGCTCGTCTACAACATGGACGAGCTGAAGACGATCGTTGCGCGCGGCCTGCAGGCGTCGATGACGCACCAGTGCCTCATCGAGGAATCCATTCTGGGCTGGGAAGAGCTCGAGGTCGAAGTCGTGCGCGACGCGACGGGCGCGCTCATTTCCGTGTGCTTCATCGAAAACGTCGATCCCGTCGGCGTGCACACGGGCGACAGCTTCTGCACGGCGCCGATGATGACCGTTCCCGCCGCGGTGCAGGAAGACCTGCAGAAAAAGGCGTGGAAGATCATCGACACGATCGGCGTCATCGGCGGCACGAATGTGCAGTTCGCGCGCAATCCGAAGGACGGCCGCGTCGTCATCATCGAGATCAACCCGCGCACGTCGCGCTCGTCCGCGCTCGCGTCGAAGGCGACGGGCTTCCCGATCGCGCTCATTTCCGCGAAGCTCGCGAGCGGGCTCACGCTCTCGGAAATTCCGTACTGGCGCGACGGCACGCTGGACAAATACACGCCGTCGGGCGACTACGTCGTCGTGAAGTTCGCGCGCTGGGCGTTCGAGAAATTCAAGGGCGTTCAGGACAAGCTCGGCACGCAGATGAAGGCGGTCGGCGAGGTCATGAGCATCGGCAAAAACTACAAGGAGGCGTTCCAGAAGGCGATCCGCTCGCTCGAAAACGGGCGCATGGGCCTCGGCTTCGCCAAGGATTTTCACGAAAAATCCAAGGAAGAGCTGCTCTCGATGCTGCAGGACGCGACGAGCGAACGCCATTTTCTCATTTATGAGGCGCTGCGCAAGGGCGCGAGCGTCGAGGAGGTGCAGGCGAAGACGCTGATGCACCGCTGGTTCATCGAGCAGTCGAAGGAACTCGTCGATTTCGAGGAAGAGCTGATCGCGACGAGCCGGGGCTCCGTTCCCGCGGACGCGCTGCTGATCCGCGCGAAGAAGGACGGCTTCGCGGATGCGTATCTGGCGAAGATTCTCGGCGTTCCCGAAAAAGCGATCCGCGAAAGGCGCGTCGCGCTCGGCGTCGTCGAGCGCTGGGAGCCCGTTCCCGTCAGCGGCGTCGAAAACGCGTGCTACTATTACTCGACCTACGCGGACAGCGTTCCCGTGACCGTGCTCCCGCCGAGCGCGAAGAAGAAGGTCATGGTGCTCGGCGGCGGTCCGAACCGCATCGGGCAGGGCATCGAGTTCGACTACTGCTGCTGCCACGCGGCGATGGCGTTGCGCCGTCTCGGCTACGAGACGATCATGGTCAACTGCAACCCGGAAACGGTCTCCACCGACTACGACACGTCGGACAAGCTTTACTTCGAACCGCTCACGCTCGAGGACGTGCTCGCGATTTACGAACACGAAAAGCCCGAGGGCGTCATCGTGCAGTTCGGCGGGCAGACGCCGCTCAACCTCGCGCGCAAGCTCGCCGAGGCGGGCGTGAAGATTCTCGGCACGAGCATCGACACGATCGACACCGCCGAAGACCGCGATCTCTTCCGCAAGATGATGGCGAAGCTCGAAATCCCGATGCCCGAAGCGGGCATGGCGATCAACGTCGACGAGGCGCTCGCGATCGCGCACGAAGTCGGCTATCCCGTGATGATCCGCCCCTCGTTCGTGCTCGGCGGGCGCGGCATGGAAGTCGTGTACGACGACGACGCGCTGCGCGAATACGTCGGCAAGGCGATCGGCGTCACCGAGGACGCGCCGCTGCTCGTGGACCGCTTCCTGCGCCACGCGCTCGAATGCGAATGCGACGCGCTCTGCGACGGGGACGACGTCTTCATTCCCTCCGTCATGGAGCACATCGAGCTCGCGGGCATTCACTCCGGCGACTCCGCGTGCGTGATTCCGCCCGTGCACATTCCCGCGAAGCAGTACGCGGACATCGTCGACTACACGCGCAGGATCGCGCGCGAGCTGAAGGTCGTCGGGCTGATGAACATGCAGTACGCGATCGAGAACGGCAAGGTGTACGTCATCGAGGCGAACCCGCGCGCGTCGCGCACGGTGCCGCTCGTGTCCAAGGTCTGCAACATCCAGATGGCGGGCGCGGCGACCGAGCTGATGATGGGCAAGAAGCTCCACGAGCTCAACCTGCGCCCCTTCGTCGCGGGAACGCACTACGGCGTGAAGGAAGCCGTGCTGCCCTTCGACAAGTTCCCGGAAGTCGATCCCGTGCTCGGGCCGGAAATGCGCTCCACTGGCGAAGTGCTCGGCATCGCGCCGGACTTCGGCACCGCGTTCTACAAGGCTCAGGAAGCCGCGGGAACGCAGCTCCCGACCGGCGGAACCGTGCTCATCACGATTTCCGAAAAGAACGACGAGGCGCTCGAAATCGGCCGCGGCTTCTCCTCGCTCGGCTTCAGAATCAAGGCGACCGCGGGAACGTACGACTTCTACACGAAGCACGGCATCCCCTGCGAGCTGATCAAAAAACAGCACGAAGGGCGCCCGAACATCGTGGACGGCATCGTGAACCGCGAAATCTCGCTCATCGTGAACACGCCCGCGGGCAAGCGCTCCGTGATCGACGACTCCTACATCCGCAAGAACGCGATCAAGCTGCGCATTCCCTACTTCACGACGCTCGCCGCCGCCTCCGCGACGGTGCAGGGCATCGCCGCCGTCAAGGCGGGCGCGGTGGACGTGGAATCCCTCCAGTCCCACCACGCCAAGCTCGCGCGGAAAGCTTGAAGCTCAAGGCTTAAAGCTTAAAGAAAAGCGTTCCCGCGGATTGTTCGCGGGAACGCTTTTTTTGCGCGCCGGAAGGCGGAATTTTCTTGCGGCGAAGAGGCGAGGAGTAGAACCTTGCGGAAATTCTCATGAGCGCGCACAAAAAAATTCTCTCGCCGTCGATTCTGGCGGCGGATCATTCCGCCCTCGCCGAAGGGCTCGCCGTCGTCGTCGCCAACGGGCTCGAATGGGTGCATCTCGACATCATGGACGGCAACTTCGTGCCGAATCTTTCGTTCGGGCCGCAGGTCGTCCGCGACCTCCGCCGGCGCGACGCCTCGCTTTTCTTCGACACGCACCTGATGCTGCTGCGTCCGGACAAATACGTCGAAAAATTCGTCGAGGCGGGATCGCAGCTCGTCACGATTCACGTGGAGCCGGAATACGACGTCGCGGGAACGTTGCGGCGCATCCGCGAGCTCGGCGCGCAGGCGGGAATTTCGCTGAATCCGGACACGCCCGTCGAGCGCGTGCTGCCGTTTCTCGACGCGGTCGATCTCGTGCTCGTGATGTCCGTCTTCCCGGGCTTCGGCGGGCAGTCCTTCATCGAATCCGTGCTGCCGAAAATCGAGACGCTGGCGCGGGAACGCGACGCACGCGGGCTGGATTTCCGCATCGAAGTGGACGGCGGCGTGGACGCGCGCACGGCGCCGCTCTGCCTCGCGGCGGGCGCGGACACGCTGGTCGCGGGAACGGCGTTCTTCAAGGCGGCGGACAAGCCGGCGTTCATCCGCCTTTGTCAGGGCTGAGCGCCGCCCGGCGGCGCGGAGAAGGGAGTCGGCGATGAACTCCGGATTTTCCGAAGCGGCGTACGCCGAGCGCGGCTCGGCGTGGCGCGACGTGCCCGAGGCGGACTGGAACGACTGGCGCTGGCAGCTGCGTTCCCGCGTCGAGACGGCGGAGGCTCTCGCGCGGATTTTCCCGCTTTCGGACTCGGAACGGCGTGGATTCGACGCCGCGCGCGGCAGACTCGCGTTCGCCGCGACGCCGCATTTTCTGAGCCTGATCGACGGCGCCGATCCCGCGGATCCCCTGCGCCGGCAGATCGTGCCCGACGCGTGCGAGGCGCTCCTCGCCGACGACGAATCCGACGACCCGATCGGCGAAGAGACGCATTCGCCCGTGCCCGGACTCGTGCACCGCTATCCCGACCGCGTGCTGCTTTTGGCGACGGACCGCTGCGCCTGCTACTGCCGCTTCTGCACGCGTTCCCGCCTCGTCTCCGGGGCGACGGGCTACGATTTCCATCCGCGGTTGGACGAGGCGCTGCGCTACGTCGCCGCGCACGCGGAAATCCGCGACGTGCTGATTTCCGGCGGGGACGCGCTGCTGCTCTCCGACGCGAAGATCGCCGAGCTGCTCGCGCGCGTCCGCGCGATTCCGCATGTGGAGATCGTGCGCGTCGGCACGCGCGTTCCCGTGTTTCTGCCGCAGCGCGTCACGCCGGAGCTGTGCGGAATTTTCCGAAAAAGCGGCGTGCTCTGGATGAACGTCCACGTGAACCACCCGCGCGAAATTTCGCGCGCGACCGAAGAGGCGCTGGAACGGCTCGCGCTCGCGGGCGTCGTGCTCGGCGCCCAGACGGTGCTCCTGCGCGGCGTGAACGACGACGCGGGAACGCTGCGCGCGCTCGTGCATCGGCTGCTGCGCGTGCGCGTGCGGCCGTACTACCTTTACGCGTGCGACAAGATCCGCGGAAGCGCGCATTGGCGCGTGCCCGTGCGCGAAGGCGCGGAGCTGATCCGCTCGCTGCGCGGGTGGACGAGCGGGCTCGCCGTGCCGCAGTTCGTCGTCGACGCGCCGGGCGGCGGCGGGAAGATTCCCGTGAATCCGGACTACGTCGAATCCTTCGACGACGCGGGCCGCGCACGCCTGCGCAATTTCCGCGGCGAAACGTATTTCTACTGAGTGCGCGAAAGACTGCAAAAAAAGCGTTCCCGCGGGAGGAGGCGGGAACGCTTTTCCTTTATTTCGCGCGGAAGGATTTTTCCTTGCCGAGGCGGAAGGCCTCGAGGTTCGGCGGGATGATCTTCGGTTTGTCGGCGAAGCATTCGCGAATCGCGGCTTCGACGACCGCGGAGAAGTCCGCCGCGTCTTCCGGCGTGAGGAAGAGCTCTTCCATCATGCGCGCGATCGCGCCGAGAATCAGGGAATTGCCGTAGCGCGTGCTGCCGAGCTCCACCGCGACCTGCGCGGCGGGAACGCCGTAGGCGACCTGCGTCCTGCCGATCGGCGGGAGCGTGATGCTCGACGAATCGTACACGATGATGCCCGTCGGCTTCAGCTGCGGCAGGTATTTGTCGAGCGAAGGCTGATTGAGGGCGACGAGCATGTTCGCGTTGCTGTCCACGACGGGCGAGGCGATTTCGCGGCGCGAGGCGACGACGGAGCAGTCCGCCGTGCCGCCGCGCATTTCCGGTCCGTAGGTCGGCAGGTAGGTGACGTTGAAGTTCCGCAGCCGCCCCATGTGCGCGATGATGTAGGCGAGCGAGAGCACGCCCTGGCCGCCGGAGCCGGCGACCTTGATGCGGCGCTCCTTGTCGAAGATCGGCGAGGTGTTGCGGAAGTCCGCGCGCAGCGAGCTCTGTGAAATGTCGTCCGCCTGCGGGAAGAGCGCGGCGCGCACCTTGTCCTTGTCGTACACGGGAACGCGGTGCTCGACGGGCGCGCGCTCGGCGGCGACGTCCTTGAATTTTCCGAGCGGGAAAATCTTCGTCATCTCCTCGTCGAGGAATTTCGTGATTCCGGCGGCGTCCTTCTTCAGTCCGATCGGGCAGGGCGAGAGCACTTCGACGAACGAAAGCCCCTTGCGCTCCATCGTGTTCTTTATCGCTTTGCGGATCGCCGCGCGCGCCTTCATGATCTCCTTCGGCGCGCCGAGCGAAACGCGTTCGACGTACACGGGGTTGGGCTGCGAGGCGACGATTTCGGCGATGCGGAACGGGATGCCGTCCTCGACGGCGTCGCGCCCGTTCGGCGTGGTCGAAGTGCGCTGGCCGACGAGCGTCGTCGGCGCCATCTGCCCGCCCGTCATGCCGTAGATCGCGTTGTTCACGAAGATGTAGCAGATGTTTTCGCCGCGGTTCACGGTGTGGATGAACTCGTTGAAGCCGATCGCCGCGAGGTCGCCGTCGCCCTGGTAGGAGATGACGACGCCGTCCTTGTGCGCGCGGGAAAGCCCGGTCGCGACGGCGGGCGCGCGCCCGTGCGGCGTGGAGATGCCGAAGCAGTCCATGTAATAGTAGCCGAACACGGCGCAGCCGACGGGCGAAATGAACGTCGTGCGGTCCTTGATGCCGAACTCGGCGATCGCCTCGGCGACGATCTTGTGAAGCACGCCGTGGCCGCAGCCCGGGCAGTAGTGCATGTTGTGCCGGAGCGTCTTCGGGCGCTTGTCGAACTCGGCGAAGAAGCCCGCCGGGCGGTCTTTGATGATGCGGAAATTTTTCATGAGCGGATTTTTTTGAAAGGTGAAAAAAAAGAATCAGGCGGCGCGCTTCGTACGGTAGAGCGCGTGGCGCGCGAGCGGGTGTTCCCGCGGAACGGCGGGGTGGTCGAACTCTCTGACGAAGCGCATTCCCGCCTTTTCCATGACGCGGCGGGAACGCGCGTTCGGGAGCGCGGTGAAGGCGAAGATTTCGTCGAGTCCGCAGGCGTCGAAGCCGAAGCTCAGGCAGGCCTTCGCGGCTTCCGTCGCGAAGCCCGCGCCCCAGAATTCCGCGCGCAGGCGCCACGCGATTTCCGTGCACGGCGCGAAATCCGTCTCGAACGGGCACCGGCGCAGGCCGACGAAGCCGATCAGGGCGCCGTCGGCCTTGCGTTCCGCGGCGAAGAGCCCGAAGCCGTCGCGCGCGAGCTCGCCGCGGATCGCGTCGAAAAACTCGCGGGACTGCGCCTCCGTCTTCGTTTCGAGAAAAAATTCCATGACGCGCGCGTCCGCGTTCATCGCGGCGAACGCGGGGAAATCGTCCTCGCGCCAGTCGCGCAGGCGAAGGCGGGGCGTTTCGACGAATGTGCGCGTGCGGGAAGGCATTTTTTTTCAGGCGAGCGCCTTGACGCCGGCGACGAGCTCCTCGACGGAAATGAGTTTTCCGCCGACGCGGTGAATCAGCTCCACGGGGCGGCGGCACTCGATCGCGAGCTTCACGTCCTCGATCATCTGTCCGCCGCTGAGCTCGACGGCGACGAATTTCTTCGCCGCGGGAACGAGCGCGTTCAGCGCGTCCTTCGGGAACGGGAAAAGCAGTTTCGGGCGCACGAGGCCCGCCTTGATGCCCGTGCGGCGCAGTTCGTCCACCGCGTTTTTCGCGAGCCGCGACATGATGCCGTAGGCGACGAGCACGATTTCGGCGTCGTCGGTCTTCCAGTTTTCCGCGTCCTGGTCGTGCGCCTCCATCTCGCGGTATTTCGCGAGGAGCGCCTCGTTCTTCTTTTCCATCTCGGCGGGTTCGAGATAGATCGAAGTGAAATGATTGGTGCGCGCGTTCCCGGGCGCGAGCGTGTAGGGCGCGGGAGCGGGCTTGTCGAGCGGCTCCGGCAGCGTGACGGATTCCATCATCTGCCCGATCATGCCGTCGGTGAGAATATAGACGGGCGTGCGGTATTTTTCCGCCATGTCGAAGGCGCGGAACGCCATGTCGCACATTTCCTGCGCGCTCGCGGGAGCGAACACCGGGCAGCGGTAGCCGCCGTGTCCGCCGCCCTTGACGATCTGGAAATAGTCGCTCTGCTCGACGCTGATGTTGCCGATGCCGGGACCGCTGCGCGTGACGTCCGCCACGACGCAGGGCAGCTCCATGCCCGCGAGGTAGGACATCGCCTCCTGCATGAGGCTGATGCCGAGCCCGCTGCTCGCCGTCATCGCGCGCTGGCCGGCGGCGGCGGCGCCCATCACCATGTTGATGGAGCCGATCTCGCTTTCCGCCTGAATGAAGACGCGCCCGAGCTCGGGGAACTTCTTCGCGGCGCATTCGATGATTTCTCCCGCGGGCGTGATCGGGTAGCCGAAATACGCGTCGCAGCCGGCGAGCAGCGCGCCGTACACGAGCGCCTCGTTCCCGCAGAGCAAAAGACTTTTGGAACTCATTTTACGCTTCCTCCTTTTCTTCGACGATCGAGATCGCGCCGGGTTCCGGGCACGTGTAGAAGCAGAGCGAGCAACCCGTGCACGCGTCCTCGTTCTTGACGAAGACGTGCGGCAGCCCCATCACGTTCAGCTCCTTGCCGAGCGCGAGAACGTCCCGCGGACAGGCGACGACGCAGCGCTCGCAGCCCTTGCATTCGTCGTTTCGGATTTTCGGAAAGTATCGTTTTTTCATCGTTGTGGAAATCGGTTTCTGGGGAAATGAGCCTCACGCGCGCGGCGCGCTTTTCTTCGCCGTCCTCTTCACGGCGTTCAGTCCCGCGACGGAAAAGCGGAATACGTGCTCGATGCGCTTCTCCACGTCGTACGGGAAAGGCTCCGTCTTTTCGATGCGCTGGATCTTCTTCTGCGGCGAAATGCACATCGCGACGATGGAATAGACGGACATGCGCAGGTCCTCGTTCGAGACGCCTTCGCCGAGAAACTCGCTCACGACGTGCAGCAGGTTTTCGCGCAGGCGGAAGATCGTGTTCTCGTGCACGTCCTCGAGCAGCCCCGTCGGCGAGGCGATTTCCTGGTTGAGAATGCCGCCGTCGAAGCAGAGCGGGTCGGAGTAGCGGCGCACCGTCGCGGCGATGATGCCGTAGAGCCTGTCGCGCGCGGGAGCGTCCGCGGGAACGGCGCCGTCCGCCGGATACTTCGCGAGCGATTCGCGCAGGCTGTGCTTCCACGCCTCGCGGTAGATCGTCTCCTTGTCGCCGAAATAGTAGCTGATGAGCGCGCTGTTCACGCCGCTCGCCTTGGAGATCTCCGCGTTGGACGTCTGCTTGAACCCGTTCTCGGAAAAGAGCTTGGATGCCGCCCCGAGAATCTTCTTCTTCGTCTCTATGCCGTCGCTGCGTCTCGCCATTTTGAATTCACAGTTTAATTTTTCAGTTAAATTACGGAGTTTAATTTTCGAGGCAAGCTCATTCGCTTTTTTGCCGCGCGGGCGTTCCCGCGGCGTTTTCAAAATTGACGGGCGGGAGGGAACATGGGAAAATCACGCTCACATGAATACCCAAGATTCCCCTTCCGTTGCTCCGGCTTCTGCGCCGGTCGTGCCCAAAAAATTCCTCGGGCTCTTCATCATGCTCGTCTCCTGCTTCGCGCTGTGGGGACTGCTCAACAACATGACGGACAATCTCGTCCCCGCGTTCCAGAAGATTTTCATGACGAGCCAGTCCACGGCGGGCTACGTGCAGGTTTCGTTCTACGGCGCGTATTCGGTGATCGCGCTGCTCGCGTCGTTTCTCGTTCAGCGCGCGGGCTACCGAGCGGGCGTGCTGGTGGGGCTGGGCGTGTACGTGATCGGGGCGTTGCTTTACGTTCCCGCGTGCGTATCGCAGAGTTTCTGGCTCTACATCGTGGGCATCTTCATCGTCGCGGGCGGCTGCGCCGTGCTTGAAACGACGTGCAATCCGTATGTGCTCGCGCTGGGCGACAAGGAGACGGCGGTGCGCCGCCTGAACTTCGCGCAGATGTTCAATCCGGTCGGTTCGCTGGCGGGCATTCTGCTCGCGCAGCAGCTGATTCTCGCGAATCTGAATCCCGCGACGGCGGACGAGCGCGCGGCGATGGCGCCGGACGCGCTGGGCGAGATCGTGCACCACGAACTTTTCTGGGTGTGCGTGCCCTACGTCGGGCTGTGCGCGATCGCGGCGTTCATCTGGTTCTTCTTTTTCTTCACGAAGCGCTCCTCGGCGGACGAAGTCTCTTCCGAGCCGACGAACTACGGCGAAATTCTTTCGATTCTCGCGCGTTCTCCGCGCTGGTATCTCGGCGTCGTGGCGCAGGTGTTCTACGTCGGCGTTCAGATCGCCGCGTGGACCTGCGTCAACGTCTATTGCCAAAAGGAGCTCGGCGTGACGCCCGAGCAGGGCGCGACGTATTATCTGCTCGCGCTCATCGCGTTCATCATCTGCCGCTGGATCGCGACGTTCGTGATGAAATATGTCGAGCCGGCGTGGCTGATGGCGTTCTTCGCGGCGTGTGCGATCGCGTGCACGGCGGGCGTGATGTATTTCCCGACGGAAGTGCTCTTTACGGTCGGCGGGCTGCCGTTCTCGGCGAACGTGCTCTGCCTGATCGCGATGAGCGGCTGCATGTCGCTGATGTTCCCGACAATCTACGGGATCGCGCTCGGCGGGATCGACCCGAAGGCGCACAAGCTCGGCGCGGCGGGACTGATCATGGCGATCGTCGGCGGCGCGCTGCTCACGCCGTGGATGCTCGACATCATCGGCAACGCGGATTCGTGCTGGATCGTGCTGACGTCCGCGTTCGACGGCACCTGGGACACGGATTTGAAGACGTCCTCGGCGGCGCTGCGCGCTTCGTTCATCGTTCCCGCGATCTGCTTCGCGGTCGTGCTCGCGTACAGTCTGATTTTCCGCAAGCGGGAAGACGCTCCGCGCGGATGAACGGCGGGTGACGAGCGGCAGACAACAAGAAAGAACAAAAACATGAAAAAGGTAAAAATCACTGTTCTGAAAACGACTTTCGACAAGGAACTCGCGCGGGAGTACGGAGCGGACGGCTTGGGACCTTGTCCGATGATGCGGGAAGGGCAGGTCTTTTTCGCCGACTACGCCAAGCCTCAGGGGTTCTGCGACGAAGCGTGGAAGGCGATTTACCAATATGTCTTCGCGCTGGCTCACGGCGCCGGGAACGGAGTTTTTTATTACGGAGACTGGATTCGAAAACCCGGAACGGCGATCTGCTGCTGCAACGACGGTCTGCGTCCCGTCGTGTTCAAGCTCGAAGCGACGGAGGAAGAATCCGTCATCGACTACACGCCTGTTCGCCATGAAGGCGGCGGAGCCTGCCCTTTAAGCTCCAAGCGTTAAATTTTAATCCTTCAAAAAATTTTCACCAAACCAATTGAATTATGAAATACGATACGTTACCTAAAATCGGAATCCGTCCCACGATCGACGGCCGCCGTCTCGGCGTCCGCGAGTCGCTGGAAGAACAGACCATGAACATGGCGAAAGCCGCCGCCGCGCTCATCGAATCGAAGGTGAAGCACGCGAACGGTCAGCCCGTGCAGTGCGTCATCGCCGACACGTGCATCGGCGGTCCCGCGGAAGCCGCCGCGGCGAACCAGAAGTTCCTCGAGAACAACGTCGGCTGCTCGCTCACCGTCACGCCGTGCTGGTGCTACATCACGGAAACGTTCGAGACGGACGCGTCCACGCCGAAGGCGATTTGGGGCTTCAACGGCACGGAGCGCCCGGGCGCCGTCTATCTCGCCGCCGCGCTCGCCGGCTACGCGCAGAAGGGCGTTCCCGCGTTCTCGATCTACGGGCACGACGTGCAGGACAAAGACGACACGAGCATTCCCGCGGACGTCGAGGAAAAAATCCTCCGCTTCGCGCGCGCGGGCATCGCGGTCGCGACGCTGAAGGGCAAGGGCTACCTCTCCATCGGCGGCTGCGCGATGGGCATCGCCGGCTCGATTCTCGACCATTCGTTCTGGGAAAGCTACCTCGGCATGCGCGTCCAGCCGGTGGACATGACGGAAGTCCGCCGCCGCATGGATCTCGGCATCTACGACAAGAAGGAATTTGAGCTCGCGCTCGAATGGGCGAAGCAATACGTGAAGATCGGCCCGGACCGCAACCGTCCCGACCTCGTGCTCCCGCCGGAAGAAAAGGAACGCACGCTGCGCGAATCGCTGCTGATGACGATCATCTTCCGCGACATGATGCACGGCAATCCGCACCTCAAGACGATCGACTGCGAGGAAGAAGGCCTCGGCTTCAACGCCATCTGCGGCGGTTTCCAGGGCCAGCGCCACTGGACGGACTACTATCCGAACGGCGACATGGCGGAATCGCTCCTCAACAGCACCTTCGACTGGAACGGCCCGCGCGAGGCGATTCCGTTCGCGACGGAAAACGACGCGATGAACGGCGTCTGCCAGCTCCTGCTGCACCAGCTCACGGGCCAGGCGGCGTGCTTCTCCGACATCCGCACGTACTGGTCGCCCGACGCCGTGAAGCGCGTCGCCGGCTACACGATGGAAGGCCACGCCAAGAACGGCATCATGCACCTCATCAACTCCGGCTCGACCGCGCTCGACGGCAACATGCAGGCGCTCGACGTGAACGGCAAGCCCGTCATGAAGAAGACCGGCGAAACGACGTTCCAGGACATCGACGCGATGATGGCGGCGTCCGAATGGTGCCCGGCGAACCGCGAATACTTCCGCGGCGGGGGCTACTCGCTGCACTTCGTCTCGAAGGGCGACGTTCCCGTGACGATGATCCGCATGAACCTCGTCAAGGGACAGGGGCCGGTCCTCGTCATCGCCGAAGGCTACACCTGCACGCTCCCCGAGAACGTGAACAAGATTCTCGACGAACGCACCGACCCGGGCTGGCCGACGACCTGGTTCGCGCCGATCCTCACGGGCAAGGGCGCGTTCACGGATGTCTATTCCGTCATGGCGAACATGGGCGCGAACCACGGCGCGTGGACCTACGGCCACGTCGGCGCGGACCTGATCACGCTCGCCTCGATGCTCCGCATCCCGGTTTACGCGCACAACGTTCCCGACGACAAGGTCTATCGTCCGGCGGCGTGGGGTCTGTTCGGCACCGCCGATCCCGAAGGCGCCGACTTCCGCGCCTGCGCGAACTTCGGCCCGATCTACGGCAAGTATTGAGATCGCCGCATGACGCAGAAAGAGCCCGGGAACGTTCCCGGGCTCTTTTTTTCGCGAAAGGAAGCGGGCGGAAGCTCCGTTTCCTCGCGTCGTGCGCGGCGCGGCTCACGCGAGCTCCGCGGCCGCTTCGAAGAACGCCTTGTAGGCCTTGTAGGTCATGTAGGTGTCGAGCTTGGAGGCGACTTCCCACGGCGCGTGCATGTTCAGCAGCGGCGTGCCCATGTCGATCACGTTCATGCCGTAGTGCGACATGTACATCGCGATCGTTCCGCCGCCGCCGACGTCCACGCGGCCGAGTTCGCCGACCTGCCAGACGACGCCCGCCGCGTCGAAGATCTCGCGCAGCCGCGCGACGAATTCCGCGCTCGCGTCGTTCGCCATGACCTTGCCGCGCGAGCCCGTGTATTTGATCACGCACGCGCCCGCGTTGAGCTTCGCCATGTTGCCCGGCGAGGAGCTGCCCGGGAACAGCGGGTCGTCCGCCGCGCAGACGTCCGCCGAGAGCATCGACGAGGCTTCGAGCGCGCGGCGCACGAGAATGTCGGAATAATTCTTTTCCTGGCGGAAGACGAGCTCGGCGATCGAGTTTTCGAAGAAGGTCGAATCCATGCCGGTCGCGCCGACGGAGCCGATTTCCTCCTTGTCGCAGAGCAGCACGACGGCGGTCTTCGCGGGAACGCCCTTGACGTCCATCATCGCCTGCAGACCCGCGAACGCGCAGATGCGGTCGTCGTGCCCGTAGCCGGTGATGAGCGAGCGGTCGAGCCCCATTTCGCGCGGCAGTCCCGCGGGAACGATCTCGAGCTCGGCGCTGATGAGATCCTGTTCCGTGAGCCCGTATTCCTTTTCCAGAATGCGCATCACGTGAAGCTTGACCTTTTCCTTGACCTCGCCGTCGTCCGCGTCCGCGGGGCAGGGCGTCGTGGCGATGACCAGGTCGAGATTTTCGCCCGGGAACGCGTCCGCGAGCACCTTTGCCGCCTGCTCCTGTCCGAGGTGCGGGAGAATGTCCGAAATCATGAAGACGGGATCGCCGGGCTTGTCGCCGATCGCGATTTCGACCTTCGAGCCGTCCTTGCGCACGGCGGTGCCGTAAAGCGCGAGCGGATGCGCGACCCACTGAAATTTCTTGATGCCGCCGTAGTAGTGCGTGTCGAAGTAGGCGATGCCGTTCTTTTCGCTGAGCGGCACGGGCTTGAGGTCGATGCGCGGCGCGTCTGTGTGCCCGCCGACGACGCGCACGCCGCCGGAAACGGGCTCCTTGCCGACGACGGCGGCGAAGAGCGTCTTGCCGTGGTAGCCGCGATAGACCTTGTCGCCGGGCTTCAGCGACTTGAGGGACGCGAGCGGCCTAAACCCGCGCGCTTCGAGCAGGCGGACGGCCTCCGCGTAGGCGCGGCGCTCGGTCTTCGCTACGGAGAGGTAATTCATGTACACGGAGACGTAGGCGTCGAGCACCTTGCGTTCCTCGGGAGAGAGCTTGTTGACGGCGTCTTCCCGCTTGAACACGCCCTTGACGGGCGCGGGGGCTTTTTTGTTTTCGGATTTTTTCGTTGCCATAAGTGCCGCCATTTTGCGCCCGCGCGTTCCCGCGCGCAACGGCGAAATTTTTTAAGAAGATGGACTCTTCCGCGCGAAAAAAAAGCGTTCCCGCCGCGGGAACGCTTTTTTTTGAAGAGGAGGAACGGCGGGAGAATCACTCGCGCGTCGGCTCGTAGATGCGGAGCAGAAGCGGCTTCGTGAGGATCTGCGGGAGCGCCTTCAGGTCGTTCACGACGCGTTCCATCACGGCTTCGGAGGTCGGATACGTCGCGAGCGTGATCGTGCCGCTCTTCACCGGGGAGTTCTTGTCTTCCGGGTTTTCGTAGGTGATGACGCGCGAGACGGAGACGTTGTGCTTCGCCAGCGCCTGGTAGAGCCCGACGAGCGTTCCCGGCTCGTCCAGAATCGAAATGCGCAGATAAAATTTCGAGCGGATTTCGTCCATCGTCGCCATGCGCGCGCTTTCGCCGAGGCGGTAGCACGCGTCGATATCGCTCGGCGTGAGGAATTTGTGCGCGTCGTCGCGGATGCCGATCATCGCGTCCACGATGTCGGAGATGACGGCGGAGGACGTCGCGTCCTGGCCCGCGCCGCGGCCGATGAGAATCGTCGTTCCCGCGACGTCGCCGGCGAGCTTGATCGCGTTGTACACGCCGTCCACGCGCGCGAGCGTCTTGTCCAGCGGAATGAGCGCGGGATAGACGCCGAGCGAGAGCGCGCCAGTCTTGAAGTTGCGGCGGATCATGCCGAGCAGCTTGATGCGGTAGCCGAAGTCGCGTGCGCGGTGCATGTCCTCGAGCGTCACGTCGCGGATGCCTTCGACGAGCGCGTCGTGCTCCGAAACCCATTTCCCGTGGGCGAGGAAGGCGAGAATGACCGCCTTGTGGAACGCGTCCCAGCCGTCGAGGTCGAGCCGGTCGTCCGCCTCGACGTAGCCGAGTTTTTTCGCGTCGCGGAGAATCTCCTCGTAGGATTTTCCCTCCGCCTCCATGCGGGAAAGAATGTAGTTGCAGGTGCCGTTGATGATGCCGGCGATGGATTCGAAGCGGTTGGCGACGAGGCCTTCGCGCAGCGTCTTGATGATCGGAATCCCGCCCGCGACGGAGGCCTCGAAGTAGTAGTGCCCGCCGAACTGCTTGACGGCGTCGAAGATTTCGCGCCCGAATTCGTAGATGAGCGCCTTGTTCGCGGAGACGACGACCTTGCCGTGCTTCAGCGCGGCGAGCGTGTAGTCCTTCGCCTTCGTCGTGCCGCCCATGAGCTCGCAGACGATGTTCACCGCGGGGTCGTTCACGACCGCCATTGGGTCCGTCGTGAGCACGTTTTCGGGAACGCTCACGCTGCGTTCGCGCTTGAGGTCGCGCACGGCGACGCGCGGGAACGCGATTTCCACGCCGAGGCGTTTTTCCAGTTCTTCGCGCTGCGCCTGCAGGTGTTTCCAGACGCCTTGTCCGACCGTGCCGAAGCCGATGAATCCGATGCCGATTTTCGTTTTTTCCATCTTAAAAATTTTTGTAATTGAATTTTAACTGCGTGCGCGCCTGCGGGAACGCGCGGTCATTTCTTCTTGAACGAGTTTTCTTCGCCGCGCATCAGGCGGGCGATGTTCGAACGGTGCATGATGATGATGAAGATCGCCACGACGAGGCAGAAGCCGACGTGAATCGTCGTGTAGCCGAGCTGCGGGAACGCCTTGGCGAGAATCATCGACGTGAGCGGCAGCGAGAGCCCGAACACCATCGACGCGATCGCGACGATGCGCGTCGGGAAATACACCGCGAGCCAGACGACGAGCCCGACGAGCACCGCGATCGGCATCGCGCCGAGCAGCCCGCCGATCGTCGTCGAGACGCCCTTGCCGCCCTTGAACTTCAGGAACATCGAGAAGCAGTGCCCGAGCAGCGCTCCCGCGAAGCCGCAGAGCTGCGCGATCGCGATCACGTGCGGCCAGGCGTCCTGCTGCTCCGGAACGACCGAAATCGGGCTGAGCGCGATCCACGGCAGGAACGCCGCGAGAAAGCCCTTGAACATGTCGAGGAAGAACACGAGATTGCCCGCCGCCTTGCCGCAGGTGCGCTTGACGTTGGTCGCGCCGGGATTGCCGCTGCCGGCGTGCAGAATGTCCACGCCGTGGCGCTTCGCGACGATCACCGCGAACGGGATCGAGCCGAGAACGTAACCGACGAGCGCGGCGGCGGAGGCGATGAGGACTGTAGGGAGGATTTCCATGTCGAAAAATTAAAACGCGCATCATAGCCGAAGCGCCCGCCTTCCCGCAAATTGAAAGTGCGCCCGCGCCGAAAATCCGCACGGCGAAGGTGTTCAGTCTTCCGCGTCATCACCTGGAGCTTCAGGAAATAAAAAAGCCGTCGGCACGTTCCCAGCGAAGGGAAATTGGAGGGCTGGACGAACCAGTCAGCATCCACACTACCGACGGCAAAGAAAAGGTCGCACAGGAGGCGGAGAACGTCAACGCCTATCTGGAAAGCCGCAGGAAATCGTGGACGAGAACGAGGAGCCGTCTTTCCGGATTTCCGACGGGCTTCTCGCCTACAAAAACGAAGAAAAGCTGCTTGAGTTCATTTCCAATCGCGGCACCGATTTCCGCAACCTTGGAGTGAGCTTCAAACAGCTTTCAAAAAAATTAGGGACTTCAAAAACGTTCCCGTCAACGTCATAAATCCGCGTCCGAAAACGACCGAACGAAGTATTCGCTTCCGGAGATGGAGGAGCTCAAGGATACGTTTCGGCGCGGAAACGGACGAAGTTGGCGGCTCAATTGTCGGAGAGATCTCGGGGAGCGCGGGTCATGAGGCGCGCTTCGAGGCGGTGGCTCTTTTCCGCGAGGCGGCGCCACAGATCGGGCTCGGCGGATTCGCACCACGCGTCGAAGTCCGCGCGGACGGGCAGCCACGTTCCCGAAGCGAGCTCGTCTTCGAGCTGACGCGGCGCCCAGCCGGACGTTCCCGCGAACGCGAAGAGGCGCGCCGCGGGATCGCCGGCGAGCTCGCGCACGCGGTCGGGAGAAAGTCCCAGCTGCACGACGCGTCCGCCCGTAATGGGATTGCGGATACAGGCGAGCAGCGTCAGCCCCGCCGCCCCGACGGGACCGCCGACGTGCATCGGAATCCGCGCGAGCGGCGTTCCCGTGAACGACGGCGAGCATTCGCCCAGCATCCGCCGCATGGGCGCGTTGAGGATCAGTCCCTGCGCGCCTTCGTCGTGGGAAAAACGCGAAATCCAGACGACGGAGCGCTCGAAAATTCCCTTCACGCCGAGGCGCGCCAACAGAAAATTGCCGCGCACCTTGTCGTGAATCGTCGCCTCTTCCGGATTCGCCATCGCGGGAAAATCACGCCTCGCCTGCGACGGCGAGGTTCAGCTTTTCGACGCGGATCTTCGCGTCGGCGAGCAGCTGCGGGACCAGCGGGTCGTTGCGGTAATCGTGAATGTACTTCACGACGCCGACGCCCGCCGAAGCCAGAATCTTCGCGCAGTTCACGCACGGGAAATGCGTGACGTAAACGGTCGCGCCCATCACGGAAACGCCGCGCTTGGCGGCGTCCGCGATCGCGTTCTGCTCGGCGTGCACGGTCGCCTGTTCGTGTCCGTCGCGGACGCAGGAACAATGCGGCGCGCCGGGCAGAAAGCCGTTGTAGCCGGCGGCGATGACGCGGTTCGGATGCGTTCCCGCGGAGACGAGCACGCAGCCGACGTGCAGACGTTCGCACGCCGAGCGCGACGCGATCAGCACCGCCATCGCCGCGAAGTAGGCGTCCCACGAGGGACGCCCGACGCCCGCGACGAGCCGTTCCAGTTCTTCGACGAAACCTTCCATGGCGACGCCGCGAGAAACCTCACTCGACTTCGAGGACGACCTGCACTTCCGCCGTCGCGTGGAGCGGCACGCCGCCGAGGGCGACCGCCGCGCGGGCGTGCTTGCCGTTCTCGCCGAAGAGGGCGAGGAAGAGCTCCGAGGCTCCGTTGATGACCTTCGGCGCGTCCGCGAAGCCTTCCGGCGCGTAGACGAAGCCGTTGACGTTGACGACGCGCTTCACCTTGTCGAGCGAGCCGAGATGCGCCTTCGCGTTGGCGAGCGCCGCCAGCGCGCACTGGCGCGCCGCCGCGTAGCCGTAGGCGACGTCCTTTTCCGGCGCGGAGCCGATCATGCCCGTGTGCGTGAGCTTGCCTTCCGCCATGGGGAGCGTTCCCGAAAGGAAAAGCAGGTTGCCGGTCCGCACCGCGGGAACGTAGGCTCCGGCGGGCGCCGGAGGCTGCGGGAGGGTGAGACCGAGTTCGGAAATTTTTTCTTCGATGGTCATAAGAGCGGAAGATTTTGCCCCCGCCGCGCGCGTCGCGCAACGGCGAAAACGCGAAAATTTCCGCGTCGCGTTCCCGCGGGAACGTCTCGAGGCCCTCCGTTTTCTCGGTGCGGCCGCTCAGATCTAATAAAAGACTTTTTCCATGAAGAGGCCGCGGGCGGGGGCGGTCGTGATGCGCGCGTCGCAGATCTTCGCGTCGCGGTAGGCGAGCAGCTCCTCCGGCGTCCATTTGCCGAGGCCGACGCGGACGAGCCCGCCGACGAGGCGGCGCACCATCTTGTAGAGGTAGCCGCTCGCTTCGGTCGTGACGAAGACGTTTTTCCCGCGCGCGGTCACGTCGAGCCGCCGCAGGTCCTTCACCGGGTTTTCGCGTTCGGCGGAGGCGTGCGTCGCGCCGAACGCGGAAAAATCGTGCACGCCGAGCAGGAGTTTCGCGGCGCGTTCCATCGCGGGAACGTCGAGCGTCTTGTCGCCGAGCCCCCAACAGTAGCGCGCGTCGAAGGGCGAGGCGAAGCCCTGAAAAATGCGGTAGCGGTAGCGTTTCCCTTTGGCGGAAAAGCGGGCGTGGAAGCCGTCCTTCGCCTTCGTCGCGCGATAGACGTGGATGCCCGCGGGCAGTCCGCAGTGCAGGGCGCGCAGGAGCGTCTCCGCCGGATAGTTCCAATGCGTGTCGAAATGAAAGCACTGCGCCTTGGCGTGGACGCCGGAGTCCGTGCGGCCGCTGCCGTGCACGCGCACGGGTTCGCGGACGATCTGCGCGATGCGCTTTTCGAGAAAATCCTGCACCGCGAGCCCGCACGCCTGGCTCTGCCAACCGTGGAAATCCGTGCCGTCGTAGGCGACGAGACAGCGGTAGCGCGTCATGCCGGGCGGAATCGCGTTGAAGATTTCGCGCTTCACGGGAACGGCGGGACGCGCCGAGCCGGTGACGCGCCGCGGGCGCTGGACTGCGTGCTTTCCGTCGCTCATCGCGTCAAAGAAGAAGATCCGGCTCCGACGGGAACGCGTTCCCGCCGACGCCGGAAGCATTGAAGTAGTCCTGCAGAATCACGGCGGCGGCGCGGGAATCGATTTCGCCGGTGCGGCGGTGCGCCTTGCGCGCGCGCGCGTCGTTCCCGCCTTTGCGCTTCGCGCTCATGCGGGATTCCGCCTCGTAGCTGGAGAGCGTTTCGTCCACGCGGACGACGGGCAGGGCGAAGCGTTTTTCGAGCTCGGCGATGAAGGCGTCCACCTCGCGCGTCTTGTAGCCGCAGGTGCCGTCCATGTTCACGGGATAGCCGACGACGAGCGTCGTGATTTTCCGGATACGGATTTCGCGCGCGACGTGTTCGAGGCGCTCCGCCTCGTCGGCTTCGGTCGCGGCGGGAACGGGCATGGCGATGCCGAGCTCGTCGTCGCCGTGCGCGAGCCCGATGCGGCGGGAACCGTAGTCGATTGCGAGAAAATTGCGGCTCATCGCGGTGCGCGTCTTCGTGCGCGGGAACGCCTCACTTCGAGAAGAGCGAGAGCGTGCGCTGGAATGTCGTGCCGTTCTCGCGGAGCACTTCGAGGAACTTCTCGCCTTCGAGCTTGCCGGAATTGCTCTGCAGCTGCCTGCCGAGAAGCTTGGACTTGCCTTCTTCGCCGAGCACGGTGACGGAGACTTCCACGGAGCGCAGCGCGGCGGACTTCGCGCCGTTGAAATTGTCGTCGAAGACGATCTTTCCCGCGCCCGCGCAGATCGATTTCGAGAAGGTCGTGACGTCGCGGTTCGGATACACGTCGTTCAGCCGCGAGACGAGTTTGGGATTGTTCACGACGGCGATCTTGCGCTTGCCGTCCTCGAAGTCGTCGTACCAGAAGACGAGCGAGACGTCCACGACGCCGTCCTGCAGGAAGTTCTGCAGGCGCGTGCCCCATTCCTTGGGCGTGTATTTGGCTTCGTCGCTCGGGTCGGTGATCTGTTCGGAAGATTCCCAAAAGGCGGAGGGCGCGTTGCGGTCGCCGGATTTTTCCGCGGAGCCGAGCACGTAGGGCAGGGCGGCGTTCAGCGTGTCCTTGGCGTTGAGCACGGCGCGATAGACCGTGTAGGAAAGATTTTCCGGGGAGTCGGCGGCGGCGGAATCGAAGGGCGACTTCTGCACGAGCGCGTAGCGGACGGCGCAGAGTTCGCCGGGCAGCTCCGTGCTCCCGGAGCCGCTGCGGGAACGCCGCGTGCGGTCGGGCGTGCGCGCGAAGAGCATGATCTGCGGCGCGTTCTGTTCGTCGAGATTGCCGAGATCCTTCTCCTGGTCGTAGCGGACTTCGAACCAGCAGTGCGCGTCGTCGAAGGCGACGGCGGAATTGAGGTCGCTCTCCAGCGGATCGAGCACGGCGCGCGCGTCCGAATTCGTCGAGAGCGCGGTGACGGTGTTGTCGTAGGCGCGCAGCATGCTCACGGCGATGTTCGTCACGAACATGATCAGGATGATCATGATAGTCGTCGCGACCATCAGTTCCACGAGGGTGAAGCCTCGGCGGTTTCGGGAAATCTTCTTCATGGCGGGAACGGTGTCCGGGGTTCAGCGGGAAATGACGAGCATCTGCGAGAGAATCGGCGTCTGCGATTCCGACTGGCGCGAGCTGCCGACCGCGAAGGGATAGATCTCGACGGTCACGGGCAGGTAGGCGAGCGCGTACGCGTCCGGCGAGCTCGGGAGGGTGCCGCCCTGCGTGTGCGTGCGCGAGAGCACTTCGCCGCGGGAATTCATCTCGACGCGCGCGCCCTCGAGTTCCGGCGAAACGAAGACTCGCGCCAGATAGACGTTGCCTTCGAAATCCATCGAGTCGAGGTCGTCCTTCGTCGGGAGCGACTGCGACGAATCCGCCTTGATCGCCTGCATGACGAGCTGCGGCGTCTCGTCGGAATCCGGGTTCACGCGGCGGCTGAAGCAGACGACGAACAGCGCGTCGTCCCACGACGTGCCGTTCTTGCCGTTCAGCCATTCGTACACGTAATCGAACGAGGGCTTCGTCTTCAGGTCGTTTTCGGAGACGAGCGCCTGCCCCTCGGGGGAAATGAATTCCCGCACGTCGGCGAGCGCGCCGTCCAGGCGCGTATAGACCGTCAGCGCCTGGCTCGTGCGCAGGTTCGAGCTCACGGACTCGAACGCGGCGTTGAGCAGCCCGACGATGGTCAGAATCGCCATGCCGAGCACGGCGACGGCGAGGAGGACTTCCACGAGGCTGAAGCCTCGGCGGCGACGGGAACGCGCGCGGTCGGCGGCGCGGCGGAGCAAGGAGATTTTCTGCGGAAACGCGGTCATGATGATTTTTTCTGAAAGGGATTTTTTCGGAGGAAGGCGCGGGCGCGGGAACGCCTCAAAGCTCGTTGGCGGCTTCGGTTTCGTCCGCGTCGCGCGTGAAGACGAGCGAGCCGTTGCGCGTGACGGCGAAGCCGACGACGGCGGCGTCCGAATCGAAGCGGATGCCGTTGCCGGGCATCCAGACGCCCTCCGCGACCATGAAGGTCGCCTTGGTCATGTAGGTCTGCCCGTTGGAGTCGAAGAAATACGCGTACCATTTCTGCTTGCCGGAGCCGAACTGCTTGCCGCCGAGCTCGAGCGAGGGATCGAGCGAGACTTCGTAGTCGCCTTCGATCGGCGCGAGCGAGCTGTGCTCGATGCCCGATTCCGTGGGCGGCACGAAGAAGACGCCTTTCGGCAGCGTGACGCCGGCGTTCCCGCCGACGGAGTACCAGTAGTAGTCGCGCAGGTCGGTCTTGCTCTCGTCGTCCGTGCCGCCGACGATCGCGACCATGTGGCGCAGGTGGCGCTCGTCGTCGTTTTCGTCGTTGAGCACGAGCACCGCCGAGCGGATGTTGTAGCGCTTGTTGGTTTCGGGCTCACGGTCCGGATTGTGCCCCAGCACCGCCTGCGCGCGGGCGACCTTGAACTGCTGCGCCGCGAGCCGGACGGCGTCGTCGATGCCGTGCGGGTTGTTGGGCTGCAGCCCGATGATGACGACCGAAATCAGCCCGATGATGGCGACGACGGTCAGAATCTCGATCAGCGTGAAGGCGCGGCGGAAACGCGCGCGCGGGGAATTTTTCTTGCGGAACAACATGAGGGCGGCGGAACGGATTTGCGGGGAAGGGGAAAACGCGCGCGTTCCCGCGGCGGGAACGCGCGGGAACGGAATCAGCGCCAGCTGTAGACGTTTTCGTAGTCTTCGCCGTCGTTCACGGACGTGAAGATGATGACGTTCTTCATGAGACCGTTCGCGTCGGTTTCGGCCTCGGTCGCGTCGTCGGGCATGTATTCGCCGGGAATGACGACGTGCTTGTTGTCGTCCGTGTCCATGACGACGTGAATGTTCGTGTTGCCGAAGACGTCGCAGAGCGTGCCGTAATCGACGGTGCCGTCTTCCTGCGTGAAGTCCTCGGGCGAGAAATCGCAGAAGGAGCGGCCGCGCTTGTTGAAGCTCTTCTGGTCTTCCTTGGAAAGCTTGTCGCCCGTTTCGGGATCGCGGCCCGAGAGCGCCTTGACGAAGTTCAGCCCGGTGTCGCCCTGGCCGAGATTGTAGTGCTCGTCGTCGCCGACGGTCGCGCCCTTGTTCAGAATCGGGTAGTAATTATAGACGGACTTGTACTGCTCGATCGCCGTGATCCAGCCGGAGTACTTGCCGCGCATGGTCGTGATCTGCACCTTCTTCATCGCCACGCCGATGACGGGGACGAGCAGGGCGGCGAGCAGGCCGATGATCGCGATGACGACGAGGATTTCGATGAGGGTAAAACCGCGTTTGGATGATTTTTTCATGATGAATGGATTGGTAAGGAGGGTAAGAACGTTATTGCCGAAATTTTCGCCGAAAACGCCGCGACTGTCAACGCGCTTTCGTCGCGGGCGAAGACCGC